>JAATFA010000014.1 GCA_015655445.1 Actinomycetales bacterium | reverse complement strand
GGTAGCGCGCTTCGTTCGGGACGAAGAGGCCGCAGGTTCAAATCCTGTCACCCCGACCCTTGTCCGCTCTCTCGGACGCGGAAGCCCTCGAACCGATCGGTTCGAGGGCTTCGACTTTTCCGGCCGCGCCGCGCCGTCGCCGCACGACGCCACGGCACGGCGCGCGAACCGCGCGCGAAGTGTGAGTTTGTGCGGGTTTCGGGCCCCCGAAACCCGCACAAACTCACACTTCGGCGGGACGAACGAGGGAGGGGCGGGCCGCTCTCGCGGTCCCGCCCCTCCGACAGTGCGAATACGGCTAGGCTCAGGAGCCCATCGACGTGCGGTTGCGGCGCACGATGCCCAGCACCACCACGAGGGCGACGCCGAGGATGAGCACGCCACCGCCGAACCAGGCGATCGCGACCGGGAAGGTCTGGCCCGTTCCGGCGAGGCCACCACCGGTTCCCGTGCCCGTCGCCGAGCTCGTGACCGCGTTGACCGTGAGCGTTGCGCCCTGACCGGAGGTCTGCCCCACAGCCGAGATCGTGTAAGCCCCCGTCGCATCGGACGGAAGAGTGACGACGGCCGAGAGCGAGCCCTCCGGCGACGCGGTGAGCGTCGCCGTCTTGCTCGTCACGGCCGCAGCAGTGATCGTGCCCGACGCCCCGTCCTCACCCGTGAGAGTGAGGAGCACCGGCTCGCCCGGAGCGAAGAACCCGGCGGTGGCGGTGAACGTGAAAGAGCCGCCCGGGCCCACCGACGTCGAGCTGACGGTCGCGGTCGCGCCCGGAACATAAGCCGCCTGGGCCGCCGCTGGGACGGCTAGTGCCGCCGCGACGGCAACGACAAGCGTCGCCAAAATGCGCTTCTTCATGACTTCCCCATCTAAGTGCTTATCGGCAGACCGCCCAGGCCCTCACCCCAGCGGCTACGCGAGTGCGTATGCTCACTCTAGCCGCAAGACTGCCATCGGAGAACCGCTGGACGTTTCCGCGAGGTAAACATTGGCTCAAGCTGGGAATCGTTCGGCCGCTCTGCCGAGCACCCCGAGCGGGTTCTCGCCGCGCTGCCGAGCCCGGACCGGGCCCTCCGCGCGACCTGCTGCCGACCTCCGCGAGTCGCTGTCGACCTCCGCGAGCTCCCCCACGAGTCACGGTGAGGGCGACGGCGCGGGCGTGCGCACCCCGAGCGCCGAGCACTCGGCGTCGCCGACGCGCGTCGTGGTCGGAAACGCCGTCGGGGTGCGGTCCACGAAAGCGTCGAGCGGCGTGCCCTTGGGCGCGAGCACCTCCACGGAGAGCGCCGAGGTCTGCCCGGGCGTGAGGTCGACGAACATCTGCACGATCGGGCGCCCGTCGTCCACGGTAGAGACGATCGGCACCTGCTCGCCGTTGAGCGACGCCGCGACGACGATCGACCCCTTCGGGCCGTAGACGGTCACTTGCGTGCGCACGGTGCCAGGCGGCACACCGTAGACGCCCGCGCCCGTCACGTACGGGGGCAGGCTCGTCGCCGCGTCCGCGGGGGCGACCGAGTGCAGGGAGACGCCTACGCGCAGGCTCACGCGCCCGTCGGCACGGCAGACGGCCGACTCGACTCCCACGGTGTCGCGCAGGTAGTAGTCCATCTTCGCGCCCGTCGCGTCGTTGTAGTACACGCCGAACGCGCTCGTGTCCGCCGTCGACGTCGGGAGCGCCCCCGCGAGCGCGGTGGGCGCTAGGAGCTTCTGCTCGCCCTCGTGCGCGCTCCACACGAGCACGCGGCGCTCGCTCACGCCCTTCGTGAGCGCCGTCATGAGCTCGCTCGGCCTCGCCGAACCGGAGGTGAGCGCCGCGAACGAGCGCGCGGCCGCGTCGGCGAAGAACGCGTCCTCCTGCTTGGGCACGCGATAGCGCGAGTACACCTCGCTCAAGAGCGTCTTGACGGCGTTGCCGGAGGTGAGCTGCGTGCCGTCCGCGAGCTTCACAGGGCCCGTGGCCTTGAGCAGCTCGCTGAGCACGACGGGGTCCACACCGACGACGCCGTCCACCTGCTGGCCCGTCGTCGAGGCCAACAGCGCCGACGCGAGCTCGCCGCTGCGGGCGAAGTCGGGCACGAGGTTGACGTCCTGGATGTACTCGCCCGGCTGGTTGCCGTACAGCGTGCGCTCCACCTCCGTGAGAGGAAGGATCGGCGTCGACGGCTGCACGACGTCGCCCGAGGCCGCCTGCGCCGTGAGCGAGAGCTTGCCGTGGTCCGCCGTGACGATCGCGAGCGCCCCCGGGATGCCGCCCGAGGAGCGCAGCTCCGCGTTGTTCTGGAACAGCAGCAGATAGTGCCGCGGGCCGTCCTGCCCGAGCATGGGCGGCAGGAGGGTGACGGCGGTGTGCAGCGCGTCGACGGTCGACCCGATGCGGTCCACGACCTCGGTGAGCTGGTCGACGGCGTTCCCGATCTGCGGGATCGTGTGGGACGTGTCGATCCGGTTCGCCTCGACGACCGCCGCCTTCATCTGCACCGACGCGGTCTCGAGCTTGGGCGCCGCGTGCTCGATGGGGGCGAGGTCAATCGTGCCGTCGGTGGGTCGGAAGTCGTCCACCTTGATCGTCGAGGCGAGGTCCACGAGCGGGGGCAGAGCGTTGTGCGACATCGAGTCGACGACAGCGGCCGCCTGCCGGAACGCGGTCAGGTTCGGCCCTGCCCACGGCACGACCTCGGCCGCGCGCCACAGCGGGTCCGAGGTGAGCGAGGCGGCCGCGTCCGCGTGCCGGCGGACGGTGCGCAGGTCGGCGGCGACCGTCTCCAGATGGCCCGAGGCGGCGTTCTTCTCGATCGACTGCACGATGGGCACGGCCGACAGCAGCTGGTCGCGCGCGAGGAGCGCGCGCACGGTCACCCAGCTCACCCACGCCAGGAGCACGACCACGACCGCCGCGATCACCCATCCGACGACGCGACGACGCGGCCGCGGCTCGCGATGCATCACCATCGAGTCCCCCAGAGGGCAGCGTCGGAACGGGCCCCGCGCCGTGGCACCTCCGCCCGTCGCCGGCTAATACGCCCCCTCCCGTGCGAGGACGGCACGCATGGTGCGCCAGAGGATGACGAGGTCGCCCGTGATCGACCAGTTCTCGACGTAGTAGAGGTCCAAGCGCACGGTGTCCTCCCAGGACAGGTTGGAGCGCCCGCTCACCTGCCACAGCCCCGTGATGCCGGGCTTGACGAGGAAGCGCCGATGGACGTGCTTCTCGTAGACGGCGACCTCGCGATCGAGCGGCGGTCGCGGGCCGACGAGCGACATCTGGCCGGCGAACACGTTGAAGAGCTGCGGGAGCTCGTCGAGGCTGTAACGGCGCAGCACGCGTCCGATCGGCGTCACGCGCGGATCGTCCTTCATCTTGAACATCACGGCGTTGCCCTCGGCGCGGGCACGGGCGGCGACCTCGGCGAGGCGCTGCTCCGCGTCGACGACCATCGACCGGAACTTGAGCATGTGGAACGTCTCCCCGTTGAGGCCCACGCGCTGCTGACGGAAGAGCACCGGTCCGGGCGTGCTCAGGCGCACGGTCATCGCGATGAGCGCGAGCGCGGGCGACAGCAGCACGATGAGCAGGCCCGAGGCGACGACGTCGAACGTGCGCTTCGAGACGCTCTTGAGCCCGTCGTAGCGCGGGGTCTCCACGTGGATGAGCGGCAGGCCCGCGACCGGGCGCGTGTGGATGCGCGGGCCGCCGATGTCGGTGAGGCTCGGGGCGACGACGAGGTGCTGGCGCCCCGGCTCGAGCGACCAGCTGAGCTCGCGGATCCGCTCCGGCGGCAGCTCGTCCGAGCTCGTGATGACGAGCGTGTCGGCGCCCGTCGCGAGCATCATGCGGTCGACGTCGTCCAGGTCCGACGAGAGCGGGATCGCGGTGCCCGGCAGCACCTCCCCGAGCGCGCTGTGCGGCACGCACGCCCCCACGACGCGATATCCGGCCTCGGGCGTGCGCTCGAGCTCGCGCGCGATGTGCCGCACCGAGTCGACGCTCCCGACGAGCAGCACGGTCGAGGAGTACGCACCGTGCGCCCGCTGCACCCCGAGCCACTTGCGCCACAGCCACCGCGCGGCGAGGAGGGCGAGCAGCCCGAGCGGGAAGGCCGTGATGATGTAGCCGCGGGCGAGGTCGATCTTGAGCAGGTAGGCGACGATCGCGACGACCCCGAAGAGCCGGATCGTCGCGTCGACGATGCGCTTGTACTCGGTCGTGCCCGTGCCGACGATGCGGTGGTCGCGCGTCCCGAAGGCCGCGAGCGCCGCCATCCACGCGAGGCCGAGGATGATCGAGACGGCGAAGTAGCTGAGCGAGAGGTCGCTGAAGTGCTCGCGGATCGACACGTCCGCGTCGTCCAGGCCGAACCACGCGATCTGCGTGCCCGCGACGGCCCACGCCACGACGAGCAGGTCGGTGATCGCAAGGCGCCGCGCGAACGCGGTCTGCCAGTCGTCGCGTGCAGGCATCCGCGCATGCGACGCGGATGAGTGCGCCCGCTCCATGACGGGACGCGTCATCTCTCCCCCATCGGCCACCATCGCTCCCAGTACGATCCGAGCCCGAACGTCTCGAACTCTAACGCACCCGGATGCCGCGGCCAGCCCCGTTCGTCGCAAATTAACATGGCGGCAACCTCCACGCAGAGCGCGGGCCGACGCCGCGGGCGCGGACGCGGGCGCCGCGATCACGGCTGCGGCGACCACGTGCGGCCCCCGTCCGTGGAGACCGACACGCGGTCGCCGCTCCACAGCCACACGACCGAGCCGCTCGCCCCGATCGCGGTCGGCGCGGCGGCCGCGTCGACCGCGACGCACGAGAGCGGGGCGAGCGAGCCCGCGTCCACGTCGAGATCCTCGATCGCGGTGCCCGCACACCCGTCGGCGCCGAGCACGCCCACGAGGTAGCCGTCGCCGGTCGCCGTCGCGAGCGCGACGTGGGCGCCGCCGGCCGGATCGCGCCACGTCGCGCCTCCGTCCGCCGTGAACTGCGCCGACGCGCTCGAGCACACGACGAGGGCCTCCGCGGGCGTGCGCGAGGCGACGGAGGAGACGGTGGTGCACGGCGTCATGACCGAGCGCTCGACCGTGCGCACGGCGTTCGTCGACGCGGGGTCCGGGTACCACGCGGTCACGGGCTCCGACGCGGACCGCCAGAACTGTCCCTGTGTGAAGGACTCGATCGCGGTCGGCGTGCACGCAGCCCCCACGCCGGCGACCGCTCGCACCGAGGACGGGTCGATCGCGACGAGCGCGAAGAGCGCCCGCGCGTCGAGCTCGCGCACCGGCGACGCCGTCCAGTGCGCGCCCGCATCCTCGGTGCGCTCGATCTGGGGCACCGAGCCGCTCGCGCACGCGCCGGGCGTGACCCGCCATGCGACCGTCGCCGACACGGGCGCGATCTGAGGGGCGGGTGCGGGCAGGCTCGCGTTCGTCGGCTGCTGCTGCGCCGGCACGGCGGGGGTCGACGCGGAGGGCGTCGGCAACGGGACGGCGGGCACCTCGCCCTGGGCGGCTGTGTGCGGGTGCGTCTGCCGCACCGCGAACCACACGAGCGCGAGGTCCACGAGGAGGAATGCGACGACCGCGATCGCCGCGACCACGCGACCGGTCCTCGACTGCTCGCCGGCCGGACGGCGGCGGAGGACGCGGAGCCGGCCCCCGCGGTCGATGCTCATGAGGACGCTCCCTCGAGGATGCGGTCGAACGCGGTCATGATGCCCTGCACCTCGTCGGCGATCTGGCGGCCCGAGCGCTCGTACACCTCGGGCTCCTGCCCGTAGGGGTCGAGGATGTCCTCGCTCTCGGCAGGATCGAACGGCTCCGCGTACCCGCGCCGCGCGGCCGCGAGGGCGACCGCCTGCCGCATCCGGCCGGCGACCTCGCCCGGCTCCGGCCGCTCGGGCGAGTCCGCGGCCGCGGCGGCGAGACGCGCGAACTGGCGCAGCGTGAAGGAGTAGCGGCTCGCGCGCGGCACGAGGGAGACGACCTCGCTGCGGTGCGCGCGCGCCATCGTGAGCACGAGGTCGGCCGACTCGACGAGCGGCGCGCTCACCTGACGGGCGCGATGCGCGCCCGGATCGCCGCCGAGGCTGCGCGAGACCGCGGCCGCCTCCTCCGGCATGGGATCGCCCACGAGCGCGTGCGTGCCTGCGCTCGCGAGGCCGAAGGCGGAGCCGGTGCTCCCCCACGACGGAGCGGCCGGGTCGGCGAGACGCCGGCCGATCGCCGCGGCGAACAGCTGCGCGGCCGTGGGGGAACGGCACACGTTGCCCGTGCACACGAGCAGGAGTCGGAACGGCGCGTCCGACATCATCGCGAGGCCGCGGCCGCCGGATCCGTGCCGTAGCCGTAGCCGTAGCGGCCGTAGGCGTAGCGCCCGTATCCGTACGCGTCCGGCCCCTTCGTCGGCAGCATCGTCATGACGATGCCGGCGACGCGCGCGTCCACGTTCTCGAGCGCGGCGAGGGCGGCGGAGAGCTCCCCCCGCTGGGTGCGCCCGGCGGCGACGACGATGATCGCCCCGCGCGCACTCTTGCTCAGAAGCGCTCCGTCGGTCACGGGCAGCAGCGGGGGCACGTCGATGAGGACGGTGTCGAACTCCTTCTCGAGCGTGCGGACGAGCGTGAGCATCGCCTGCGAGCCGAGCAGCTCGCTCGGGTTCGGCGGCGTCGTGCCCGCCGGCAGCACCGCGAGGTTGCCGCGCCCCCACGTCTGCAGGGCGTCCAGGAGCGAGACCCGGCCGATGAGGGTGTCGGAGAGGCCGACCGCGCCCTCGATGCCCATGTACTCGGCGATCTTCGGCCGGCGCAGGTCGGCGTCGACGAGCGCGACGCGCGCACCCGCGTCCGAGAGGGCGATCGCGAGGTTCGCCGCGGTCGTGCTCTTGCCCTCCGACTCGATCGAGGACGTGATGACGAAGCTGCGCGGGCCGCCCTCGACGTTGAGGAACTGCAGGTTCGTGCGCAGGGTGCGGAAGGACTCCGCGCGCGGCGACCGTGGGTCCGCCTGCACGATGAGCGGACGCCGCGACGCGTTCGGATCGAACGAGATGCCGCCGATGATGGGCGCGTCCGTGATGTTCTCCACGTCGCGCATCGTGCGGATGCGCGTGTCGAGCACCTCGCGCAGGATCGCGAGGCCGAAGCCGAGGGCGAGACCGACGAGCACACCGAGCGCGAGGTTGAGGTTCGTGTTCGGCGAGACGGGCGCGCCGGGCACGGTCGCCGGTCGCAGCACCGTGAGGGTCACGGGCGAGGGATCGCCGTTCGTCGGCTTCGTCATCTAGCTCACGACCTGCTGGAAGCTCGACGTCACGGCGTTCGCGATGCGCGCCGCCTCCTCGGGGGAGTTCCGCGTGACCGTGATCTCGATGTTGACGGTGTCGAGGGGGGCGTCAGCGGTCACGTCCTTGCTGAGCGCGGCCGCGGACTCGCGCAGACGCAGCCGGTCGATGACGGGCTGCAGCACGCGCGGCTGGTTCGCGGCCTCGGCGTAGGACTTCACCTGCCCCTGCGTGAAGCTGTTCGCCTGCGCGAGCTCCGAGACCTGGCCCGAGGACTGCACGGCGACGAAGACGAGCGTCGACGCCTGATAGCGGGGCGTGCTGAGGATGGAGGCCGTGGCCGCACCCGCGACGCCCGCGAGCGTCAGCAGCACGATCAACAGCCAGCGCTTGCGTACGACGCGTACGTAGTCGCGAAGGTCCACGGATTCTCTGCCCTCGGTGTCTCGGTTGCCCGGCCCCATCACGCCGATTTTCTCAAGCATGACATACAAGAGACGGGAATCCCCGCGGGGTCGTGACGTGACCGGAAGTCGCGGGAAGGTCAGGTGAAGTCCGGGTGGGGCGCCGACCGGTAGCTGAGCTCCTGCGGCGCCCGCCACCCCCGCGCGAGCGTGCCCCCGGACTCCTCGAGGTAGCACGCGCCGCACAGGGACTCGTAGGTCACGTCGGTCGGGCTCATGCCCGCGCCCGAGTCGATCGCGACCTGCGCTCCCGAGAAGACGAAGCGGCCGCCGATCTTGCGCGCGTTGAAGACCGCCTTGCGCCCGCACCGGCAGATCGTCTTGAGCTCCTCGAGCGAGTGGGCGATCTCGAGGAGGCGACGGCTGCCCGGGAAGGCGAGCGTCTGGAAGTCCGTGCGAATGCCGTACGCGAGCACGGGGATGTCGAGCAGGATCGCGGTGCGGAACAGGTCGTCGACCTGCTGCTCGTCGAGGAACTGCGCCTCGTCGACGAGCACGCACGACACGTCGCGTCCGTCGGCCTCGCGCGCCCGCGCCCGGTGGTGCGCGACGAGAGACCACACGTCGTCCTCCGGGCCGATCGTGAAGTCCACGGGCCTCGTCACGCCGAGCCGCGAGACGATCGACGCCTCGCCCTTCGAGTCGACGGCAGGCTTGGCGAGCAGCACGAGCTGCCCGCGCTCCTCGTAGTTGTACGCGGCCTGCAGGAGCGCGGTGCTCTTGCCGCTGTTCATCGCCCCGTAGCGGAAGTAGAGCTTCGCCATCAGCGCACGTACCCGTCCTCGGCCGCGCGCCGCGCGAGGTCCGCGCGCCGGCTCGCCGGGCGGTCGACGCGCGCGTACTTCTGCCGCACGCGGCGCAAGTACGTCTTCGCCGTCTCGTACTGCACGTTCATGCGCGCCGCCACCTCCCTCGTGCTCAGTCCGGCAGCATAGAGCCTCAGCGCTTGCGTCTCGCCCGGACTGAGCTTGGGGCGGTCGTCGGCGCGCGCGGCGTCGACGGCGCGCGCGGCGAGCGCGACGGCGCGGGGCGGGCGGACGGCGGCCGCGCGCGCCGCAGCCACCGCCCCAGCCAGCTGCTCGCACGTGGTGACGACGTCCTCCGCGCCCGCCGCCATCGCGCGAGCGCGGATCGGCTCCGCGTCGACGTCGCTCACGACGACGACGCGCGCGCCGGCCGCCCGGCACGTGCGCACGCGCGCCTCGAGCGACAGGCGCGCGCCCGGGTCGGCGTCGAGGAGCACGAGCTCGGCGGGGAAGCCGGGGCTCAGCACGAGGTCGGGCCACGTGCGCGCCGCGACGGCGACGCGGAAGCCCGGAGCGTGATCCTCGAACCACCGCACGCAAGCGCCCAGCCGATCAGGATCGGCGATCAGCACGGCCACGCGCACGGGGGCGGCGGACGGGAGGACCGAGCCCGGCCGGGCTCTACCGGTCATAGTCGAATCCTAGGCGGACGCGGCTCTCCTCGACGCTCGCGTTCGCCCCCGGACCGACCGGGCGCGCCACCGGCGAGACGCTGCACACGGCCTGAGAGAAGAGGATCCGCAGCACGACGAGATACGGCAGGAGGTCCCCGCGCACCTGCGCCGCGTCGTATGCGACGTGCGCGCGCACGACGCCGTGGACCCGTCCCTCGCGGGCGGCGAGCTCGACGCGCACGCTCGTCGGGTCGAGGCCGGGCAGAGCGAGCACGCCGTGGAGCGCAGCGCGCAGCGCGGCCCGCTGGTCGAGGCTCATGCCCGCGCCGAGCCCCTCCGGGTCGTGGGCCGCGGACGCGTCGACGGGCACGCCCGCCTCGGCCGCGACGTGGGCCAGAAGGGTGCCCAGGGGACTCCGATCGGCGTCCTGCACCATGATCCGCCGGATCGACTCCGAGATCGCGGCCGCACGCGTGCGCTCAGCCTGCCCGACGCGATCGCGCTCGAGGAGGTCCCCGAAGAACGGCCCGACGTCGGATCGGAGGACCTCTGCGCGGTCGTCGTCGTGAGGGTGCCGCTCCTCGTGTCGCCCGTCGGACGCCTCGGCCGCGACGCTCGCCGCCCAGCGCCGCGTCGCGTCGAGCAGCACCATCGCCATGACGGCAGCCGCAGCGGTCGCGGCGACGACGGGAGCGACCGAGACGAGCACGCGCAGCACGGGCGCAGCGGGGTCGGGGTTGGTGCTCGGCTGCAGGAAGGCGGCCGCGCCGACCGCGATCGCGAGGACGCAGCCGGCGCTCACGATCTCCGCCGGCGGCCGGTAGGGCGCAAACGCGAGCGCGGCCATGGCGACCGCGACGGCGGCCCACTCGTCGCCCGGCAGCGGCGCCGTCGGCGATCCGGCGAGCGCCGTGCCGAGGAAGAAGCAGAAGACACACACGAAGACCGCCGTCATCGACGCCGAGCGCACGGGAGCGCGCTCGGGCGTGGACGCGACGAGCAGCACCGCGGCGCCGGCGACGTAGGCGACCGCCGAGAGCAGGGCGAGCGCCGTCGGCCCGTTCTCGGTGACGATCGCGAACACGCGCACGAGGGCGATGAGCGAGCCGATCGCGAGGACGCCCGAGGTCGCCTTCCACGCTCCGATGCCGCAGAGTGGGTCGGCCTGCTGCACCGTCCGCTCCCGCCGGCCGTCGCGGCGGGCGAGACGCTCCGCCCCCCGCGCGAGGGCGATCCACTCACCGAGGCGAGCGAGCTCCCGTATGCGCGACCGCGGCCCGCCTCCGGATGTCTCCGGGCGACGGGCTCCGCGCCAGCTCCACGGGGCCCGCTCGCCCTCGACGCTCACCGCACGGCTCCATCTCGCGTGGGCTCGCGCGCGGGAAGCGTGATCATGACCGCCGTGCCCCGCCCGGGAGTGGACCACACGGCGACCGCGCCCCCCGCGCTCTCGACGCGGCCGCGCACGGACTGTCGCAGGCCGAGCCGGTCGGCGCCGGTCGCCTCGAGCGCGAAGCCGCGGCCGGAGTCGACGACCATGGTCGTGATCTCCGCGCCCGACGCGTAGACGACGACCTCGGCGCGATCGGTTCCGGCGTGACGGATGACGTTGACGAGGCACTGCGCGACGGCGAGCCCGAGCACGTGCGAGCGCTCCCGGTCGAGCAGCTCGAGCGTCGGCAGGTCGCCGCTCACGGAGACGCGCAGCCCGCGCTTGCGCGCGTCGCGGACGGCGCTCGCGAGATCCACGCCCTCGTACGGCACGACTCCGAGCCCGTCGCCCGCCGGCTCGGGGTCGAGCCACTCGCGGCGGTCGAGCCGCTGCAGATCGCGCGCGACCTCCCGCCGCAGCTCACGCGGGAGCGGACCATCCGGCAGGTGCGCGATGATGTCGAGACGGCCGAGCACGGTGTCGTGCAGGAGCGCGGCGGCGCGCACCTCGCGCGCATGCCGGAGCGCGTCGGCGCGCTCCCCGCGTTCCGCCCGCAGCAGCACGGGCGAGGCGAGACGCGTGGTCGCGCGCGTCGTCGAGAGCACGAGCGTCGCCAGCACGAGCACGCCATACCACACGAACGGGGAGGGATCCATCCCCCACCGTCCGGTCGCGACGACCTTCGCGAGTCCCGTCGCGACCTCGCCCGCGACGAGGCCCGCCGCGCCCCAGAGCACGATCTGGCCGGCGCGCGTTCCCGCGCCGCCGCCGAGCGCGAGCGCGACGACGGGCAGGTCGACGAGGAACACGTTCGCGATCGTCCCCGTCCCGCGCTGCGAGGAGAGGGTGAGCGCGTACCCGTACGCCGCGATGGCGCCGATCACGATGTGCCCGATCGCCCACAACAGGCTGCGGCTCGTCCACATGCGGTGCAGCACCGCCACGACCGGCACGAGCGCGAGGAACGCCGGCCACACCGTGAACTCGGGGGTCGTCATCTGCACCGTGCCGAGGGCGGCGAAGGCCGCCGCGAGGTACGTGAACGCGACGGCCTGCCCCGAGCGGACGACCGAGCGGGCGGTCACATGCGGGGCCAGGTGCGCGGGTAAGCCGAGTGACACTTGTCCCTCCCCTATGCGTGCATTATGGCATTCTTCGGGGGTATCCGGACCGTTCCAGTCACTGGATTACGCTCTGTGGAGCGAGCCGCTGCCGCGTGTTCCCGCGGACGCGCGAGCGCGTGCGGCGGAACGCTCGTTCTCCCCTCCCGGCGCGGATCCGGACCGGAGCGGCGGGCCGGCGCCGGCCCGGGCCGCGTCGGTCGGAGCCGCGCCGCTCAGAGCCGCGCCGGTCGGAGCCACGCCGGTCGGAGCCACGCCGGTCGGAGCCGCGTCCGTCAGGACGGCCGCGGTCAGAACAGCCGCGGCTGCGTGCCCCCGCCGAGAGCGGAGCCGGCGCCCGAGATCGCCGCGAGCTCATCGGCGAGCAGACCGCTCGCGGGCGTGCGGCCGAGCGCGGTCGAGCGCACACCGCCCGTCGCGGCGTCGACCGTGCCCCGCGCGACGCCGTGCGCGCGCAGGAGCGGCACGACGCGCGAGGCGAGCAGCCGGCGATAGCCGGACGGCGCGTAGGCGCGATCGCCGTAGAGCGCGCGGTAACGGCCCACGAGCTCGGGATGCTCGCGCTCGAGCCAGCCGAAGAACCACTCCTTGACGCCCGGGCGCAAGTGCAGCGCCGTGTAGAGCACCTCGGTCGCGCCCGCCTCCTTCGCCCGGCGGATCGCCTCGTCGAGGTGCTCGCGCGTGTCCGTGAGGTACGGCAGCACGGGCATGAGGAACACCGAGCACGAGAGCCCGTGCTCGCGCACCGCCGTGACGGTCGCCAGTCGTGCGGCCGTCGAGGGCGCGCCGGGCTCGATCGACGCCTGCAGGTCGTCGTCGTACACGGCGATCGACACCGCGAGGTCCACGGGCACGTGCTCGGCGGCCTCGGCGAGCAGGTCGAGGTCGCGCCGCACGAGCGTGCCCTTCGTGAGGATGCTGAACGGCGTGCCGCTGCCGGCGAGCGCGGCGACGATGCCCGGCATGAGACGGTAGCGGCCCTCCGCGCGCTGGTACGGGTCGGTGTTGGTGCCGAGCGCGACGGGAGACCTCGACCACGAGGGCCGGGCCAGCTCGCGCACGAGCACCTCGGCGACGTTCACCTTGACGACGATCTGGCTGTCGAAGTCCTGCCCGTAGTCGAGGTCGAGATACGTATGCGTCGGGCGGGCGAAGCAGTAGACGCACGCGTGCGAGCATCCGCGGTACGGGTTGATCGTCCATCCGTAGGGCAGCACCGAGCTCGCACCCGGCACGTGGTTGAGGGCCGACCGCGCGAGCACCTCGTGGAAGGTCATGCCCGCGAACTCCGGCGTGCGCACGGTGCGCACGAGCGAGCTCACGCGAACGAGGCCCGGAAGGGCGTCACCGGCCTCCGCCTGGATCTTCTGCGCATCCCACCGCATACCCCCATTCGAACACAGTTTCGAATGAACGGCAACGGGACGTGCGATCCCCCGGCTCAGCTCGCGAGCTCGAGCGACCGCGACGTCGCGGAGCGCGTGCGCTCGGCGAGCGCGGGATCCGTCGACAGGAGCGTGCCGTAGCTCGGGACCATCTGCTTGATGCGCGGCGCCCACGACTCGATGCGGTCGGCGAAGCACTTCTCGAGCACGCCGAGCATGATCGGGACCGCCGTCGACGCGCCCGGCGAGGCGCCGAGGAGGCCTGCGATCGTGCCATCCGCGGACGCGACGACCTCGGTGCCGAACTGCAGCACGCCGCCCTTCTTCGAGTCCCTCTTGATGACCTGCACGCGCTGACCGGCCGTGATCGGGCGCCAGTCGCTCGGATCAGCGTCCGGGAAGAACTCGACGAGCGCGTCGAACTTCTTCGACCGGCTCGCGAGCAGCTGGCCGACGAGGTAGCGCACGAGCGAGAGATTGGACGCGCCCGCGGCGACCATCGGCACGAGGTTGTGCCAGCGGATCGAGGCGAACAGGTCGAACCACGAGCCGTGCTTGAGGAACTTGGGGCTGAAACCCGCGTAGGGGCCGAACATGAGGCTCGCCGTGCCGTCCACGACGCGCGTGTCGAGGTGCGGCACCGACATGGGCGGGGAGCCGACCGCCGCCTTGCCGTACACCTTCGCCTGGTGCCGGGCGACGATCTCCGGGTCGTCGGTGCGCAGGAACTCGCCGCTCACGGGGAAGCCGCCGAAACCGCGGATCTCGCGGATCCCGCTCTTCTGCAGGAGGTGGAGCGCGGCACCGCCCGCGCCCACGAACACGAAGCGAGCGGTCACGGAGACGGGCGTGAGGCCGACCTCTCGGCGGATATCGAGGCGCCACAGGCCGTCGCGCGTGCGCGTGATGTTCCGCACGCGGTGCTCGAGCTCGAGCTTCGCCCCGTTGTCGGTGAGGTAGCGCACGAGGCTGCGCGTGAGCGCGCCGAAGTCCACGTCCGTGCCGGCCGCCATGCGCGTCGCCGCGAACCGCTGCGACTTCGGGCGACCCGGGATGAGCAGGGGCGCCCAGCGACGGATCGTCGCGGCGTCCTCCGAGTACTCCATGCCCGCGAAGAGCGGGTGGTCCTTGAGCGCCTCCCACCGCTTGCGCAGGTACTCGACGTTCTTCTCCCCCCACACGAAGCTCATGTGCGGCACCGGATTGATGAACGACTTCGGCTCCGGGAGGGCGCCCTGCGCGACGAGGTGCGCCCAGAACTGGCGCGAGACCTGGAACTGCTCGTTGACCTTGACGGCGCTCGAGATGTCGATCGAGCCGTCCGGCCGCTCGGGCGTGTAGTTGAGCTCACACAGCGCCGAGTGCCCCGTCCCCGCGTTGTTCCACGGGTTCGAGCTCTCCTGCGCGATGTCGCCGAGCCGCTCGTAGATGCGGATGTCCCAGTCCGGCTCGAGCTGCTTGAGGAGGGCTCCGAGGGTCGCACTCATGATGCCGCCGCCGATGAGGGCGACGTCGACGGGTTCCGGCACGCCTCGATTCTACGTGCGCGGCCGGGGCGGCTGCGACGAGCCCGCGCGCCCCGGGATGGCGCGATCCGTGCGAGCGGTGGCGTTCAGGCCAATGGCGCCGCGCTCCGGCCGGCGCGAAGGTGGAGGCATGAGCGAGGAGACGAGCAGAGCGGACGCGCGAGGCGCGGACGGCAGCGCCGGCGACGCCGACTACGGCGTCATCGGCGTCGACTACGCCCGATACCGGCGACCGGAGCCCGCCGTCGTCGCGGCCATCCGGGACGCGCTCGGCGATGCGACGACGGTCGTGAACATCGGCGCGGGGGCCGGCTCCTACGAGCCCGCCGAGCTCGACGTCACCGCGGTCGAGCCGAGCGCCGCGATGCGAGCACAGCGCCCCGTCGACTCCGCACCCGCCGTCGACGCGGTCGCGGAGCGCCTCCCGTTCCCCGACGACGCCTTCGACGCGGCACTCGCATCCTTCACCGTGCACCAATGGCGGGACCTGCGCGCGGGCCTGCGCGAGGCGCGGCGCGTCACGAGGGGGCCGGTCGTGATCCTCACGTGCGAACCGACGGCGGTGCGGTCCTGGTGGCTCGACGAGTACGCGCCCGAGGTCCTCGCCACCGAGGCGCGACGGTACCCCACGATCGCCGACATCCGGTCGGGCCTCGGCGGCACCGTCACCGTCACGGCGCTGCCGATCCCGTTCTCCTGCGCCGACGGCTTCTCGGAGGCGTACTACGGCAGACCGGAGGCGCTCCTCGACCCGGGCGCGCGCCTCGCCAACTCCGCCTGGAGCCTCGTCGACCGGTCCGTGGCCGAACGGTTCGAGCGGGTGCTGCGCGCCGACCTCGAGAGCGGAGCGTGGGACGCCCGACACGGACACCTGCGCACCACGCCGTCGTTCGACGGGTCACTGCGATTGATCGTCGGCCGCCCGTGACACTAGCGTCTGCGGAGTGACCACAGCGACCGACCATCGCGTCGGCGTGCTCGTCCTCGACGGCGCGAAGGCGCTCGACGTCGGGATCGCCGCCCACGTCGTCGCGAAACGCCCGAGCATGCCGTACGAGGTGCGCGTCTGCGGCGAGCGCCCGGGCACCGTCGATGGCTGGAACGGGCTCGCGTACGCGGTGAGCCACGGCCTCGAGACCCTCGAGTGGGCCGACACGATCCTCGTCCCCGGCTGCCGGAACCCGGCCGGCACCACGACGTCGCGGGAGGTGATCGAGGCGCTGCGCAGCGCCTACGCGCGCGGGACCAGGATCGCCGCCATCTCGACGGGAGCGTTCACGCTCGCCGCGGCGGGGCTCCTCGACGGCAGACGTGCGACCACACACTGGCACTACACGCACGTCATGCGCGACCGGCACCCCCAGATCGACGTCGACGAGGACGTCCTCTTCGTCGACGCGGGCCAGGTCCTCACGAGCGCCGGCGCCGCGAGCGGCATCGACCTGTGCCTCCACCTCATCCGCCGGGACCACGGAGTCGGGCTCGCGAACCACGTCGCGCGTCGTCTCGTGAGCGCGCCCTATCGATCGGGCGGGCAGGCCCAGTACGTGCCGCGCAGCATCCCGGAGCCCCTCGGGGACGCCTTCGCGAACACGCGCGCGTGGGCGCTCGAGCACATCCGCGACGCCCTCACCCTCGACGCCCTCGCGCGACGGGCGAACGTCTCACCGCGCACGTTCTCGCGGCGGTTCACCGCCGACACCGGGCTCACCCCCATGCAATGGATCCTCCGAGCGCGCATCGACCGGGCCCGAGAGCTCCTGGAGCGCACCGACCTCACCGTCACGCAGATCGCTGAGGCGACCGGCCTCGGATCCGACGCGAACCTCCGCCGGCACTTCGGCGCCATCGTCGGCACCTCCCCGACCGGCTACCGCGCCGCGTTCCAGGAGTAGCCGGCTGGGCGGGGCCTCCGAGCGGGAGCGGCCGAGCGGGGCCTCCGACCAGGGCCGCGTGCCCCGATTGCGGGCGTTCCGCCGGGTCGCGTCCGGTGGTTGGATGAGCCCGTGCCCCACACCGTCACCGACCACCTGCTCGACCGCCTCGCCGAGCTCGGCGTCGACCGTCTCTTCGGCGTGCCCGGCGACTTCACGCTCGCGATGCTCGACCACGTCGAGGCGCACGAGCGCGTCGCCTGGACCGGCTGCGCGAACGAGCTCGGCGCCGGATACGCCGCGGACGGCTACGCGCGCATGCGCGGCCTCGGCGCGATCTGCACCACGTTCGGCGTCGGCGAGCTGAGTGCGATCAACGCGATCGCGGGCGCGTACGCCGAGCACGTCCCCGTCGTCCACATCGTCGGCGCGCCCGCGACGGCGACGATCGCGGCGGCCCGGGCGACCCACCACTCGCTCGGCGACGGCGACTTCGGCCACTTCGCGCGCATGACGGCGGAGGTCACGTGCGCGCAGGCGTTCCTCAACGCGGAGGACGCGACCGATCGGATCGACCACGTGCTGCTCGAGACGGTCGAGCGGCGCCAGCCCGGCTACATCGTGCTGCCCGCCGACGTCGCGCAGCTGGAGACGTCCCCGGCGAGCGCGCCGCTCGCCGCCCACCCGGGCATCACCAACGCGAGCGTGCTCGCGGCGTTCCGGGTCGCGGCCGGGCGACTGCTCGCTCCCGGCGCCTCGGTCGCGGTGCTCGCCGACATCCTCGTGCACCGCATGGGCGCGATCGAGCGCCTGCACGAGCTCGTCGCGGCCGGCCGGCTCCCCCACGCGACGCTCCTGTGGGGTCGGCGCGTCGTCGACGAGTCGGCTCCCGGCTACCTCGGCACGTACGTCGGGGCCGTGAGCGCGGAGCCCGTCCGTGCTGCGATCGAGGACTCCGACGTGGTCGTGCTCGCGGGCGTGCAGTTCACCGACCTCACGAGCGGCTTCTTCTCGCAGCGCCTCGCCGACGAGCGCACGATCGCCGTCGACCCGCACGAGGTGCGCGTGGGCACGCAGACCTTCTCCCCCATCGCGATGGCCGACGCGCTCGCCGTGCTCGCCGACCTCGTGCGCGAGCGCGCCGCGAGCCGGGTCGCGACGGGGGACGGCACGGCCGGTGCGGTCGAGCGCGATGGACCCGGAACGGCCGGGAGCGATGGACCCGGCACGGTCGGGAGCGATGGACCCGGCACGGCCGGGAGCGATGGATCCGGCACGGCCGGGAGCGATGGATCCGGCACGGCCGGGACGGTCAGGGAGCCGGCCGCGGTCGCGGTCGCGGGGTCGCCGCATCCGGTCCCCGGGGTCGAGACCGGCGAGCGGCCCGACCCGCACGCACCGCTCGGCCAGGCGGCGCTGTGGGACGCGATCGCCGCCCGGCTGCGTCCGGGGGACCTCGTGCTCGCCGATCAGGGCACGTCGTTCTACGGGATGGGCGCGCACCGGCTGCCGCACGACGTCGTGTTCGTGGGCCAGCCGCTGTGGGCCTCCATCGGGTACACGCTTCCCGCGCTGCTCGGGGCGTCCCTCGCGGCCCCGGAGCGTCGCCCGATCGTGCTCATCGGCGACGGGGCGGCCCAGCTCACGATCGGCGAGCTCGGCACGCTCGCCCGCAATCGCGTGCCGGCGATCGTCGTCGTCGTGAACAACGACGGGTACACGGTCGAGCGGGCTATCCACGGGCCGGAGGCGGCCTACAACGACATCGCACGGTGGGACTGGGCCGCGCTCGTCGATGCGCTCGCGCCCACGGGGCAGGCGCGCGGGGTGCGGGCGGCGACGCTCGGCGAGCTCGAGACCGCCCTCGACGAGGCGGACCCAGCCCGGCTGACCCTCGTCGAGGCCGTCGTGCCGCGCCTGGACGTGCCGCCGCTCCTGCGGGCCCTCGCGGCGGCCGCCGCCGCCGCGAACCGCTCCCCGCGCTGACGCCCGCCCGCCGCCCCGCCCCCGCGCGGCCCGCGCGACCCGCGCCCACCGCCGAAGTGTGAGTATGTGCGGGTTCGGGCGTGCCCGAACCCGCACATACTCACACTTCGGCAACACGGGACGGGGGCTACGGCTACGCGGGGGCGAGGTAGGGGGCGAGGCGGTCGCCGAGCACGCCCGCGAGCTCGGCGGAGTACGTCGCCGAGACGTGGTGCGAGTCGCGGTAGACGAGCGTGTTCCCGATGATCGCGGGGCACTCGTCCGCCGAGCAGAAGTAGCCGGTGAGGTCGAGAAGCGGCACCCCCGTGCGATCGGCGGCCGCGCGCTCCGCCGGCCGGCCCGGCGCGTCGAGCGCGAAGGAGGCGGGGCGTCCGCATGCGTCGGCCGAGTCGAGGTGGGCGGAGAGGCACACGGTCGGGCTGTTGCGCAGATCCGGCGTGTCGGCGATGACCACGACGCGCGTGACGTCGGAGAGCTGCCGGATCGTGCTCTCGAGACCGCGCTCCCACTGTCCCGTCGTGTCCCGGGGGTCTGCGAAGTCGGGGTCGGTGTAGTTGGCGAGGATGACGAGGGCCGGCGGGTTCGCACGCACCTGCGCGATCACGTTCCGCCGCCACTTGTCGCACGAGACGTAGGGGGCGTTCGCCCACTCGAGGCGTGTGTCGACGGATGCGCACGCGCTCTTGGTCTGCGTCTCGAGCTGGTATCCGCGCTCGTCGACGACCTTCTGCAGGGCGGGGAACCACTGGGCCGCATGCGAGTCGCCGAAGAGCACGATGCGCGGGCGCCCCTGCGCGCCGTACGTGCACGGATGCGGCACGGACGGCGTGTAGCCGACCTCGCATCCGTCGTCGTACAGGGAGGGGTTGTCGTCGTCGGCGGCGCGCAATGTGGGCGTGAGGTTGGCGGGCACGAACGGGGTCGCGCGCGGCGGCGACGTCGGGACCGTGCTCGCGACCGCGCGGTCGGTCGCGAGCGGGACGAGCGCCGTGCCGGCGATGCCCGCCACGGCGAGCGCGGCCGCCGCGAGCGCGCCGCCGAGGGCCGCGAGGAGGCTCCGGCGGGGACGAGCGCGCGCGAACAGCGGCGCGCGGCGGGCGGGGTCCTCGACGAGCCGGTACAGCAGCCACGCGATCGGCACGGCCGCCGCGCCGAGCAGCGCCGTCGCCCACACCGGCAGCGGCGTGTAGTAGCCGACGGCCGCTTGCGCGAGTACGAGCATCGGCCAGTGCACGAGGTAGAGCGAGTACGAGATGAGGCCCACGAACTGGAACGGCCGCATGCCCAGTAGCGGGGTCGGGCCCCACCGCGTCGCCGTGCCGCCGGCGAGGATGACGAGCGCCGTCGCCACGACCGGCAGAGCGACCGCATAGCCGGGGAAGAGCGTGTCGGCCGTGAACAGCACACTCGCGGCGACGATGCCGGTGAGGCCGAGCCATCCGCACACGGCGGCCGTGAGCGGTGGGAGCACGGCACGCCTGCGTCGCAGGACGAGCGCGACGAGACCGCCGAGCCCGAGCTCCCACGCGCGCGTCCAGAGCGGGAAGAACGCCCACGGCTGCTCGTGGAAGCTCTCGTAGACACACGCGGCGAAGCTCGCGGAGACGAGCACGCCGAGCACGACCCCGATCGCGACGCGCGAGCGGGACAGCAGCCACACGAGGCCGAGGAGGGCGGGCCAGAGGAGGTAGAACTGCTCCTCGACCCCGAGAGACCAGTAGTGCTGGAAGACGGAGGGCGTCGACTCGGCGAGATAGTCGGTGCCGCGCACCGCGAACGCGTAGTTGGGCACGTAGAGCGCGGTCGCGACGGCGTCGGAGAGCACCTGCGTGCGCAGGAGCGGCGGCACCCACACGAACGCTCCGACGATCGAGAGCACGAGAACGACGAGCGAGGCCGGCAGGATGCGGCGGGCGCGCCGCGCGTAGAAGCTCGCGAACCGGATGCGTCCGTGCGTCTCGAGCTGGGCGAGCAGGTGCGAGCTGATGAGGAATCCGGAGATGACGAAGAACACGTCGACGCCGACGTATCCGCCGCGCACGAACGGGATGCTCGCGTGGTCGAGCACGACGGCCGCGACCGCGACCGCGCGCAGCCCCTGGATGTCGGGCCGGAATCCTTCCCGCGTCGCGGTCGGCATCCGCTCCCCCATCTCGTCGCTCGTTTCGGTCGCCCTGGTGCCGCCGCACTCGTCGCCGCCCTCGGCCGAGACGCCGTGTCGGCGGCAGCCCCCTACGATAACCAGCGGAGTTCGGCGCGCCCTGCTAGCTGGACGCTCGCCGTCCTGTGCGCATTCTCAGAAAGTCACCCCTTCGGGGGACTTGTCCCTGCGCGGCGTGGGGCAGTTGGATGAGGACTGGAATGGCGGAGTCGATACCCGATGCTGTGACTCGCCGCTTCCGAAGTGCCAAGGCCAGGCCCATCGTTGTGCGTGTGTACCGTGCGAGCACCGGATGGGAGCAGGCGAGCCTTCGGCGTGCGCTCACGGCGGATGTGATCGACGATCTCCTGCGCGAGGGCGTCACGATGGTCGAGGCGCGGTGGCGCTTCACGTCGCACGAGTTCTCCCTCACGCGCCTGCGCAACGCACCCTCGTAGCGCATGGTGCCTGCCCGGCTGCAGTCGGCCGCCCCACCCGGCGGCAGGCAGCCAGCAGAGCGACGGGGCGGCAGCTCAGCCCGCGCGCGATCGCAACAGGTCCCGCAGAGCTCCGCTCGTGCTCGGCATGGCGATCGGCTGCCGGCGCGCGTCCACGTCGGGCGGTGGCACGAGCCAGTACTCGCCGCGCCTGCGCTCGATCTCCCAGTGGTTGTTGTGCAGCAGCAGATGGTGATGTCGGCACAGCAAGACGCCGTCCGCGATGTCGGTGCGCCCGCCGTCGCGAACCCAGTGCCGCACGTGGTGCGCCTCGCTCCACGAGGGCGGTCTGTCGCACCCGGGCCATCGACATCCCCCGTCGCGGGCGGCGAGCGCGATCCGTTGCCGTGCGGTGAAGAGCCGCTGCTCGCGTCCGACGTTGAGCGCCTGCCCCTCGTCGTCGAACACGATCGGGACGATTCCGCCGCAGCACGTCATGCGCTCGGCCGTCTCGATCGAGACCGGCTCCGCCTGACCCTCGATGTGGGCCCGACCGGTGCGCTCCCGCAGCGACCGCTCGTCGACGAGCACGCGGACGACCGCGCCTCCCGTTCCGAGAAGCCGGCTCGGGTCCGCCTCCGCGCCCTGGCGGAGCAGCTCGAGGAACACGTCGGATGCGAGCTGCTCGGTCGTGCGTGGGTCGGCGAGGATGCGCTCCGCCTCGGACGATCGCGCGGGGTCGACGAAGCGCGGTCCGCCGCGCCGCGGCGACGTCGCACGGTCGTACACGTCGCCGGCGACGGCCGCCGTCTCCGGGTCCATGGTCCACACGAGCCGCGTCATCCCGTCGGCCGTGCGGAACATGCGGAGCGACCGCGCCTCCCGCCGCGCGCGCTCGTTCGCCGCCACGCTTTCCCGATCGAGGTCGGCCCGCAGCTCCCGGGCACGACGGGCGACGCGATCGGGATCGAGCGCTACCGCCTCCGCGCACAGCCGCGCCGCGGCGCGCTCGAGCTCGCCCAGCGACACGGACGGGCCCGGACGGCCCAGCCCGGAGCGGATCGCCTCCGCGCTCGCGAGGGACAGCCGACCGGCCGCCACCGCCTCGCCCACGGGGCGGAGCCAGGGCTCGCGCTCGTCGTCGACCGCGGGCCGTGCGGCGCGCGACTGCTCGTCCGTGCCGCTGGTGGCCGACTCGGCCGCGCGCACGAGACGCCCGATGGCGACGACGGCGGCCGCATCCCGCCCGCTGCTCCCCGCGACGACGCGCACGAGCTCCTCGGGCGTGCGGAAGCCCGACCGCTGCGCGAGGCCCTCCGCTCCGAGATCCCGATGCGAGCGCGATGCGATCTCGCCCGCGAGCGCTGCGCTCGTGGCCTCCAGCAGTCGCCGCGCCTCGGCGGCGAGGCGCGTGAGGTCCAGCAGCTCCCGCTCGTCCGCCTGCGCGCACGCACGCGCCGCCCGCGGCGCCCCGCGGAGCGCGGCGACGGCCGCTCCCAGAGCGGTGGCGAGGGTGTCGAAGGACATGCCACAAGTGTGGCATATTCGAACATACATACGATGACGACGCGCCCAGTTGTGGAGAAATCATCCACGCTGCGCCTCGTGGTGGACGACTCGCCGCCTTGCCCGTCCCGCTCATCCGCACACCCGCAGAGCTCGGTCAGCCCGCCTGACCGGGCACGATCTCGAACACGCGAAAAACACCCCGCCCGCCGTCGCGCCCCCGAGAGCGCCACCCCTGGAGCGCCATCGCGCCGTGGGTGAGGCCTGGATGGTGGACCGCCCCCCGCGCGTCCATCCCTGCTCATAATCGAATGTATGTTCTAACCAAATAGAGCGCACCCAGGCGACGCGTCACCCCGTTCGCGCCCGCGCGAGGTTCGCGCCCGCGTCCCGCCCTGCGCCCGCCTGCCGCGCCCGCGCCACGCCGCGCCCTCCCGCGCCACGCCCGCGTCCCGCCCTGCGCCCGCCTGCCGCGCCCGCGCCACGCCGCGCCCTCCCGCGCCACGCCCGCCCCATCCCACGGCGCCCCACCCGCGCCGGGCCGCGCCCGCCCTCGCCCTCTGCCCTGCCCTGCCCTGCCCTGCCTTGCCCTGCCGCAGACTCATCTGTCTACCCCAGAGCTGGGTGTGGCGGGCGCGGCCACGACCCGCTTCTCTGGAGAGGATGCCCGACACGATCCCCGCCTCCGTCGCCCTTCGGTTCCATGCCGACGGGGCGCGTCCGGTGATCGTCCGCGAGTACCACGCGAGCACGGGTTGGCGGGACGCCCCGAGCCGCCGGCCGCTCACCCGCCGCGTCGTGGACGAGCTCATGCGGGAGGGGATCACGCTCGTCCAGGCGCGCTGGCGCCTGCGCACGCGTGAGTTCTCCGTCCCACGACTGCACGCGCCCGCGCAATAGCCGAGGATCCCGGTGCCGCAGGCCACGCGCCTGCGGCCGGCGGAAGCGCCGTCGCTTGACTCCCCATCGGCGGCGGCGCTTCCGGCGGCCGAGAGCGCACCTCCGCCGCGCCTCCGCGGCACCCGCGGCACCCGCCGCGCCTCCGCGGCCCCCGGCGCCCCCGGCGCCCCCGCAGCACCCGCCGCGCCTCCGCGGCACCCGCCGCGCCTCCGCGGCCCCCGGCGCCCCAGCAGCACCCGCCGCGCCTCCGCGGCGCCCGCCGCGCCTCCGCCGCGCCCGCCGCGCTACGCCCCCGCGAGGTACTCCCGCAGGGCGGCGTCCGCGTCGCGCGGGCGGAACCCAGTCGCCCGGATGCGGTCGAGCGGCAGCACGCTCCGCAACGGGCGCGGTGCGACCGAGCGTCCCGCGAAGTACTCCTCCGTGCTCACGCCGCTCACGGCAGCCGGGTCGTGGCCCGTGAGCTCGAAGACGCGCGCCGCGATCTGGGCCCACGAGACGGGCGGCCCCTCGTTCGTGAGGTTGTACGTGCCGTACGGCGCGCGCGAGCGCAGCAGGTGCGCGATGCCCGCGGCGAGGTCGGCCGCGAACGTGAGGCGCCCGACCTGGTCGTCGACGACGGTGGGGCGCACGCCGCGCTCGGCGAGCGACGCCATCGTGCGCACGAAGTTCTGCCCCTCGCCGACGACCCAGCTCGACCGCACGATGTAGTGCCGCTCGAGGCCCGCGACGATCGCGTCGGCGGCGGCCTTCGTCTGGCCGTAGACGCCGAGCGGGCTGAACGGCTCCGTCTCCGGATGCTCGCTCGCGCGTCCGTCGAAGACATAGTCGGAGGAGACGTGCACGAGGGCGAGGTCGTGCACGCGCGCCGCGCGCACGAGACGGGCCGTGCCGTGCACGTTGACGGCCCACGCCGCCCGCCGCCCCTCCTCCGTCTCCGCCTCGTCGACGCGCGTGTACGCGGCCGCGTTGACGACGACGTCGTGCTCGCGCCACGGCACCCGGTCGAACGCGGCCGGGTCGGCGAGGTCGAGCTCGGCGCGCGTGAGGAACGCGGCGTGCGGGAGCGCGGTGCGCAGGGCACGGCCCACCTGCCCGTCCGCCCCCACGACGAGCGGACGCCTCGCCGGCATGGGCCGCACGTCGGAGAGCCGCGGATGGGCTCGATCCTTCTCGGACATCGTCGCGCGCTCGAGGGGGATCGGCCACTCGATCGCGACGGTCTCGTCGGCGAGGTTGAGGAACGTGTACTCGGACTGCGCCTCCGCGCTCCAGTGCTCGTTGACGAGGTACGAGTACGCGGTCGCGGGTTCGAGGGTCTGGAACGCGTTGCCGACGCCGCGCGGCACGAACACGGCCGTCGAGGGGTCGATCTCGGTCGTGAAGGCGGTGCCGAAGCCGGGCCCCTCGCGCAGGTCGACCCACGCGCCGAAGACGCGTCCCGTCGCGACCGAGACGAGCTTGTCCCAGGGTTCCGCGTGGATGCCCCGCGTCGTGCCGACCTGCTCGTTGAAGGAGACGTTGTTCTGCACGGGGTGGAAGTCGGGCAGGCCGAGCGCGGTCATCCTCGCGCGCTGCCAGTTCTCCTTGAACCAGCCGCGCGCGTCCCCGTGCACGGGCAGCTGCAGCACGAGCAGGCCGGGCACGGGCGTGGGTTTCACCGAGAGCGGCAGCGAGTACTGCATCCGCTCACTGCCCCTGCGCCGCGTACGCCGCCTCGACCTCGTCCTTGGCGGGCCGCCACCAGTCCTCGTGCTCGCGATACCACTGGATCGTCGCGGCGAGGCCGGCGCGGAAGTCGGTGTAGCGCGGCGCCCAGCCGAGCTCGGCGCGCAGCTTGGACGAGTCGATCGCGTACCGCACGTCGTGGCCGGGGCGGTCGCGCACGAGGTCGTACGCGTCGGAGGGCTCGCCGAGCAGCTCGAGGATCGCCTCGACGACCTCCCGGTTGCTCCGCTCCCCGTCCGCGCCGATGAGGTAGGTCTCGCCGATGCGCCCGCGCTCGAGGATCGCGAGCACGGCGGAGGAATGGTCCTCGGTGTGGATCCAGTCGCGCACGTTGAGGCCGTCGCCGTAGAGCTTGGGGCGCAGTCCCGTGAGCACGTTCGTGATCTGCCGCGGGATGAACTTCTCGACGTGCTGGTAGGGGCCGTAGTTGTTGGAGCAGTTGCTGATCGTCGCCCGCACGCCGAACGAGCGCACCCACGCGCGCACGAGCAGGTCGGATCCCGCCTTCGTCGACGAGTAGGGGCTCGACGGGTTGTAGGGCGTGCTCTCGGTGAACCGCGCGGGGTCGTCGAGCGCGAGGTCGCCGTAGACCTCGTCGGTGGAGATGTGGTGGAAGCGCACGTCGTGCCGCCGGGCGGCCTCGAGGAGCGTGAACGTGCCGACGAGGTTGGTGTGCACGAAGGGGGTCGGGTCGCGCAGCGAGTTGTCGTTGTGGGACTCGGCGGCGAAGTGCACGATCGCGTCGTGCTCGGGCACGAGCCCGCCCACGAGGTCCGCGTCGGCGATGTCGCCGCGCACGAATCGGAAGCGCTCCGGGTCGAGCCCCTCGAGGGAGCGCAGGCTCCCCGCGTAGCTCAGGTTGTCGAGCACGGTGACCCGGACGGCGGGCCGCTCGCCGAGCACGTAGCGGACGAAGTTGGAGCCGATGAACCCGGCCCCGCCGGTCACGAGGAGTCGCACGTCAGCCCAGCTTAGGGCCTCCCGAAGCCGCGGTACTCCCACCCGGCGGCCCGCCACGCGGCCGCGTCGAGGCAGTTGCGCCCGTCGATGATCACGGGACGCGCGACGAGCCCGGCGACGCGCACCGGGTCGAGCTGGCGGAACTGCTTCCACTCGGTCACGAGCACGACCGCGTCGGCGCCCGTGAGCGCCTCGTCGACGTCCTGGGTGAATGCGAGCTGCGGGTGCAGCCGGCGCGAGTTCTCGATCGCCTCCGGGTCGGTCGCGACGACGTCCGCGCCGAGGCCCTTGAGGCGCACGGCGATGTCGAGGGCGGGCGAGTCGCGGATGTCGTCGGAGTCCGGCTTGAACGCGAGTCCGAGCACGGCGACCTTCTTCTCGTACGCCTGGCCGCCGAGGGCTGCGACGACGAGCTCGACGAGCCGCTCCCGCCGACGGAGGTTGATCGCGTCGACCTCCTTGAGGAACGCGACGGACTCGCCGCGCCCGAGCTCCTCGGCGCGCGCGGAGAAGGCGCGGATGTCTTTCGGCAGGCAGCCCCCGCCGAAGCCGACGCCCGCGTTGAGGAAGCGGCGGCCGATGCGCGCGTCGTAGCCGATCGCGTCGGCGAGCTTGGTGACGTCGGCGCCGGTCACCTCAGCGATCTCCGCCATCGCGTTGATGAAGGAGATCTTGGTGGCCAGGAACGCGTTCGCGGAGACCTTCACGAGCTCCGCGGTCGCATAGTCGGCGACGACGACGGGCGTGTCGTTGGCGATCGCCACGGCGTAGACCTCGTCGAGCTGCGCCTTCGCGCGCGCCGCGGGAGTGTCCGCCGCTGCACGCTCGGAGGCCGACAGCACCGTGTCGAGCCCCTCCGCGGGCAGTCCGTAGACGAGACGGTCGGGCGCGATGGTGTCCTCGACGGCGAACCCCTCGCGCAGGAACTCGGGGTTCCACGCGAGCGCGGCGCCGCTGCCGGAGTCGGTGATGACGCGCGAGAGCCGTGCGGCCGTGCCGACCGGCACCGTCGACTTGCCGACGACGAGGTCGCCGACGCTCAAGTGCGGCAGGAGCGAGCGGATGGCCGCGTTCACGTACGTGAGGTCCGCGGCGTTCTCCCCGTGCTTCTGCGGCGTGCCCACGGCGATGAAGTGCACCTCCGCGTCGTCGGCGGCGGCGAAGTCGGTCGTGAACCGCAGCCGACCGCTCTCGAGCTGGTCGGCCAGGATCTCGTTGAGGCCCGGCTCGAAGAACGGCGCGACGCCCGTCGCGAGCGCGGCGATCTTGCGCTCGTCGACGTCGATGCCGACCACCTCATGGCCCAGCTTGGCCATGGAGGCGGCGTGCACCGCGCCCAGATAGCCGCAGCCGATCACGGAAAGCTTCATCAGGGGCCCCAGTCACTCGACGATTATGCCGACGTCCTCGTGCGGCCGTCGGCCTCCTTGATACCAGAACGATGTGTCCCGTGTGTGAACGGGACGCGGCACGTGAACGGCACGTTGCGTGGCAGGTAAATGGGATACGCCGAGCACGCGACAATCGGGAGCATGACCCTGCCTCCGGAGCTCTACCGGACGATCGAGCAGTCCGTGCCGATCGTGTGCGTCGACTTCATCCTCGTGCGCCGCGATCTCCGCGAGCACATCGCGCAGGTCGGCCTCATCCGACGGCGCTCCCCCTTCGGCGACGTCTGGTGCCACCTGGGCGGCCGGGTGCGTTACGGCGAGACGGTTCGATCGGCGATCTTGCGCCACCTCACCGAGAGCCTCGCAGCCGTCCCGCTCGACCTCCCGCCAGATCCGCAGCCCGACTACGTGTACCAGTGGTTTCCCGAGGCCCTCGCTCCGCGGGATGGGGCCCCCTTTGGCCGGGACCCGCGCAAGCACTCGGTCGCGCTCTCGTTCGTGCTGACGATCTCCGGGACGCCCGAGGTCGTGCCGGGCGGCGAGGCGATCGAGTTCGGGTTCTGGCCGCGCGCTTCTCTTCCCTCGGACCTCTGGCCCGGGTGCCGCCATCTTCTCGATCGCTTGCTAGCTGACGACTGCACCTCGAGCTGACGGCAGGGCCGAACTGTCACTCGCGCAACGCGCCCACGTGCTCGCGGTACCACCGCACCGTCGAACGAAGGCCGTCCTCGAGCGAGATCCTGGCGGTCCAGCCGGCCCTCGCGAGCTTCGAGACGTCGAGCAGCTTCTGCGGAGTCCCGTCCGGCTTGGTGGTGTCCCACAGCGTCTCGCCCTCGAATCCCACGACGCGCGCGATCGTGTCCGCGATCTCGCGAATCGTCACGTCGGAGCCCGTGCCGACGTTGACCTGCTGCGGGCCGTCGTAGTGCTCGAGCAGGTGGAGGCACGCGTCCGCCATGTCGTCGACGTGCAGGAACTCCCGTCGCGGTGTGCCGGTGCCCCAGTTGGTGACCGTGGTGGCCCCCGCGCTCACCGCCTCGTCGTAGCGGCGGATGAGCGCCGGCAGCACGTGCGATCCGGTCGGCGAGAAGTTGTCGCCCGGACCGTAGAGGTTGGTCGGCATCGCCGAGATCCAGGGCAGCCCGTATTGGCGGCGCACCGCCTGCACCGCCATGATTCCCGCGATCTTCGCGATCGCGTACGCGTCGTTGGTGGGCTCGAGGTAGCCGGTCAAGAGTGCGTCCTCGGTGATCGGCTGCGGCGCGAGCTTGGGATAGATGCACGAGGATCCGAGGAACAGAACGCGCTCGACCCGTTGCTCGAGCGCGGCGTCGAGCACATTTGTCTGGATACGCAGGTTCTCGCTGAGGAAGTCCACGGGGTAGGTACTGTTCGCCAGAATGCCACCCACCTTGGCGGCCGCGAGCACGACATAGCGTGGCTGCGTCGCGCGGAAGAAGTCGAAGACGGCCTCGCGATCCTTCAGGTCGAGTTCGTTCGACGTGCGCCCCACGAGATCGGTGAAGCCGGCGCCCTCGAGGCGCCGCCAGATCGCCGAGCCAACGAGCCCTCGATGGCCGGCGACATAGAACTTGGCGTCGCGGTCGAGCGGGTGCGGCTCGTACTCGACGTTGTCGACGACGCGGGGGCCGTCGGTATCGACGGCACTCATGCCGGCACCTTCCAGCTGTCGAGGTCGGGGCGATCGATCCAGGCTCGACCCTCGTGTGTGAGAGCCTCCACGTCGGCATCGACCATGATCCGCGCCAGAGCTGCCCCGTCGACGGTCGGCGTCCACCCGAGCGTCGTGCGCGCTTTGCTCGAATCGCCGATGAGGGCATCCACCTCCGTCGGACGCAGGTAGCGCTCATCGAACTTCACATGATCGTGCCAGTCGAGGTCGAGGTGCCCGAAGGCAGCGTCGAGGAAGTCGCGGATGGTGTAGCCGACACCGGTCGCGAGAACGAAGTCGTCGGGCTCGTCGGTCTGGAGCATGCGCCACATCCCCTCGACGTACTCGGGCGCGTAGCCCCAGTCGCGCACCGAATCGAGGTTGCCGAGGTAGAGATCCTTCTGCACGCCCGCCTTGATGCGCGCCGCCGCGCGAGTGATCTTCCGTGTCACGAATGTCTCACCACGGCGCGGCGACTCATGGTTGAAGAGGATGCCGTTAGTGGCGAACATCCCGTATGCCTCGCGATAGTTCTTCGTGATCCAGAAGCTGTAGAGCTTCGCCGCCGCATACGGCGACCGCGGGTAGAACGGGGTCGACTCGCTCTGCGGAGGAGGAGTCGCCCCGTACAGCTCGGACGACGACGCCTGGTAAAAGCGCGTCTTGATGCCTGAGAGCCGGACGGCCTCCAAGATCCGGATGGTCCCCGTGCCCGTCGTATCGGCGGTGTGCTCAGGCTCGTCGAACGACACGCGCACGTGCGACTGCGCGGCGAGGTTGTAGACCTCGTCCGGGTCTATCTCCGCGAGCAGAGTCACGAGCCGAGCGCCGTCGCTTAGGTCCCCGTAGTGGAGGAACAGCTTCGCGGTCGGGTCGTGCGGGTCGACGTAGAGGTGGTCGATCCGACTCGTGTTGAAGGTGGAGGCGCGCCGAATTAGTCCGTGTACCTCGTAGCCTTTCGAGAGCAAGAGCTCGGCCAGGTAGGACCCGTCTTGCCCGGTTATGCCCGTAATGAGGGCGCGCTTCGCCATAGATCCCCATCCATCCCGGCGCGCGCCTGTCAGCGCCGCCCCGCTGCCAAGTTCGCTAGCCACTCAGCGTAGTGGTCGATCGCAGCATCTTGGTCCAGAACCTGCTCTCGATAGGCTCGGCCGTTGGCCCCCAATCGGGCGGCACGCTCCGGATCTGCTCGCAGTTGCAGCACCGCGTTCAGCAATGATGCCGGCTCACCGGACCGGACGACGACACCGGCCGCGGCCGACTCCACCTCTTGAGCCGTGATGCCCTCGGGGTCAGTCGCAGCGACGACTGGCCGGCCCGCATCGAAATACGACGTGAGCTTGCTCGGAACCGCCATCTCAGCGACACCGGGGCGCTCATTGACGACAAGCACGTCGGCGGCAGCGAGGGCGGCGCGGAAGCTCTCGTCATCGACCGGGTCCACAAACTGGAGCCGCTGGACTCCTGCCGCCTCGGCCTCAAGGCGGTCTCGCTCGCTCCCGCTGCCGAGCAGGACGAAGCGTACTGGCGCGTTCTCTTCGTCAGCGAGCCGGGCAGCCTGCACCACGTTCTCGAGCCCTTGCTTCGCACCCATGTTGCCTGCGTGCAGTGCGATCGCTTCAGTGCCGTTCCACCCAAGGCGTGCGCGGAGGGCGCCGCCATCAACGGGCTCTCTAGAGGGATCAAGGTGTGTCCAATTGCGGATGACCTCGACATTGATCGAGTCGACGCCGAGTTCTCCCACCACATACGCCTTGAAACGATCGTGGATCACGACGACTCCATCTGCCGCCCGTAGCACCACCCCCTCGATCGCGGACATCATCCGGCCGAGAAGCCCCCCTCCCGCGCCCGTCTCGACGACGCCCAGACTGTAGATGTCCTGCACCCACACGGCTACAGGTCGTCGCGAGACCTTCGCGCGGATCAAAGCCAGCGCCGTGGAGAAGAGCGCAGGCGTGACCATCACGACGACGTCCGGACGCCCCCACTTCGCAAACAGCAACCGCAGTCCGAAGCTGATCTCCGAGAGCAGCCGCAAGAGACCCGCGGGTCTCTTGGGAACGTAATGCCGCAGTCGCAGCACGCGCACGCCATGGAGAAGTTCCCTTTTCGTCCACTGTCCGTAACCTGCCCGTATCGTCCACTCGGGATAATGCGGATGTGCCGTGAGCACACGAACGGCGCGACCTCGCGCCTGAAGTCCGCTGGAGAGGGCCCCGGTGTACGGGGCAACGCCCGTGGGCTCAGGCGGGTAGTTGATGCCTAGGATGGTGACATGCACAGTCGGCAAGCCTGGGGCTTCCATCTCAGATCATATCTCCGCACTTAGAGGTCGCCGCCCTAAATAGGCGTTGTAGTGAGCCTCGGCTATGCGGCTCCAGTCACGCGCATCGAGATTTGGACTCCCGGCCACGACAGCCGATAAAGGAGCGTTCTCTAGAGCATCCATCAGTTTATCCGCGGTCAGAGGTTCATCATACATCTGCACCCACATCGTTCCAACTTCAGCCGCAAGGCACTCGTTCACGTAGTTACGGGGCACGAGAACCGGCCTTCCCAAGGATAATGCGGCGAACACGGCTCCGGAATTAAGCATACGCCTATACGGAAGGATCACCATATGGCACGCTTGAATCTCCCCCACCAACTCTTCATCGGTAATGTAACGGAGTAGTGCTCTTACATTCGTTGCTCGACTGGCGGATTTCATAATACTGCAGCGTAGATCCGGACTCAGAGCACGCCCTGCAATCACGAGCCGCAATGGCGACGCGGTCCCCAGGTCGTCAAAAATATCGAGCAAGGACTCGACACCCTTGTAAGGGCGGATCTGCCCAAATAGCAATAGTTGGCCGTAAGTTGGACGGATCACGTCCTTCGCCATCGGTGCATACCACTGCCGAAAATGACCGTGAGGGACTCGCCAAACTCTTGCAGGATCTAGCCGCAATGCGTCCACCGAATCATCCGCGTTCATAACAATCCACGCTGCGGTATTATTGTCAATAATCTTGAGCAGCCCCTGCTCTACGCAGGATCCCTCCTCATGCGGAGTTACGTTATGAAGGGTGCGCACTACTCGAACTCGTGTAAGGCGCAATCGTGCAATCAAAATCGCGGTGAGAACCTGCGAAACAATCCGCCGCCCAGCCGAACGACCGCGTAACAACGTTTCCGGCCAATGAATATGGAACACGTCGTAGCGGCCCAAAATCGCGCTCCGCCAACTGAAGAACGCAATAGAAACATCCGATCCGAGTGCAGCGATTAGAAGCTGAACGTAAGGATTCGAGTCGCCCGAAGGCGGACGAAACGAAAAGAGGACACGTAGCGGCCGCGCTGCGACTCTATCCGCCTGCGTACGCCACCTGGCGAAGAATCTCAGCATATCTCTCCGCATACCGGTCCGGGCTCGCGTTCGCCTCCGCTCCATCACGCGCCTCCTCTAGAATTTCCACATCAGCCGCAAGTGCACGCTCTATTGCCGACATTAAGGAGACAGGCTCACCGGCCGTAAAGACAAATCCAGTACGTCCATCCTGGACCAGCTCTTTCGCCCCGCCCGTGTCAGGAACGACCACCGGAACACCGCTGAGTTGCGCTTCGAGAACCGTGCGCCCTAGCGCCTCGCGTGGATTTGTAACGATCAGGACGTCGAGGTCCTCCATTACTCTCCTCTGGTCCACTCTCCCCGTGAAGCGGACTCGCGAGCCGAGACGTGCTACTGCCAACCTTATCAGCCCTGAGGCGTACCCGCGGTGCGCGGCACTGGCTTCGCCTTTTACCACCAGCTCCACTGACCCCGGAAGTAGGGAAACAGCTTCGACAGCTAGCTCAATGGCCTTATCTGGGTCCAATCGACCCACAACTCCCACTCTGCTTGCGCGCCCATTCACATGTCGTACGTAGGGCGAAGCAGACTGGTCAACCGGGCGGTGAATCACCGTCAGATTGGGATGATGGCCGATTTGGCTGGCGCTGAATGCGGAAATGGCGACGATCGCGTCATACGCCCGACTCGCTAGCCACAGTCTTCTTCGACCGCGTCTTGAGGGGAGATAATCATGAAGATCTAAGACAAGAGGACAACGGTGCCCGATAGCGAGCTTCCGGACAAGCGCGAGCGGCGCAATGTCCATATTAAACACTACGCCTACCGCGCCAATACCGCCCTTCACCCGCCGCGCCCACTCCGCAGCGCGGCGGATACGTGACGAAGCACGGGGGACAAAAATACTTGCAGCGGAGCCCACCACGTCGTTCCATCGATCGGCGAGCTGAGGGTTTGAGGTGCAAAGCTCAGGCTCGACGCCGAAGAGCGGAAGTCTGCTCGCCAGCAAAAGGAGGCTTTCCTCAGCTCCCCACGCCTCCGTAGACGAGGAGAAGAACGTCGCAACGACCGTGCGCGTGGAATTCATTCGACCGCCCCATCCCGCCAACTCATCACATGGCGCGATGGACAAGCGTAGGGCCTCAAGATGACATCTTTGTTACCCGCAGGTCCGGCCACGAGGCATCCTTGCCGTGGTGCTTGGTAGTGTCGGCGGAACCGGTCCCTCGCAGTTGAGCGGTAGCTAGGTTAGTGCGTCGGTCGCGGTTCACGCTATTCACGGCACCCTGCCACGGCTGTCTTGTACGGCGTCGACGAGCTCGGTCTGGTGGTTCTGGGGCAGCGGTTTGAGCTGGATCGGGTCGTGATCGAGTGCCGGGTTTCCGAACCGGACTTGTTGTACTGCGGCAATCAGTCCCTCGCGCGCGGGACAGACACTCGTCGGCTCGCGCATGAACCCTCCGGGCATCGCCCGACCACGCTACTCGTCCATGTGCGCCGCGACACATGCTCTGGCTGCGGATCCACTTGGCGAGCGGACATCATCGCGGCGGCGCCCGAATGACCGAAGCTGTCCCGCAGTGGGATGTGGTGGGCACTCGAGGCGCTGGTGATCAGCTCACCGTCGCCCGTGTTGCCGCAGGGCTGGGCTTGTCTTGGCACACCCGGACAACTCTTGGCACACCCGGACAACTCTGCCCTCGCCGAAGGATGCGGAGTGCTAGTCGAGGACCCGGCCCGGTTCGACGGGATTCTCGGGTGATCGGCGTCGACGAACACCTCTGGGCCATGGACGGCGCCCGCGCGGGTCCACCCTCGGCTTCCGGAACATCACCAACTACCTCGCCAGACTACTGCTCGAGACTGACGGCTTCGGAACCACCTACACCCTCACGTGCGATGAGCCACGAAACTTCGCAGGCAACTGCACACGGTATGTTGACCCTCGCAGGGGGAAGCGGGCGAGGGGATCATGACAAGCTTGTACGACCGCAATGAGAGTCTGAGGACGCCGTCTGTTGGTCTCCCTCCTGCCCTTCGAACGCTCCTCATCTCCGAATCGCTGCCGGCCCACCAAGCGCCCGGAAAGCTCCGTCGGTACGAGCATCTTGTAGCGTGGTGTGCCCAGAACGCGGTCCAGCACAACAGCTACGCACTCCACGAAGCCATCAGCGACGCGGGACTGCTGTCCCGCGTCATCGCGTCCTTCTTTGCCATCCCTCGCCTCCTCCGAATCACACGTCGCGGAGATCATCTGTGGTTCCTCGGCCTCGGCGAAGTACATATGTTGATAATTGCGTGTGTACTTGCCATCTTCGGACGCCGCGCAACCTATGACGCCTGCGACAGCTGGCTCCTTCAACAACAGGCACGAGCTGCAGTTCCGGGCGCCAGAACGTTCGTGCCTCGCGCCGGAGCCTGGCTGCAGGGGCATAGCCCACACTCCCTCTCAATCTCCTACATTTCCGCACGAGACCGCGAAGCGGATCAGACCCTCTTAGATCGCCGAGAATCACTAATCGTCCGACCAGATCTTCCTCCTACACTTACAACGCTTCCCGCAGTACCAACGGGACGCGTACGACGCATCGTAGTCGCACTTGACTTGCAATCCTTTCACAATTCGCAGGGATTTGACGAGTTGCTTAGGGCGTGGCAGGCTACGTCGCACGTTTATCCGGACGTCCTCCTCGACATATATGGACGCAATCTTCCCCACATTGACGATAATAACGTGCGAATTCGCGGATGGGCAGAATCACTGGCCGACGTCTACTGCGGAAGCACCGCAGTATTCGTGACCAACCGTCTTGGCAGTGGCGTGCCAAACAAGCTCGTGGAGGCGATTGCCGCTCGACGGCCGATCATCTTGCACCGCTCTCTTGCCACACTAGTGCAACCGGGTCCATGGGTCTTCTTATACGACGACAATCTGCCCGAAACCATTGCCGACCTGTTAGACCTGGAGCTCGAGGCAAATGAGACAAACTACCCTCGCTTCGCATAGCTCCATCACACGCGCTCCAGCCAGAATCCCCGTGTCGGGAAAACACACCACAACGGGCCTCAATCGTTCGGCTGTAGGGCTCGCAGTCCTCACCCTTCTCACGCAGCGCGTCGCCGTGTCATTCGGCGAATTCTCGCTTCCCATACCGGCAGCCCTGATTCTCGGCGTGACACTCATCGAGCTCGCACGCGGCCGTTGGCAAGTCGCACCTCTGCGGGCAGCGGTTTTCTTGGGCTTCGTCGCCTCCGCCGCAATCTCAATTGCAACTAGCGGTGGTGCCCCGACAATGGCGTCCGCTCTCATATATGTACTCGTCTTGTGGTTCCCCGCGGTGGCCATTGAACGCCGCCTTGGCAATATACCAATCTCCTTCGCGGTAGGGGCGGTAGTCACAACGGCACTTTCTGGATACGCCGGAGCGATCCAATCTTTTTTCACGCTCGCTGGAGGCAACTTCGTTGACCCGCTCTCGCAGCTGCCCCCGGAATTCCAGGTTCCCGGATACAAGAGCGATCAAACGGTCGATTTTGGCGGCAGCTGGTATAAGGCCAACGGCCTGATCTTCTTGGAGCCCTCCTTCCTCTCACTAATCTCGGCCGTTTGCCTACTCTTCCTCGCGGCAGGCCTCGTCACGCCGCCCAAGCGCACCGGCGTCCTAATCGTCACGGGCCTCGTCCTTGGACTCTTTTCCTCCGCAGCCATCTCGGGCATGGTAATCATTCCGATAGTAATACTCGCACTCATGCGATCCGCACGCACAGTTGCGATTGCGAGCGCAGCGTCCATTCTTCTATTTCTTGCAATTTGGTTCACTCCGATTGCTCAAGGGTTTATGGCCCGCCTATTCTTCCGGCAAGGAAGTAATAGCGCGCGGCTAACCCGCCCCTATACGGAGCTGCTTCCAGCTTGGTTCAATGGGCCCATAGGTTTTGGCTCCGGTCCGGGCTCAGCTCGCGATCTCGCTGACCAAATCACGAATAATAGTTGGCAAACGGAGGTAACAACACCTACTCTGGTAAAATTGCTCTTTGAGTACGGGTTGATTGGCGCTTCGCTCTGGTGCACACTCTTACTCTTCGTGCTGTTTGCGTCACGAGTGCAGGTTGCCGTGAAGGTCGGCCTTTGCGCAATGCTCATCGTACCTACCGACGGCCTTACAAGTCACGTACTGGTGCCAATCTTCTTGTTCACATTATTCTCCGCGGGCACTGACTTGCCTCGTAGGATTGGAGCAGACCTGCAATGGTCAACGTAAATGGCGTGGAGGTCTTCCACTGGAATCCCCGGCGGCGATGGACACAGCACCCGCTCGGTCGGTATCTTCCTAAACGCGGACGAGTAAACAATTTTGGCGACATGCTGGGACCTGCAATCGTTCGCGCGCTTGCGTCGCATTTGCCTAACCGCGCTGGGGGGCGCCGACTATTGACCGTCGGGTCCATTATGCATTTTGCGCGAGATGGCGACGTAATTTGGGGCGCGGGCATTAATGGGAAAGTACCGATCGACTTCATTGTTGCTCGCGACCTTGACATTCGGGCAGTACGCGGACCCCTTACTGCCGAAGTGCTCAGCCAACTAGGAATGCACGTTCCCGACGTCTACGGCGATCCTGGTCTCCTTGCTCCGAGCATCTTGGGCGTTGTACGCACTCCTACTCCAGAGCTGCCGATTGTGGCGCTGCCCAACCTTCATGATATACGTGAGTGGCGTCACCTACCGGGCTACTTTGATCCGCGCGTCAGCTACCGGGACGTTATCCAGCGCATCGCCGACAGCGAACAGGTCGTGACTTCCTCGCTTCACGGAGTTGTCATCGCCGATGCCTTACGAGTCCCTGTTTCGCTAGTACGACCCGGCCACGAGGACATGTTCAAATACGAGGACTACTACGAGGGCACCGGCCGTAGGCTTCCCCGCGTGCACGATTCATTCGTTTCGGCCATTGACCATCCGGCTGAGACTCTTCGCTGGGATGCTCGTCCTTTACTTGCTGCATTTCCTTATGATCTGTGGGGCACGGACCCCCAAAGCTCCTGATACACGGATAACTGCATCACTCACCGCAGACTAGACAGGGAAAGCCAGTCGAGCACCCGCCGGAACGCACGTCGGCCCGGAACGTCAGGGCCTCACCCACAAATGTCCAGAGAGTCGTCAAGTATGACGTAAGGTGTGTCGGGCAGCCGCTCTTCATCGCCGCAAGCGACGCACAACATCCCACAGCTCGCGCGCATCTGCCCGGCCAGCCGCAACGAGGAAGAACGCAACTGCGCAGCCCATTAGCACGATTCCGAGCTCCACGCCCAATACAAACCACGGACTGAACAGGTCGCGAAGTACTAAGGACACACCGTATGCCGTCGAGCCCACCGTAGCGAAAAGAAGGAATGGCCGCACCGCTATCCGCAAGAGCGGCTTTACATCTACTCCGGTACGAGGCACGGCAAATACGGTATTGAGCAGCCAAACGCCGAACTGACCCACAGTCGACCCCACGGCAACACCAATAGGACCCCAAACGACTCCAGCCACCATCAAGACTATCATCACGCCGCGACCAACCAAAGAAAAGCGGAGCTGGAGATTAGTCATGGCCTTTGAAAGAAATATCCAGTAGTACGTGTACCCAATGCCCTGAAATACACCACCCACAGCGAGGATGGCAAGAATGGGCTTCACGTCGTCCCACCCCGACCCTAGGAGAATTTCGACTATCGGGTCGGAGAGCGCCGCGAGCCCGACGAACATTCCGGTAAAGGCGTAACACAGCACCAGTTGCGCTCGAAGGAGGTACGGCATATATTGCGGGCTTGCCTGAAGTTTGGAGAGGATCGGGAGCGCCACACTCGTCATGGGCGCGGCGATCTGTTGCAAAGGCAGGCGAAACAACTGATATGAGCGTGAATAGACGCCTAGGGCCGCCGCGCCCGAGAAGCGCCCCACCAGCACATTGTCAACATTTCCGGTGAGATAGTTTATGGCCTGGATTAAGAACGTGTGTCCGCCAAACGAGTACAAGGCGCGCATCTCGGCATTTCGACGGGGCAGGCCCGGTCGCCATCCGCTGGCGACGATTACCCCTATCAAGGTGACAGAGCTCAGTACAAGCTGTTGCACGACGAGTGCCCAATAGCCACCGCCCCCGACAGCTATTCCCGCGGCCGCCCCGAGCGAAATCGCCTGCGCTGACACGTCGACGACAGCAAGGGCGCTGAATCGCAGGCGCGCGGTAGCTTCCGCTCGAAACTGCGTGCCCGCGGCGCTTATGAGGAACACCCAAGCCATCACTTGCGTGATTTGTACGTCTGCCGGCTCGTTGTAAAATGCCGCAATGGGCCACGATAGAAGGTAGATACCGAGGGCAGCGATGACTCCGATCCCGACATTGCTCCAGAACAAGTTTGAGCGTTGGGCATCTGTCAGTGTTTGAGACTGAATGGAAGCCGCGGACAGGCCGAAATCCGCTACAATGCCAGCAATTCCAGCGATTGCGGTGACCATCGCGAAGAGACCAAAGTCATGCGGAGCGATGAGCCGGGACAAGATGGAAACAGACGCGACCTGGATAACGAAACGCGCCGTCTGACCGACCAACGTGGTCGCTGCTCCCCTTGCAGCATGCTTCGCCAGGCTCATTACTTGTCAAACGCTCGAGCGGATCGCATTTATCTCCCTAAATGCGGCTGTGACGGTGCTGACGGCCAGCAACATCTGCAACCATCGAGAAGAATTTATGGTCGTTGCAGTCACGTGGATAATGACACTTGGCTCCTACACTGGAACCACCCTCGCCCAATATTTGCGCGACCAGAAACCTTCAGGCCTGTTCCAGAGACCGACGCTCGGCTATAGTACCGCGGCCTCTTCCCACACGCCGAGCAAGTCTTCCAGATAGTCGGCTGTCTCGTGCCAGTCGTTAACGGCGATCGTCGGTACGCCGAGGCGGATGACAGGGAAGTCGTTCCCGGCGGGATCAAGGCGGTCGCCAATGAAGAGCATCTCGTCGAACGCGAAGCCGGTGTGCCCAGCGAGCTTTGCGATACCGTACGCCTTGTCGATGCCCCGACGAGTGATGTCGATAGATGTCGATCCACCTGCTCTAACTTCAAGATCCGGCAACAGGGCCTGTACGCGGTTTCTGAGCGCGCGCTTCTTACTTCCGTCAGGATCCCACGACGCCTTCGCGCTAACAGGTGCTTCCTGACCCAGTGCCGAAAATGTCACCTGGGAGCCCCGATCTTCTAAGATGCTACCCCAGGTCCGTGTCTCCCACAGTTCCAGCTGTTTCGCACAAATCTCGAGAGCACCCGTAGCGCGGCTCTTCTCGTCCTCGGTCAGATCCTCCGCGTATACTCGCTCCCAGCGCCCTCCAGCGGCACGGAAGTATTGGGTGCCGCATGTGGGCATCAAGTGCAGGCGGCCGAGCGCATCCGCCGGGGCAGGTGGCAGACGCTCGATGACTTGAACGGAGAACTGCTCAAACCGCCCCCCGGAGATCACGCATACGTGAACCCGCTCGAGCAGGCGAACCAGCAGTCTCGCCATTTCTGGCGCGAGCGGTGATTTCGAAGGCGCGAGGGTGTCGTCAAGATCGAAGGCAATCAGCCGGGTCCCCATGAAGGCATCTTACAAAACGAACATTTCCGGGATGAGAACAGGGGGAAAAATCTTGTACCCATCTTGCTGAGGTTCACCCGGCGAAACAGCGGCGACCTGCACTAAGATGACATCCGCCTCGACGCCGCGGCAGCCTAGACCGTCGAAGAGGTGGTGCGAATGGCCCAATTGACAAGGGCGCTGGCAACGGGCGTCGTTCTGCTTGTAGTCACAGTCGCCGCGCTTGGGATTCCAGCGTACGTGGTCCCGCAGCAATCACTTCCACGGAAGTCGGATGTGGTGTTCGTGCTTGGTCCTCCAGAACCTTGGCGCGTGACTTGGGCGCAGGAGCTCCTGAGAAAGGAGGGCGCCTCGGCGCTGATGATCTCAGTTCCCGATGCCCGGGTCGTGGGTATATGCCAGTCCGCTCAGCGATACCCAGTATTGTGTAAACGCCCGATGCCGTTCACAACTCGGGGCGAAGCGCGCCTTCTCCAGCAGGAGATGGCCGCACATGGCTGGCGGACTGCGACGGTGATCACGACCACCCCGCACGTCCTGCGCGCTCGCGTTCTCATGGACCGCTGCGTGCCCTCCGGAGTGAACGTCGTAGGCCGAGCGATCCGGCTCCGTCCCCTCGACTGGGCGCACCAGTATCTCTACCAGACCGGCGCGTTCGTCAAGGTGCTGTTGAACCCCGGGTGCTGACGCCTGAGCGCAGTGACACGCGCGTCGCCCTTGCGATCGACACCAGATTCTTATGTCAGCCGCGAATGCTCCTGCCTCCAAGCACGGGGGCGCTCGCCCGACGACTTGCCCGGGACGCCTCCACGCACACGCAACGCGGCTTCACACGGGAATCAATACCACCCACGATCGCCTTCCTCAGCCACCACGAGGAAGAGGAGAAGCGAGTCAGGACGCGCAGGCGCGCCACGCAGGTATACGGCACGATCTCCATGGTGGCGAAGGAGCGCGTCGCGGCCGGAGGGAGAGAGAAGAGCCTCCCGCCGCGACCCCGCCCGTCAGTTCGCGACGACCCCGGGCATCGACAGCAGCTCGCGCGAGCGCGCAACGCCCGCGGTGCCGAGACCCATGAGGCCGGACGCGGCGACCGCGTACGCCGCCGACCGCGTCCACCATGTCATCGACGTGGATGAACTCCCCCGCCTTCGCGTGCACGTCGTCGCATCCCGTCCGCCACGGCGAGCCGCTCGAGGTGGTAGACGTGCGCGCCCGGGCGCAGGCCGAGCGTGAACGCGATGCCGTCGGGAGCCGGGACCGTCTCCGCCTCGACCGCCTCGTAGACGAGGTGGTCGCCGAGCATCTCCTGCAGGCCGCGCAGCGCAGGAACGGCTGCACACCTTGCGCGGCAGTACGAACGTGCCGCGACCGGCGATGCGCGCGACGATGCCCTGCTTGCGCAGCTCGTCGAGCGCCTCCCGCAAGACGTTACGGGACACGCCGTACTTGCGCGCGAGGTCGAGCTCGTCGGGCAGCGCCTCGTAGCCGTACTCGCCCGTGAGGATCGCCTCGAAGAGGGCGTTGCGCACGTGCCGGGCGTGGAAGGCGCGCTTCGACGTCGGCCGCCGGGCAGCGGTCCGTGCGTCGAACGGCGTGCTGGAAAGGGGCATGCCGGCACGATGTCACCTGGATGACAACACTGCACCATTCGTCGGACAGCCCCGCACTCGTACCGGGCGGGAGCGTTCATCGCAGCGTTCTTCGATCCGCGCAGTTGACGTCACCACGAAGAGCCGCCAGCCCCGTGATCTCCGCTCGCTCCGCGGCCCCCGCCTCGGCGAGCCACCGCTCGAGGTAGTCGGCCGTGTCCTCCCAGTTGCGCACCGCCATCGTCGGCACGCCCAGGCCGACGACGGGGAAGTCGTTGCCCGCGGGGTCGAGCCGGTCGCCGATGAAGAGCATCTCCTCGAACGTCAGGCCGGTGTGCTCGGCGAGCTTGCCGATCCCGTAGGCCTTGTCGATCCCGCGGCGGGTGATGTCGACGGACGTCGACCCGCCGGACCGCACCTCGAGGTCGGGCAGGAGCGCCTGCACGCGCTCCCGCAGGGCGCGCTTCTTGCTTCCGTCCGGATCCCACGCCGCCTTCGCGCTCACGGGCGCCTCCTGACCGAGCGCGGAGAAGGTGATCTGCGAGCCGCGATCCTCCAGGATCTCCCCCCACGTCTGCGCCTCCCACAGCCCGAGCCGCCGCGCGCACGTCTCGAGCGCCCGCATCGCACGGCCCTTCTCATCCTCGGTGAGGTTCTCGGCGTACACCTGCACCCACGAGCCGTCGACCGCGCGGAAGTACTGGGTGCCGCACGTGGGCATGAGGTGCAGGCGGGCGAGGGCGTCGGCGGGCACGGGCGGCAGCCGCTCCACGACCTGCGTCGCGAACTGAGCGAACTGGCCGCCCGAGATGACGCACACCTCGACGTGCTCGAGCAGACGCGCGAGCAGCGCCGCCATCCGCGGGTCGAGCGGCGACTTCGAGGGTGCGAGAGTGTCGTCGAGATCGAAGGCGATCAGCCGGGTCCCCATGACCGCATCCTACGAAGTCCATGTTTCCGAAGTGAGAACGGCCGGAGAACGATGGGCAGCGGGGCGTCGTGGGCAGGCGGCGAGATGAATGCGGGGCGGGACGCGCGGGCGACGCGGCCCTGTGAGCGCGCGCCGCCCGGCAGTCAGGCGCGGCGGGGAACGCGGTTCTCGGCGCTCACCATCCAGGCGAGCTGCTCGAGTCGCGAGATGATCTGGTGCAGCAGGTCCGAGCTCGTCGGATCCTCCTCGTCGACCTTGTCGTGCACGCGGCGCATCGTCGCGACAGTGTCCTCCATGCGCGCGACCATGAGGTCGATCGTCTCGGCGGTGTCGACCTCACCGTTCGGGAAGGGGGGCAGCGTCGTCGTCTCGGCGACGGTCCCGCTGCGCCCGTCGGGCATCGCGTGGAGCGAGCGCATGCGCTCCGCGACGTCGTCGCTGAAAGCGCGCGCCGCCTCCACGATCTCGTCGAGCTGCAGGTGCAGGTCGCGGAAGTTGTGGCCGACGACGTTCCAGTGCGCCTGCTTGCCCTGCAGGTGCAGCTCGACGAGGTCGACGAGCACGGCCTGCAGCGACTCCGTGAGGCCGGCGGAGGCCATGAAACCGTGCTCGGCGTTCTCGCGCTTGGTGCGGGCGGCGCCCTCGTCGGGCTCGGCGTTCCTCGACGTGCGCGGGGCGTTGGTCTTCGGCGTCTTGGACGTCTTGGTGTCCTGCGGGCGATTCACGGTGGACGTCATGGGTGGATCCTCTCGACGCGGGTGTCCGGAACCCTCCCGACGCTACGCGAACGCGCCCCCGGGCGGGGGCTTCCGCCCCCATCTCCCAGCGCCCGCCCATCCCCCGGCACGCCGGTGCCGGCGCTTGCGGCGCGGGGCGAGCCGAGCGGGACCGTCCGCGTTCCCAAAACGAAGGAGAACGACGGCGGCGCGGTCCTCGAAACCCGGTTGGTGCGCTCCGCAGCCGGTGTTCTCCTTCGTTCTCGTTGCGCTTTCGTTCTCGTTCTCGTTCTCGTTCCGCTCGCGGAGCCGCGTCCGCGTCCGTCCCACCGCGGACGGCCCGAGGACGAAGGAGCGCGCGCTGAAAACGAAGGAGGACGGTGGCGGTACGGGCGGCGAAAGCTGTTTCGCCCCATCCGGTGACGCGCTCCTCCTTCGTTTTGGGGACGTCCTCCTTCGTTTTCGGGAGCGCTCCTTCGTATTGGAGGGGAGAGCGGAGGCGCAGGGATCAGAGGGCTGCGTTCGTGGCGTAGCGGATGCGGTCGGCGGCCACCGCGATCCGCGGGCGGATCGGGGGCGAGGCGAGCGGCTCCGAGGAGAGCGGGACGGAGGGCAGCGCCGTGCGCCCCGGGTGCCAGAGCACGAGGCAGTCGCGTCCGCCGTCGACCGCCGACGGCGCGACGAGGCCGTCGAGGTCCGGCCACGCCGCCCGGATCGCCCGCGCCCACCGCCGCGTACGGTGCCTCGGCCCCGTCGCGACCGACTGGCGCGCGCCCGCTCGCAGCAGCCAGCGTCCCGTGAGGTCGAGCACGCGCACGTCCCGCGCGAGCGCGAACGCCGTCGCGTAGGGCGCGCCCGCGACGACGTCGATGAAGCGCGACTCCTGGAACACCTCCGCGAGGCAGGTCGTCACGTCGAACGCGAAGTAGCCGACGCCCTCCCGCGGATGGTCGGCGGCCGGCTCCGGGTGGGGGTCCCAGCGGCCGGTCGCGAGCGGGCCGAAGCGGCGGAGGCGGTTCCACGGCAGCGCGTGCGCGGTCGCCGTCGCGTGGACTCGCCAGAGCACCGTGCCTTCCGCGATCGTCGCGACGTCCGGACCGAGCTCGCGCAACGCGCCCCGCGCGGGCGGGTCGAGGCTCGCCGGTCCCCCGGCGGAGCTCGGGCTCACGGCTGCCGGGCGTCGGCGCCCGTCGCGGCGACCGTCGCCGCCCCCGTCGTCTGCGCGCGGCACGCCCCCGCAGCCGCGCTCTCCTCCGCGCGGGCCTCACAGCCCGCGCCCCATGTCACAGCCCGCGCCCCAGGTCACGCGCGAGCGCCACGACACGCTCCGGATCGCCGTGTCCGAGCAGCCACTCGCGCGGCGTCACCGGTCGGCCGTCGAGCTCGAGCTCCGGCTGCTCGGTCGTGAAGAACCCGGCGATCGTGAGCGGGTGCAGCCCCCCGTCGACCGCGGCGAGCACCGTCGCGAGCCCGGGCAGCGGCGCACGCCGCTCGTCGTCGAACTGCCACGCCGGAAAGCGCGCCTTGCCTGCGACGACGAACGAGTGCAGGCGACGCTGCACGCGATAGTGCCGCACGGTCGAGGCGTCCAGGCCGAGCCCGTCGGCGACCTCCGCGGCTGTGAGCGCGGACGCGGCGAGCGCGGATGCCGCGGCGACGCTCCGCAGGGACGTCCGCTCGGCCGCCGCCCTCGCCGCGCGACCGCGTGCAAGCGGGAGGCCCGAGTGCGCGTCCCAGACGGCGGCCGACTCCGCCGAGAGCCCCACGGTTCCCGCGCGGGAGACGCCCGCATCCGCGAGCAGCGACGACATCGCCGCGACGACGTCGCCTTCGTCCCAGCGCGATCCCGTCTCGCGAAGGAACCCGGCGAGCGTCGACGGCTCAGTGGCGAGAGCCTGGGACGAGGTCATTCCCACAGTCTATCCCGGTGTGGTGAGGTGTGGGAGGCGTCGCGGACGACACCGCGGCGACCGCACCGCGGAGCGGACGACGCACGGCCGACGACGCGGATACCGTAGGCGTGCGCCCGAGAGCGACGAGACGCGCGCGAGCGGCGAGGCGCCCCTGAGCGACCGACCCCCCGAGAGCGACCGACCCCCCGAGACCGACCGGCTCCCCGAGACCGACGAGCCCCGCGACGAGGACGCCCTAAAGCACTCCGCACGGGGAGTCGAGCGGCTCATCTTCTTCAGCGACGCCGTCGTCGCGATCGCGATCACCCTCATCGTGCTGCCGCTCGTCGACGCGGCGCGCGACCTCACCGGCGACTCGGCGTGGGCGTTCCTCGACCGCAACGCGTACGGGCTCGTCGCGGCGGGCACGAGCTTCCTCGCGATCGGGCTGTTCTGGATGGGCCACCATCGCCTCTTCGCGCGCGTCACCGGGTACACGTCCTGGCTCCTGCGCGCGAACCTGCTCTGGCTCGCGGGGATCGCGTTCATGCCGCTCGCGACCGAGCTCGACGTGGGCGCGAGCCGCAACGACGGCGGCAGCGTCGTCTACCTGGGGACGATCGGCTTCACCCTCGCGGCGGCGCGCATCGAGGCGATCGTGATCGCCCGCTCCGGACTGCTCCCGGATGCGGCCGCACCGTCGACGCGCGCGCTGCTCGCGCCGTGGGTGCCGATCGGCATCCTCGTGCTCGCGACGATCGCGGTCGCCGTGCTCCCCGCGATCGGGCTGTACGCGCTGCTGCCCCTGCTGCTCACGCGTCCGCTCGAGCGCCTCATCCGCGGCGCTCCGCGACGCCGCGCGACCTGAGCCGCCCGGCGCGCTGCGCCGACCCGCGCGTGTTGTGACGAAACGCCGGCGGAATCCCGGCGCGCGTGTCACAAATGCGAGGGGAGGAGGGGGTCAGGGCGCGGTAGCGCCGCCGAAGTCGCGGGTGCCGCGCAGGCCGCCCGATCCGCCGAAGCTGCCCGCGCCCGATCCGCCGAAGCCGCTCGCGCCGGTCGTCGTCGAGTCGCTCACCTGCGTCGAGCTCAGGTCGGCGAGCACGACCTCGTCGCCCTGCTTGAGCCCGGAGCGGATCTGCACGCGATCCGTGCCCGTCGCGCCGACCGTCACGCGCGTCGCCGTCGCACGGCCGTCGGCGAGCACCTCGACGGTGTACGTCGCGCCGCTGCGGTGGAGCGCCGAGGTCGGCACCGTGAGCACGTCCTTGGCCGTCGTGACGTGCACCGTCGCGTCGGCGGGCGCCCCGTTCAGGAGCGTGGCCGAGTGGTCCGCGAGCGCGATCGTCACGTCGTAGGACGGCGTCGACGAATCGCTCGAGACGTCGGTCACGCCGATCGCGCTCACCGTTCCCGCGAGCGTCTTCGACGAGCCTCCGACCGTCACGTCGACGGACTGCCCGACCTTCAGCTGCTCGACCTTCGCGAGCGTCGCCGTCGTCTCCACGTCGTAGCCCGCGTCGCCGAGCACGGTCACGACCTCGCTCGTCGACCCCGCGGAGACGGCGGACCCGGAGGACAGCGAGACCGCGGCGACCGTTCCGTCGAATGGGCTCGTGAGGGTCGCGAACTGCACGTTCCGCTCGGCGATCGCGAGCTTCGCCTGCGCGAGGTCGACCGCGGCCTGGTCGGCGAGGATCGTCTGCGCGGTCACGGTGCCCGACGATCCGGACGACGACCCGCCACCCGACGACCCGCCGGAGACCGCCGCCACCGTCGTGACGGTCATGGCCGCGCTCGTCGACAGGCCGCCCGTCGCGAGACCGCCCGTCGTCGCGAGGGAGGCCGTCGCGAGAGAGGCGGTCGCGAGAGAGCCCACCGAGAGACCGCCGGCCGTCGCGAGGGAGGCGGTCGCGTGGGAGGCGGTCGCGGGGGAGGCGGTCGCGAGAGAGGCTGTCGCCGTGCCCGAGCCGCGCGAGGCCGCCGTCGGGCTCGCCGACTGGCCCGCGAGGAGCTTCTGCAGCGCCGCGACCGCGTCGTTGAGCGCGCCCGCGGCCGCCTGCACGGCGTTCTGCGCGTCGCTCGCCGACTGCTGGCTCGCGAGGGCGCTCGTGATCGCCGACTGGCACTCCGCGAGCTCCTTCTGGATCGCCGCGAGCGAGGACGAGGAGCCGGATCCCGTGTCGCCGGAGCCGCTCCCGCCCGAGCCGCTCCCGCCGGAATCGCTGCCGCCGGATCCGGACCCGCCGCCGGAGCCCGCGTCGCTGCCCCCCGAGCCGGAGCCGTCCGTGCTGCCTGCGGACCCGGCCGCGGACCCGGACCCGGACGAGCCCGACCCGCTGCCGTCGTCGCCGAGCGCCGCAGCGAGGAAGGGCGCGCACGTGGAGGTCGACGTGCCCGCCGCGGAGCCCGCGGACTGCACGGCCGTCGCGGCCGCCTGATAGAGCGCGAGGAGCTTCTGCTGCGCCTGCGTGACGGCCGCGATCGCGTTCTGCACCGCGGCACTGTCCTGTCCGCCCGACGAGCCCGACCCCGACGAGCCGGAGCCCGGTCGGGACGCCGACGATCCCGATCCCGATCCCGATCCCGATCCGGCCCCCGAACCGGAGCCCGAGGATCCCGCGCTGCCCGACTGCTGCGCGTCGAGGTCGTCCTCGAGCGTCTGCTTCGCCTGCGCCACCGCCTGCTGCGCGCTCGTCACGGCATCGTCGAGGGACGACGGGTCGAGCGCGGCGAGCGTCTGGCCGGCGGACACGCGATCCCCCACTCCGACCGACACGCTCGCGACGGTGCCCGCGACCTGGAAGGCGACGTCGCGCCGCTCCGCGGAGGCGACCGTCCCCGTGAGGGCGACCTGCTGGGTGACGGACCCCTTCTCGGCGACCGCCGTCCGGTAGTCGGGGCCGGCGCTCCGCGTGGCCGCGTAGGCGACGCCGCCGCCCGCGAGGCACAGCGCGACGACGCCCGCGCCCACCGCGATGAGCGTGCGCCGCTGCCGGCGCGCGGCCCGTGCGCGCCCCGCGGGCGACGCCTCCCGCCCGCCCGCGCCCGCCGCCACGGCGATCCCGCGGTCTCCCGCGCCGGATCCGCGGCCGCTCGCGCCGGTCCCCCGGGCCCTCGATGCGCGCTCAGCCATCGCTGCTCCCGCTGCCGGTGCCGCGATCGCCACCGAACCTGCCCGCGCCCAGACCCGCGGAGCATCCGTCGGAGCCCGGATCGCTCACCGTCATCGTCGTCGCCGTGACGACCCCGCTGGTGTTCGCGCTCCCGAAGGCCGTGAGGCACTTGCCCACGACGAGGGCCGAGGCGGAGGCCGTCACGGTCTTCGTGAAGGTCGTCGACGACCCGATCGCGACCTTCTGCGTGCTCGACGAGCCGTCCCTGTCGGTCGAGACCGTGATCGAGGTCGCGGACACGGCCGAGACCGTCCCGCTCACCGGGGGCGTGAAACCGCCGCCGGGGGCGCCCGAGGGAGCGGCGCCGCCCTCACCGCCGCCCCCATAGCCCCCATAGCCGCCGTGGCCGCGCGAGCCCTGACCGCCCGGCGCCCCCGTGGGGCGGGGCGCGCCCGACGCGCCGTTCCCGTCCGGCCGCCCCGTGCCGGCCGAGCAGCCGCCGTCGGGCGCCGTGATCTCGACGCTCGTCGCCGTGCTCCCGTCGCTGCCGAGCTCGGCGCGGATGCACGAGCCCGTCGTGACGTCCGCCGCGGTCGCCGCGACCGTCTCGTCGATGCGCGTGTCGCTCGTGTAGGTCACGGCGGTCTGGCTGCCGGTGTCCTGCACCTGCAGCGTCGTGCCCTCGACGTCCGCGATCTCGCCGGACACGCCGCCTCCTCCCGCGCCGAAGCCGCCTCGCGCGCCGCCGCCCTGCGCCTGAGGGCTCGCGCTGGGCGCTGCGGTCGTGCCGCCGCTGGAGCATGCGGCGAGCAGCACGGCGGCGCCGAGCGCCGCGGTGACGAGGGCTCCGGCGCGGAGGCGCCGCTCCCGGACGGATGCGGGCATGGGTTCTCCCTGGATTCGATGGTGGCGGATCATCGTGCGCTCATCCGGTCACTCGGTCCGGAGGGCGTCGATGGGGGCGAGACGGGCGGCGCGCGTGGCCGGGTACACGCCGAAGACGATCCCGATCGCGACCGAGACGCCGAGCGAGAGGCCGATCGCGGCGGGCGACACGACGACCGAGCTCCCGATCGCCGCCGGCAGCAGGAGCGCGGCGAGCGACCCCACGAGCGCGCCGAGGACGCCGCCGGAGAGGCCGAGGATGGCAGCCTCGACGAGGAACTGCCGCCGGATCGCGCCCGGCGGCGCCCCGAGCGCCTTGCGCAGGCCGATCTCACGCGTGCGCTCGGTGACCGAGACCAGCATGATGTTCATGACCCCGATGCCGCCGACGAGCAGCGAGAGCGCGGCGATGCCCGTGAGGAGCACCGTGAGCGTGCGGTAGACGGCCGTCGCCGTGCTCACGAGGGCGTCCTGGCTGCTGATCGTGAAGTCCGCGCCCGAGGCGTCCGCGATCCCGTGCGTCGTGAGGAGCACCGCACGTGCCTCCTGATAGGCCGCGGAGAGCCGCCCCGCCGAGGCGGCCTCGAGGTAGACGGTCGAGACGCTGCTGCTCGCCCCCGTCGAGAGCTGCGTCTGCGCCGTCGACATGGGCACGAGCGCGACGTCGTCGAGGTTGCTCGAGGAGTCGGATCCGGCGGGAGCGAGCACGCCGACGACCTCGAACGAGGTGCCGGCGACCGTGACGGTCTGGCCGACGACGCCGACCGTCCGCCCGAAGAGCTCCTGCGCGGCCTCCGAGCCGAGCACGACGACGTCGGAGGACTGCGCGTCGTCGGAGGACGTGAGGAAGCGCCCGACCTCGATCGAGCGCGAGCGCACGCTCAGCCACGACGGCGTCACTCCGCTCACCGACGTCGTCCAGTTCGTGCTGCCCGCCGTGAGCGACTGCGAGCTCGTCTTCTCCGCCGCGACGGCCTTGACGTCGGGCGCGCTCACGTGCGAGGCGAGCGCGACGGCGTCCGCGATCGTGAGCGTCGACCCCGTGCCGAAGCCGCCGCGAACGCCCGAGGAGCTCGTCGTGCTGCCGGGCGAGACGATCAGCAGGTTGCTGCCGAGCGCCGAGATCTGGGCGCTCACGTCCTTCTGCGTGCCGAGGCCGAGGCCGACCGTGAGGATGACGGCGGCGATGCCGATGAGGATGCCCACGACCGTGAGCACCGACCGCAGGGCATGCGAGCGCACGGCGGCCCAGCTCGTGCGGAACGTCTCGAGCCAGCTCACGCCGTCACCTCGTCCCCCTGGATGAGCCCGTCGCGCACGCGGATGATGCGGCGCGCGCGCTCGGCGACCTCGAGCTCGTGCGTGATGAGCACGATCGTGCGGCCCGACGCGTGCAGCTCGTCGAAGAGCGCGAGCACGTCGGCCGTCGAGACGGAGTCGAGGTTGCCCGTCGGCTCGTCGGCGAGGATCATCGTCGGCTCGCCGACGAGCGCGCGGGCGACCGCTACGCGCTGCTGCTGGCCGCCGGAGAGCTCGCCGGGACGGTTCTCGAACCGGTCACCGAGTCCCACGCGCTCGAGCGCGGCTCGCGCACGGCGCCGGCGCTCGTCCGCCGGCACGGCCGCGTAGACGAGCGGCAGCTCGACGTTGCGCTCGGCCGAGAGGGAGGGCAGCAGGTGGAACTGCTGGAAGACGAAGCCGATCTGGCGGTTGCGGATCGCCGCGAGATCCGCCTCGTCGAGGTCCTCGACGTCGACGCCGCCGAGCCGGTACTCCCCCTCGGTGAGGGTGTCGAGACAGCCGAGGACGTTCATGATCGTCGACTTGCCGGATCCCGACGGGCCCATGATCGCCACGTACTCGCCCTCGTCGATGCGCACGTCGATGCCCTTGAGCGCCTCGAACTCGATGCTGCCCGAGCGGTACGTCTTGCGGGCTCCGACGAGCTCGATGACGGGTCGCGCCTCGGCCGCTCCGCGCCGCCGTGCGGAGGACGTGGCCGCGGACGCCGCGGACGCCGTCGGCGCCGTCGTGCGCTCAGCCACGCGAGCCCCCGTCCGTCGACCGCGTCGTCGTCGCGGAGCCCGACCCCGAGCCGCCGGTGCCGGCGCCGGACCGGAAGCCCGAGCCAGTGCCGGACCGGAAGCCCGAGCCGGTGCCGGTGCCGGTGCGGAAACCCGAGCCGCTCGTGCCCGATCCGGGGGCGCCGCCCCCGCCCGGGAAGCCTCCGCCGCCGCCAGGAGCCGTGCCCGAGCCGCCGCCGAAGCCGCCGCCCGGGAACTCGCCGCCGCCGGAGAAGCCTCCGCGCCCGGACTCGCCGGACCCGGAGCCGCCCGTGCCGCCCGTCGTGGCGCGCACGTAGGTCACGCGCACCTGGTCGCCCGCCGAGAGGCCCTTCGTGATCTCGGTCATGGAGTCGGAGACCTCACCCGTCGTGACGGTCGTGGGGACGTCCTTGCCGTCGACGACCTTCTCGACCGTCGACACGCCGTCCTTCGTCGTGATGGCCGCGCTCGGCACGGCGAGCACGTCGTCGCGCCGCTCGTAGACGATCGTCGCGTCCGCGGAGACGCCGTCGTAGAGCCCGTCAGGGGATCCCGTGACCTTGACGTCCACGGGGTACATCGCCGCGCCCGAGCTCGTCGAGGGCAGCATCCCCACGGAGCTCACCGTGCCGAAGAAGCGCGTGCCGTCGGTCGTCGTGAAGGTCACCTCGTCGCCGACCGCCACGTTCTTCACGCTCGCGGCGCTCACGGGCACGCTCACGTGCCACGCGTCGGTGCCGACGATCGTGAACTGCGCGCTCGAGGACGAGCCCGAGCTCGAGCCGCTCGAGGAGCCGCCCGCCGCCTGGCCGGACGCGGACGACCCGGAGGAGCCGGAGCCCGAAGTCGAGCCGGACGAGCCGGAGCTGGAGGAGCCGGAGCCCGAAGCCGAGCCCGACGAGCCCGAGCCGGAGACGACGTCGCCGACCGCGACGTTCACGGCTGTCACGAGTCCCGCGACGGGCGCCGTGAGGCTCGTCTCGCCCATCGCCGCCTGCGCGGCGTCGACCGATGCCTGCGCGACCTGCACGGCGGCCTCGTCGGCCGCGACGCGCGAGTCCGCGGCAGTGCTGCCGTCGTCCGCGTCCTCGTCCTGCGTGAGCTTGGACTGCGCGGTCGCGAGGTCGGCCTGGGCGCTCAGAAGGTCGGCGCGCACGGTGAGGTCGTCGATCGTCGCGAGCACGTCACCGGCCTTCACCGTGCTGCCGGCCTGCACGTTCACCGCCGTGACCGTGCCGGACGCGGCGAAGCTCACGTCCTCCTCCACAAGGGGGGCGACCGTGCCGGAGCCGGTCACAGTCTTCTCCATCGTCGTCGTCGCCGCCTGCACGACCTGGGAGACGGTCTGCGCGCTCGAGGCGGTCGCCGGCATCCCGAAGCCGAACCAGTACACGGCTGCCCCGGCGACGACCACGACGATGGCCCCCACGATGATCCACGTGCGCGTGCCGATGCGCTTGAGGAAGCCCTTCACCCGCGTGTCCGCCTCACGATCGACCGCCCTTCCGCGTCTGTCGAGAGGGACGGTAGGGACGCCGACTATGCGGAAGGCTTCGAAAGCGTATGGATCGGCTGAGGGCCGCAGCACGGCCGCGGGGTGGTGGCAACCCCTCCTCCCCATGACTGAGAGGACTCACAGGCCGGCGCTCCCGTCCGATCCCGCTCACGAGCCAGGACGGATTGCGGCTACTATGGCACGAACGACACGAAGACCGGCCTGTTCCGCGTTCGTCGGAACGGCCCAGGCACGAGAACCCTTCGTCAGCCTCGGCACGCTCGGCGTCGATACCTGTCGGCACACCCGAGCGGGAGCCCAGGCCGGCCTCGACATATGAGCACTTCTTCCTTCCAGACCTCCTCTCCGCGCCGCACCGCCCGGCATGCTGCACCCCGCGCCCGCCGTCCGTGGTGGTCGCTCCTCCCGCGACTGCGCATGAGCCCGCGGGCGCGCATCGCGTGGGGCGCGTCCGTGAGCACGTTCGCCCTCACCGCCCTCGTCGCGATCGCGCCGCCGGCGCCCCCGAGCGCGAGCGCGCTCCTGCAGGCGTACGTCGCGGCGCACCCGCAGGCGCTCCAGGTGGGCGGGCACGTGAGCGCCGCCGACATCACGCGCGACGCGTACTCTGCCAAGCCCGGCGTCCAGATGCTCGCCGAGAGCGGCACGAACTACGACTGGGCGCGCATCGTGCTCCTCTCCGGAGGCTGGCCGGTCACGGACTCCAACGTCACGGTGCTCGTGCGCTGGATGCGGCAGGAGAACGGTCCCACCAACTGGTGGAACCGCAACAACCCGCTCAATAACGGCTACGGGTCGGGCGGCGGGGCGGGCCTCGGCTCCTACCCCGATCTCGTGACGGCGGCGCAGATGGCGGCGAAGAACCTCGCGACCCACTCCTTCTACAGCAGTATCGTCGCGGGGCTCGCGGCCTCCGCGCCGCCGGAGATGATCGAGCCGGCGATCTGGGCCTCCCCGTGGGCGAGCAGCCACTACGGCGACGGCACGCACTGGAGCCACGCCCCCGTCCCCGTCGTGAAGGCCCCCACCTCCGCCTGGGGCGACTGACCTCCCGGCGCCACGCGCTCGGCGGGGCCCGCGCGCGGAGCGCCGCCGCGCTGCGCGCGCCGACGCACCGCGCGAAGTGTGAGTTTGTGCGGGTTTCGGGTTCCCGAAACCCGCACAAACTCACACTTCGCGCGTCCGCGTCGGGCGCTCGGCGCGCGGGTGGGGCGGAGCGTAACAGAGCGGCATGGAGGCGCGGATGTTGCGAGGATCGGAGCATGCCATCCACACTCCCGATGCTCGACCTCTCCCGCCTCGACGCCAGCCCGGCCGAGGCGGCCGCGTTCCGCGACGACCTGCGCGAGGTGACCCACGACGTGGGCTTCTTCTACCTCACCGGGCACGGCATCGAGCAGGAGCTCATCGACGAGCTGCTCGCCGTCGCGCGCCGCTTCTTCGCGCTGCCCACGGAGGCGAAGCTCGCGATCGAGAACACCCATAGCCCGCAGTTCCGCGGCTACACGCGCGTCGGCGGCGAGCGCACCCACGGGGACGTCGACTGGCGCGAGCAGATCGACATCGGGCCCGAGCGCGACGCGGTCGAGCCCGGGCCCGGCGTCGCCGACTACTGGCGGCTCGAGGGCCCGAACCTGTGGCCCGAGGAGCTCCCGGAGCTCAAGGACGTCGCCCTGCGCTGGAACGAGCGCCTCGGCGCGCTGGGGCTGCGCCTCATGCGCGAGTGGGCGGTCTCCCTCGGCGCCCCCGCCGACACGTTCGACGAGGCCTTCGCCCACCGGCCGCTCTCGTTCACGAAGATCGTGCGCTATCCGGGCGAGTCCGCCCCCGAGCGGCAGCAGGGCGTGGGCGCCCACCGCGACGGCGGCGTGCTCACGCTCCTGCTGGTCGAGCCCGGCAAGGCCGGCCTGCAGGTCGAGCACGAGGGCGAGTGGATCGAGGCCCCCTCGATCCCGGGCACGTTCGTCGTCAACATCGGGGAGATGCTCGAGCTCGCTACGGGCGGCTACCTCAAGGCGACCCTGCACCGCGTGCAATCCCCGCCGGAGGGGACGGACCGCATCTCGATCCCGTTCTTCCTCAACCCCGCGCTCGACGCGCGCATGCCGCGCCTGCCGCTGAGCCCGGAGCTCGCGCGCGAGGCGCGCGGGCTCTCGCTCGACCCGACCGCCAGCCCGATCCTCGAGACCTACGGGGACAACGCGCTGCGCTACCGGCTGCGGGCGCATCCGAACGTCGCGGCCATCCACCACGCCGACCTGCTCGAGCGCCAGCGCGCGGGCGCGCTCGCCGGATAGCGGGCCGGCACGCGGGGGCGCGGGCAGCGGACGGGCGGCCGGGTCACGCCCTCACGGCCGCCGCGACGAGGCCGACGCCGGCAGTGAGGAGCCCGACCGTGAGGCATGCCGCGCCGATCCACAGCAGCACGATGAGGCGGTTGGGTCGGCGCGGATCGCGCCCCCATACGGAGAGGAAGAAGCCGGCGGGCATGAGGATCGCGGCGACTGGCACGCCGAGCCGTGCGATCCAGTCCCACGGCGCCGGGAGGTGCGCATCGCCGACGACGGCGAGGATCGCGACGCCGAGCACGAGGAGCACGGCGGCGTGCGCGTGTCCCGCGCGGTAGAAGCTCGTCTGCAGCGTGTTCGCGGGCACCCTCCCCCCGAGCACGCGCGTGAGGAAGTAGCCGCCCGCCTCGACGGTCACGAGCGACAGCAGCAGGATGCCGGCGAGGAGGGTCGTGATCGATTGGATAGTCACGGTATCCATTATGGATAGTTACACTATCCAATACAAGTCCCAGCGACGAAGGAGGACGATGCGCGTCTCCGAGCTCGTGCGGCGCAGCGGCGTGCCGCTCGCGACGATCAAGTACTACGTGCGCGAGGGCCTGCTCATGCCCGGATCGCCCACGGGCGCGAGGCAAGCCGAGTACGACGACGTGCACGTGCGACGCATCCGGCTCATCCGCGCCCTCACGGACGTCGTCGGGCTCAGCCTGCAGCGCACGCGCGACGTGCTCGCCCTCATCGACCGGCCCGACCCCGACCTCTTCGCGACCCTCGGACGCGCGGTCGCAGCCCTGCCGCCCTACGAGACGCAGCGCGAGGACTATCCGCGCGCTCGCGCCGCGCTCGCCCTCCTCGGCCAGGTCTACGACCCGCGCTACCCCGCCGTCGGCCAGCTCGAGCGCGCGCTCGAGGCCGCGGAGGCGATCGGGATCCCGCCCACGCCCGAGCGCATCGCGGTCTACGGCGAGCACGCGCGCGCGATCGCGGAGTACGACCTCGCGCACGCGCCCGAGGAGCCCGCCAACGTCATCGAGTACGCCGTGCTCGGCACCGCGCTCTACGAGCCCGTGCTCGCCGCGCTGCGCCGTCTCGCGCACCAGGACATCGCGAGCCGCCGCCTCGCGTCCCCGCCGAGGCGGAGCGCCGGGGACCCCGATCCGAGCGACGACGAGCGCCCGGATCCTGACGACGACGAGCGCACCCGTCCCGGCGCGGACGAGAGCCCGGGCCCCCGCGCCCGCTAGAACGCCGGACCGCGCCTCACGCGCGCACGAGCCGCGCCGCGACGAGCTCGGCGAGCTGCACGGCGTTGAGCGCCGCGCCCTTGCGCAGGTTGTCGTTGCTCACGAAGAGCGCGAGCCCGCGACCGCCGGGCACGCCCTCGTCCTGCCGGATGCGTCCGACGTAGCTCGGGTCGGCGCCGGCCGCCTCGAGCGGCGTGGGCACGTCGGCGAGCGCGACGCCCGGAGCGTCGGCGAGCAGCTCGCGCGCGCGCTCCGCCGAGAGCGGCCGCGCGAACTCGGCGTTGATCGAGAGCGAGTGCCCCGTGAAGACGGGCACGCGCACGCACGTGCCGCTCACCGGCAGATCGGGGATGCCGAGGATCTTGCGGCTCTCGTTGCGGAGCTTCTTCTCCTCGTCCGTCTCG
>JAATFA010000158.1 GCA_015655445.1 Actinomycetales bacterium | reverse complement strand
GTCGACGTGGTAGATGCGGTCCGCGAAGTCGACGAGAAAGGTCACCGGGTCGACGTCCTGCCACATCATGTGGCTCGGGTCCCAGTTGAGGCCGAACGCCTCCCGGTGGTCGATCGCGTCGAGGGCGCGCACGGTCGTGTAGTAGTCGTACGCGATCTCGCTCGGATGCACCTCGAGCGCGAAACGCACGCCCTCGGCATCGAAGACGTCCATGATCGGGTTCCAGCGCCGCGCGAAGTCCTCGTAGCCGTCATCGATGACCGTCTGCGGCACGGGCGGGTACATCGCGACGTAGCGCCAGATCTTCGATCCCGTGAAGCCGGTCACGACGTCGACGCCCATCCTCCGCGCGAGCCGCGCCGTCTTCGCGAGCTGCTCGGAGGCGCGCGCCCGCACGCCCTCGGCGTCGCCGTCGCCCCACGTGCGCGGCCCGACGATCGACTCGTGCCGGAAGTCGAGCGGGTCGTCGCACACGACCTGGCCCTGCGCGTGGTTCGACAGCGCCCACACGCCGAGCCCGTTGCGCTCGAGGATGTCGAGCCGCGACCGCAGGTACGCGTCGTCCTCGAGTGCGCGGTCGACGTCGAGGTGCTGGCTCTTGCACGCGATCTCGAGGCCGTCGAAGCCCCACTCGCCGGCGAGCCGCGCCACCTCCTCGAACGGCAGGTCCGCCCACTGCGCCGTGAACAGCGTCACCGGATGCGTCACGATCCCTCCCGCCGGGCGACGGGCCGGGCGACGGGCTGGGGGACGGGCGTCGCGTGCACGCGCGCGATCGCGTCGCCGAGCACGCGCGGCAGGTCGCCTTCGGGGATCGTGAACGAGGTCTCGTCGTCGATCGCGAGCGGCGCGCCGAAGACGACGACGCCCGCCCCGATCGTCGGGCACTGCACGGCCTGCTCGATGCTCAGGCCGCCGACCGCCTGCACGGGCACGGTCGTCGCGGCGACGATCGCGGGCAGGTCGGTGAGCGGCGAGAGGCGCAGCTCACGGTGCACGCTGCGGTGGTCGTGCCCGATGTGGTGCAGCACCATGCCGACCCCGAGCGCCTCCATGCGCCGCGCCTCGGCCACGTAGTCCTCCGCGCCGAGGTCGTCGCCCATGACGAGCAGGCCGTGGTCGGCGCCGGCCTCGCACACGCGCTGGATGGTCGCGTCGAACGCGCGGCTCATGACGACGACGGCGTCGGCGCCCGCCTCCGCGTACATGGTCGCCTCGCCGTAGCCGCCGTCCATGATCTTGAGGTCGGCGACGAGCGGGGTGTGCGGGTACTCCTCGCGCAGCCGGCGCACGGCGTGCGCGCCTTCGGCCATCGCGAGCGGGGTGCCGATCTCGAGCCAGTCGGCGCCCGCCTCCATCGCGATCGCGGCCATGCGGAGGGCGTCGTCGATCGTCCTGAGATCGAGGGAGATCTGCACGATGCCGTGCTCGAGATCGGTGCGGCGCAGGCCGCGGATGCTGGCGGACATGGTTCCCTTCGGGGCGGTCATGAGGCGGAGGTCACGCGGCGGCTCGGGCGGCGTCGAGCGAGCGCACGCGCACCTCGCGCGAGCCGCCGAACCACCGCTCGCGCGCGTCGACGAGGAAGTCGACGGAGGCCTGGAGCTCGTCGAGACCGTTGACGCCGTCCTCGATCGAGATCCACCCGTCGTAGCCCGCGTCGACGAGGATGCGGAAGATGCGCGGGTAGTCGTTGAGGCCGCGGCCGATGACGCCGTGCTGGAGAGCGGGGGCGTAGCCGATCGTGCCGTCCGCCTGCCTCAGGTCGTCGAGGCTCGCGCCGGGATCGAGGTACCGGTCGGAGGCCTGCATCGTCACGACGCGGTCGACGACGGTCTCGAGGAAGTCGGCGGCATCGACGCCCGCCGTGATCGCGTTCGAGGGGTCGAACTGCACGCCGAAGTGCACGCGGTCGTCGATCGCGTCGAGGATGCGGCGGTAGACGGACGGACGCTGCGCGAACTCCGGGTAGCGCCATCCGGTGGCTTTGTAGTGGTTCTCCATCGCGAGCACGATGCCGAGCTCGCGCGCGAGCGGCAGGAGCGAGCGGATGCCCTCGACGGCCCACTCGACGCCCTGCTCCTCGGCGAGACCGGGGTGCGCCTGTCCGCTGAGCACGCGGCAGCTCGCGCCGGGGCCGCCGAGCTCGGCGGTGATGCGCATGAACTCGGCCTGCCGGTCGAGCTCGCGAGCGCGCGCGTCCGCATCCGGGTTCGTGAGGTCAGGCGACGCACACATCATGGGCATCTCGAAGCCCGCCTCGTGGAGGGCGTCGCGGAGTCGGGCGACTTCGCCCGGCGAGGTGTCCCACAGGAAGCCGGTGTGCAGCTCGAGCCCGTCGACGCCGAGCGAGCGCGCTTCCGCGATCCACTCGTAGACGGTCTTCGTGCGTTCCAGGACCATGGCCGGGAGGTATCCCTTGGGGAAGGCTGCGATGCGCATGGTGCTCCTCGTCGCTGAGTCGGTGCCCGTGGCCCGAGCGGCCGCCCGCCCGTCGCCCGGCCGGTCGCCCCCTCGCCGAAGTGTGAGTATGGGCGGGTTTCGGCGGCGCCGAACCCGCCCATACTCACACTTCGCGAAAGGAGCTTAGCGAGAATGATCGTAAAGTGACAAACTTTGATTAGAATGTAACGACTTCGAAGCGGAAGGACGCGCATGAAGGCGCTGGTCAAGTTCGCCCACGAGGACGGCGCGCTCGAGGTGCGCGACCTGCCCGATCCGGTCGCCGGACCGGGCACCGTGCTCGTTCGCGTGCACACCGTCGGGGTGTGCGGCAGCGACATACACATGTGGCACGACTCGCAGAGCGCGAGCTCGAAGGGCGTGCTCCCCGTGACGCTCGGGCACGAGTCCGCGGGCGTCGTCGCGGCGATCGGGCCGGACGTGACGGGCTGGTCGATCGGTGACCGCGTCGTGTGCGAGACGGCCGCCTCGATCTGCGGCGTGTGCGCGCTGTGCCGCAGCGGCCGCTACAACCTCTGCCCCTGGCGCGAGGGCTACGGGCTCAAGCGCGACGGGGCGATGGCGGAGTACGTCGTCGCCGAGCCGCGCGTGCTGCACCGCATCCCCGAGGGGGTCTCGTACGAGGCGGCCGCGACGACCGAGCCGTACGCCGTCGCGTACAACGCCGTCGTCGAGCGCGCCGGGGTCAAGCCCGGGCAGCTCGTCGTCGTCCAGGGCGCGGGAGCGATCGGCGTCAACGCCCTCCAGATCGCCCTGCTCGCGGGGGCCGGCACGACCGTCGTGCTCGGCACGGACGTCGACGAGCATCGCCTCGAGCGCGCGACGGGGCTCGGGGCCCACCACGTCGTGAACGTGCAGCGCGAGGACGCGGGCGCGCTCCTCGCCACGCTGCACGACGGCCTCGGCGCCGACCTCGTCGTCGACGCGACCGGTGTGAGCGCGGCGCTGCAGCAGAGCATGGAGCTCGTGCGGCCCGGTGGTGCGATCGCGAAGGTCGGATGGGGTCCCCAGCCGCTCGGGTTCACTCTCGATCCGCTCGTCAAGAAGGCCGTGACGCTCTACGGCTGCTACTCCCACACGTGGACGACGTGGGAGTCGGTGCTGCGGCTGTTCGCCTCCGGGCGCCTGCACCCCGAGGCGATCATCGGCGGCGCCTACCCGATCGAGGAGTGGGAGACGGCCTTCGGCGCCATGCAGCGCGGCGACAACGTCAAGTCGGTGCTGCGGATGCCGTTCGGCCTCGAGACCGAGGGGGCCGGGAAGACCGGCCGTGCCGGCGAGGCAGGCCGTGCCCGGGAGGGCGCGCGATGAGCATCCGCCTCGGCGTCGTCGGTCTCGGCGCGGTCGCGCAGGCCGTGCACCTTCCGCTCGTCGTGCGTCGTCCGGACCTCTTCGCCCTCTCCGCGATCTGCGACCTCTCGCCCGAGCTGCTCGAGGCGATGGGGGACCGGTTCGCCGTGCCGCGCACGCGCCGCTTCGCCTCCTCCGCCGACATGCTCGACGCGGGCGGCCTCGACGCCGTCATGATCCTCGCGCGCGGCTCGCACGCCGCGCCCGTGCTCGAGGCGTGGCGCGCGGGCCTGCCCGTGTTCTCCGAGAAGCCGCTCGCCTACACGATCGCGGAGGTCGACGAGCTGCTCGCGGTCGAGGCTCCGCCGGCGCTCATGGTCGGCTACATGAAGCAGTACGACCCCGCCGTCGTCGAGGCCGCGCGTCTCGTCGCGGGCATCGACGACGTCCGCAGCATCGAGGTGAGCGTCCTGCATCCGCCGGGGATGAGCCAGCTCGAGATCGCCCACATCGTGAGCCCCACGCGGCCGCTGCCGGCCGAGGCGACCGTGCGGCTCGACGCGGAGGAGGAGCGCCTGCAGCAGCAGGCGGTCGGCGATGCGGACACGGACCTGTGGCGTGCGTACCGGGGAGCGCTCGTGAGCTCGCTCGCGCACGACCTGTCGATCCTGCGCAGCTTCGGCACGCCCCCCGCGAGCGTCGACCACGCGGACGTGTGGCGCATGGCGTCGGCGCGCCAGCGACGCGACCCGGGACGGGATCGGCGCTCGTTCGGAGAGCACCCGCCATCGATCCAGGCGACCGGGACCCTCGCGGCGGGTGGCCGCTACACGCTCGCCTGGCACTACCTGCCGGACTTCCCGGCATACCGGGAGACGGTGCGCGTCGTGCACGGCGCGGGGAGCGTCGAGCTCGTCTTCCCCTCGCCGTACCTCCTGCACGCGCCCACCGAGCTCACGGTGACCGAGCTCGACGGCGACGCCGAGCGGCGCGTCGTGCGGCGGAGCGTCACGGAGGCGTTCGAGAGGCAGCTCGAGGCGTTCGCGGTGCTCGTGACCGACGGCGTGCCGCCGCGCACGGGGCTCGAGGGCGGCCGGGCCGACATCCTCGACTGCCAGCGCATCGTCGCGGCGTGGGCGGCGCGGACGGGTGCGCCCGTCGGCGGCGAGGTGGGCGCGCTCGTCGGGGCGTCCGTCTGATGCCGCCGCGTGTGGGCGTGCTCGGCTACGGTCTCGCGGGTCGCGTCTTCCACACCTCGCTCGTCGCGGCCGAGCCCGGGCTCGAGCTCGCCGCGATCGTCACCTCCGACGCGGCGCGTGCCTCGGCGGCGGCGACGCGGTTCCCGGGAGCGGCGGTGCTTGCCGACCTGGACTCCCTCCTCGCCGCGCGCGTCGACGTCGTCGTCGTCGCGGCGCCGACGCCGCTGCACGCGGAGCTCGCACGGCGCATCGTCGAGGCGGGGGTCGCGACGGTCGTGGACAAGCCGCTCGCCGTGCACGCAGCGGACGCCGAGGAGCTCATCGCGCTCGCCGAGCGTCGCGGCGTGCCGCTCACGGTGTTCCAGAACCGCCGCTGGGACGGCGACTTCCTCACCGTGCGCCGCCTGCTCGCGGAGGGACGGCTCGGCGACGTCTGGCGCTTCGAGTCGCGCTTCGAGTGGATCAGCGCGCGGCCTCGTCCCCCCTGGAAGACCGCGACCCCGGGCCGCGAGGGCGGCGGCGTCGCCTACGACCTCGGCGTCCACCTCGTCGACCAGGCGATCGCGCTCTTCGGACCCGTCGCGGAGGCGTACGGCGAGCTCGACGCGCATCGCCCGGGCGGGCGCAACGACGACGACGCGTTCCTCGCCCTCACCCACGTCTCCGGCGTCCGCTCGCACCTGGCGATGTCGAGCCTCGTCGCGCAGCGCGGCTTCCGCTTCCGCCTGCTCGGCTCCGAGGCCGCCTACACGAAGTGGGGCCTCGACCCGCAGGAGTCCCAGCTCGGCGAGGGCGTCGCGCCGGCCGACGAGCGGTACGGTCGCGAGCCGGAGGGGGCGTGGGGACGGCTCGGGCGGGACGGCGCGACCACGGCCGTGCCCACCGAGCGGGGCGCCTATCCGGAGTTCTACCGGAGGCTCGCCGCCGCGCTCGACGGGCACGCGGAGCTCCCCGTCGACCCGCGCGAGGCGATCGAGGCCGTGCGCATCATCGAGCGCATGCACGCGGAGAGGGGTCGGACATGACGGGACGCCAGGAGGGACGCGTCGTGCTCGTGACGGGCGCGGCGGCGGGCATCGGACGTGCGGTCGCGAGCGCGTTCCTCGCGGACGGTGCGCTCGTCGGGGCGCTCGACCGGCAGGGGGACGGCATCCCCGAGGCCGCGGAGCCGCTGCTCGCCGACGTGACCGACGACGCGGGCGTGCAGCGCGTGATCGACGAGTTCGGCTCCCGTCACGGACGCATCGACGTCGTCGTCGCGAACGCGGGCGTCAGCCGCGCGGCGACCGTGAGCGACGGGGACATGGCCGACTGGCTGCACGTCTACGACGTCAACGTGCTCGGCATGGTGCGCGCCGTGCGCGCCGCCCTGCCGTGGCTGCGGCGCTCCGTCGCGGCGAGCATCACGCTCATGGGCTCGTGCACGGTCCGCACCGGCCTGCGGCGCCGCGTGCTCTACGCGGGCACGAAGGGCGCCGTCGAGGCGATGAGCCGTGCCATGGCCGCGGACCTCGTGGAGGAGGGCATCCGCGTCAACTGCGTCGCGCCGGGCACGGTCGACACGCCGCTCATCGCCGCGCAGGTCGCGGCCGCCCCCGATCCCGCCGCGCAGCGCCGCGCCTTCGAGCAGCGGCAGCCGACGGGCGTGCTCGTGCGGCCGGAGGAGGTCGCGCGCGGCGTGCTCTATCTCTCCGATCCGGAGGCGACGTCCGTCGTCGGGAGCGTGCTCGCGATCGACGGCGGCCTCACGACCCTCAAGCCGCTGCCGCTCTAGGAGGACGTGTGAACCCCACCCGCAACGAGTTCAAGCGCAGGCTGCGCGCGCGCGAGCAGCAGCTCGGCGTCTTCGCGACGATCGCGGACGCGTCGTGGCTCGAGCTGCTCGCCGGCTGGCGGCTCGACTGGATCCTCGTCGACACCGAGCACGCCTCGACGGAGGTCGCCGGGGTCGCCGACCGGCTGCGCGTGCTCGACGGCACGGCGACGGAGGCGGTCGTGCGGCCGGCGTGGTCGGATCCCGTGCTCGTGAAGCGCGTGCTGGACGCGGGCGCGCGCACGCTCCTGCTGCCCCAGATCGGCAGCGCCGAGGAGGCCGCGGCGGCGGTGCGCTACACGCGCTACCCGCCCGAGGGCGTGCGCGGGGTCTCTGGCGTGACGCGCGCCGCGCGCTACGGCCAGGACCCCGGCTACCTGCGCGCTGCGGCCGACGAGCTGTGCGTGGTCGTGCAGATCGAGACCGCCGAGGGGCTGCGCGACCTCGAGGCGATCGCGACGACGCCCGGGGTGGATGCGGTCTTCGTCGGGCCGAGCGACCTCGCGGCCTCCCTCGGCCACCTCGGCGACGCGCAGCACCCGCGCGTGCAGGAGGCGATCGACGACGCGTTCGCCCGCTTGAGGCGCCTCGGCGTGCCGACCGGCTACCTCACGCTGCGTCTCCAGGAGGCCCGGCAGCGCCTCGAGGAGGGCGTCGACGTCGTCGGCGTCGCGACCGACACGTCGATCATGGGCCTCGGGCTCGCCCGGCTCGCGGAGGCGCTCGGGCGCGACCTCGCGCCGGAGGGGCTGCGGCGATCGGGAGCCGCCCGATGAGCGCGGCGGGAGGCGGGTGGGAGCCCGCGCTCCGGCTGCCGGATCCCGCGGTGCGCGTGCTCGACGAGCGCTTCCGCCGGTACGCGATCGGCAACGCGCGCGTCGAGCGGCTCGCGACCGGTTGCCGCTGGGCGGAGGGGCCCGTGTGGTTCGGCGACCACGGCGCGCTCCTGTGGAGCGACGTGCCGAACGACCGCCTCCTGCGCTGGGACGAGCAGACCGGCATGAGCGTGTTCCGGCGGCCGTCGAACCACTCGAATGGCAACGCGCGCGACCTGCAGGGCCGCCTCGTGACGTGCGAGCACGGCACGCGGCGCGTCACACGCACCGAGCACGACGGGAGCGTCACGGTGCTCGCGGACTCGTTCGAGGGCGCGCGGCTCAACTCGCCCAACGACGTCGTCGTCTCCTCGGACGGCGCGGTGTGGTTCAGCGATCCGTGCTTCGGCATCCTCGGCGACTACGAGGGGTTCCGCGCGGAGCCCGAGCTGCCGACGCGCCTGTACCGGATCGACCCCGCGAGCGGCGCACTCGAGGTCGCCGCCGAGCTGCGCTACCCGAACGGGCTGGCCTTCTCGCCGGACGAGTCGGTGCTCTACGTCGTCGAGTCGCGTGCGGTGCCGCGGCGGCGCATCGTGGCCTTCGACGTGCGCGACGGGCGGCTGAGCGGCGAGCGGGAGCTCGTGGACGGGGGCGACGGCGTGCCCGACGGCCTGCGCATCGACGAGGACGGGAATCTGTGGTGCGGCTGGAGCGGCGGCCCGGGTCTCGACGGCGTGCGCGTCTTCACGCCCGACGGCACGCCCATCGGCCACATCGACCTCCCCGAGCGGTGCGCGAACGTCGCGTTCGGCGGCCGTGCCCGGAACCGCCTGTTCATGACAGCGACGTCGTCGCTCTACGCGCTCCACGTCAACACGCGCGGGGTGCGGTAGGGCGCGACGCGGCGCGAGCGCTCGGCCCTACAGGGTGCGGGCGAAGGGGTCCCAGTCCTCGGGCAGAGGAGCGGTCGCGGGCGCGGAGCTCGCGACGTCCACCCACGCGTGCCGCTCGATCGACTCCACGACGGAGGCCATGACGTCGAGCACGTGGTAGGCGAGGCGCCCGGATGCGCGGTGCGGCCGGCCCGCGGCGATCGAGCGCGCGATGTCGAGCGGGCCCGAGCCGCGGCCGCCCGCGGCGCCGACGGCGGGGACGTCGGTCCAGTCCTCGTCGCCCGTGCGCCGCAGCCGCAGCGTGCCGTCGAACATGTTGGGGTCGGGGATGGCGAGGGTCGCCTCCGTCCCGACGATCTCGACGTGCCCGACGCGGCGGTGCGGCGAGTCCCAGCTCACCGTCGTCACGGACTGCGCGCCGCTCTCGAACTCGGCGAGCAGGCTCACGTGCGTCGGCACCTCGACCCGGATCTCCTGGCCCGCCCTCGGGCCCACGAGGAGCGTGCGTCGCGGGCGTGCGATCCGGCCCGCGGCGGCGACCGGGGCGAACGAGCCGAGGAACTGCGTGAGGGCCGTGAGGTAGTACGGGCCCATGTCCCACAGCGGGCCGGCGCCACGGGAGAGGAGCACCTCGAGGTTGCGGTGGTCGTCGACGGGACCGGGCGTCTCGAAGAGGGTGAGCCCGCTCAGGGGGGTGCCGATGTCGCCGCGCTCGATGATGCGGTGCGCGGTCTGCAGTCCCGCGCCGAGGAAGGTGTCCGGCGCGCCCCCGATGCGCAGCCCCGCCGCGTCGGCCTTGGCGAGCAGCGCCTGCCCCTCCTCGCGCGTCGTCGCGAACGGCTTCTCGCTGAACACGTGCTTGCCCGCCTCGAGCGCCTGCGCGGAGACGGCTGCGTGGGCCTGCGGGATGGTGAGGTTGACGATGATCTGCACGTCCGGATGGGCGAGCGCCTGCTCGGGGGAGCCGGAGTCGGGCACGCCGTACGCCTCGGCCTGCTCGGCGGCCTTCTCCTCGACGATGTCGGAGACGATGACGACTTCGAGGTCCGGGAACCGCGTCATGTTCGCGAGGTACTGGTTGCTGATCGTGCCGGCGCCGATGACGCCGACGCCCACGGGGCCGCTCACGCCGCCACCACCCGTCCGCTCAGGTAGTCGAGGCTCTGCGCGAGCGCGTCGAACACGTCCCCGTCGTAGGCGTCGAACTCGACGACTCCCGCCTCGAGCGCCGTGGCGGCCTCGAGCAGCTCCGGCAGCGGCATCTCCCCCTGGCCCGCGGGCCGCTGCTGCGCATTGTCGCGCGAGACCGGCCCGTCCTTGAGGTGCAGGAAGCGCACACGGTCGGCGTGCCGAGAGACGAACGCGACGGGGTCCTCGCCGCCGACGGCGACCCAGTACGCGTCGACCTCGAGAACGACGGCCGGGTCGAGGCGCTCGACGAGCAGCTCGAGGGCGGGCCGTCCGTCGAAGCGCCGCTCGAGCTCCCACCAGTGGTTGTGGTAGCCGACGCGCAGGTCCGCGGAGGCGGCCTACGCCGCCGCGGCGTTGAGCTCGGCGGCGATCGCGTCGACGTCGTCGACGCTCGTCCAATGCTCCTCGGGGATGAAGGTGTCGACGACCGTGTGCGCGCCGAGCCGGTGCGCGAGCTCCCACACGGGCGCGCGGTCGACGCGCACGAGCGGCGAGGTCATGGTCGGCGTGCCGAGGCCGTGCTCGTGGATGGCCTCGAGCAGGCCGGGCGCGGCGGTGAGGAACTTCGCACCGGCCTCGACCTGCCGGTAGCCGATGTCCGCGATGCGGGCGATCGTGCCCGCCGGGTCCTGCTGCAGGGCGTCGCGCACGCTGTAGAGCTGCACGGAGAGCGATCGGAGTGCCACGGGATGCCTTTCTCGTATCGGGGTCGTCCGGCCGCGCCGCTCGCGGCCGCGGGGTCTCAGCGGTGGTCGCGCGCGGGTCGGCGGTATTGGAACCGCTCGTCGGTGACCGCCCACGCTCGCGCCCGGTCCTCGTCGAGGTCGTGTCCCATCCCCGGCCGCTCGGAGGGCCACAGGCGCCCGTCGTGCCAGTCGAGCGGGTCGACGAGCAGGTCGGCGTACGGGCCGTCGTAGACGCCGTTGCCCTCGAGGATGAGCAGGGTGGGCAGCGTGAGCGCGAGCTGCAGCGACGCGGCGGCCGCGAGCGGGCCGCCGAACACGTGCGGCGTCACCTGCACGCCGTTCGCCTCGGCGAGCGCCGCGATCTTGCGCGCCTCGAGCAGTCCGCCGACCTGGGTCACGTCCGGGTTGACGATCGTCACGGCGCCGTCGCGCATGAGCTGGGCGAACCCGCCCTTCGACGAGAGGCGCTCGCCTGCCGCGATGGGGATGCGCGTGCCGCGGGCGACCTTCGCCATCTCGCCCGGCAGCTCGGGCGGCACGGGCTCCTCGAACCACAGCGGGTCGAAGCGTTCGATGCGGCTCGCGACGCGCAGCGCGCCGGACGCGGTGAACTGGCCGTGCGTGCCCACGATGACGGCCGCGCGTGAGCCGACCGCTCCGCGCACGGCCGCGAGGATGCGCTCGGCCTCGTCGAGCTGCCGCTCGCTCGGCTGCAGCGGCACGAACTGGCCGAGCATCGACTCCTCGCCGGTGAGGATCGGGAACGGGTCGAGCTTGAGCGCCGTGAAGCCGTGGACCTCCACGAGCTCGGAGGCGCGGCGCGCGATCGCCTCGTCGTCCGCCCAGAACGCCTCGCCGTCGGTGCCGGGGGGCGGCGTGAGGTAGCTGTACATGCGCACGCTCTCGCGCATCCGCCCGCCGATGAGGGCGTGCACGGGGCGTCCGAGCGCCTTGCCGAGGGCATCCCACATGGCGAGCTCGACGCCGCTCGCGATCGCCATCTTGGTGAGGTCGGCGCTGCGCGTGTAGTGGCTGTTGTGGATCCGGTGCACGAACGCCTCGACGTTCGCGGGGTCGTGGCCGAGCGCGAACTCCTCGACGAAGTCGGCGATCACGCGTGCGAGGGTGAGCGGGGGCGTGAAGACGGACGAGGTGAACACCTCGCCGTAGCCTCGGACGCCCTCGTCGGTGTCGAGCCGCACGAACATCCACACGGGGCCGCCGACGGAGGGCCGGGGGTTCGCGACGGGGAACACCTCGGAGCCGATGATGCGCACGCGATCCTCCTCGATCGAGTTGTGAGTTCAAAGTAACAGAAAATGTTCGTGATCTCACACATGTGACTCAGCGGAGCAGGGCGGCGCGTATGCGAGGCGGCGACGGGCGCGACGCGGCGACGGAACGCCCGCCCGCCGGGTCGTCAGGAGCCGTCAGCCCGCCGCGCGCGGCGCGGGGCCCGTCGAGGAGCGGATGACGAGCTGCGCGGGGAGCACCGCCGCGCGAGCGGCGGGAGGGTCGGGTCGCAGCCGGGCGACGAGCATCGACACCCCGAGTCGCCCCGCGTCCTCGAGCGGGGCCGCGATCGTCGTGAGCGGCGGCGAGCAGAAGTCGGCGCCGAAGATGTCGTCGCATCCGACGACGCTGAGCTCACCGGGCACGTCGACGCCGCGCTCGCTCAGCCGCCGCAGCATCCCGATCGCGAGCACGTCGTTGAAGGCGATGCAGGCAGTCACGCGCGCGTTGAGCGCCGCGTCCGCGGCCGCCGCCCCCGCGGGCCAGCGCGTCGTGGGGAACGGCCCGAGCCGCACGGCGCGTGCGCCGAGGCGCGCGGCGGCGCGCGCGAGCGCGCGCCAGCGCTGCTCGTTGCTCCACACGCCCTGGCGGCCCGCCGCGTACGCGATCGAGCGGTGCCCGAGCGAGACGAGGTGCTCGACCGCGTGGCCCACCCCTCCCGGCGTGTCGATAACGACGCTCGGCACGCCCGGGATGCGGCGGTTGAGCACGACGACCGGCATGGCCGGGTCGAGGGCCGCCAGCGCGCGATCGGGGAGCCGGGACGCGGCGAGCACGGCGCCGTCCACGCTGTGCCGCAGGCGGCCGAGCAGGGCGTCCTCGAGCTCGCCCGACTCCTCGAGGTCGACGAGCAGCTGCAGGAGGCCCGCCGCGCGCGACTGTCGGGCGGTGCCGCGGAGGATCCCGAAGTAGAACGGGTTCGTGACGTCCGAGACGAGCACCGCGATCGAGCCCGTGCGGCCCGAGTTGAGCGCTCGTGCCGCGCGATTGGGCACGTAGTCGAGCTCGCGCGCGGCCTGCTCGACGCGCGCACGCGTCGCGGCGTGGACGCGGCCGGGGCGCGTGAGCGCGCGCGAGACCGTCGAGGTCGCGAGCCCCGTGCGCGCGGCGATGTCGGCGAGCCGCGCGGGCCGGGCTCGCGATTCGCCGCCGCGGGGCGTCGTCGCGGCCTTCTCTGCGGCCGCCTCCGCGGCGGTGGTGTCGGTGGCCGTGGCGTCGGCCTCGGCGGTCGGCGGACGGTCCTCGTCGGTGGCGCGGGCATCCTCGTCCATGGGACGAGCCAACCACGAATGGCAAAAAATGGCACACGGTTGCATCCATCGCGCCGGCGTGCGTATCGTCGCCGTGTCCCGCTTGACGAGCTCGATGGGGAGTCCCGAGTGACCGCAAGGCCCGCGTCCGCCTGGACGCTCTCCGGCTTCGGCGACGAGATCGATCCCGAGCCTGCCGTGCAGGCCGCCGTGCTCGCCGCGCTCGGCGCACGCCACATCGAGGTCCGCGGTGCGTGGGGCCGCGGCGTGCTCGAGCTCGACGACGACGAGCTCGATCGCCTCGCCGCCCTCCTCGAGGTGCGCGGCGTCGCCGTCTCGGCGATCGCCTCCCCCGTGGGCAAGGTCGACGTCGCGCTTCCCGTGGACCACGAGCTCGCGCGGCTCGCGCGCGCCCTCGAGGCCGCGCAGCGCCTGGGCGCGCCGTACGTGCGCGTGTTCTCGTTCCTCGCCCCCGGCCGCTCGCCGGAGCGCGTGCGCGACGCCGTCCTCGAACGCATGCGCGCCCTCGCCGAGCTCGCCGAGCTCGAGGACGTCGTGCTCCTGCTCGAGAACGAGAAGGACGTCTACGGCGACGTGCCCGAGCGCGTGCTCGACGTCGTCGAGTCCGTCGGCTCTCCCGCGCTCCGGGTCGCGTGGGACGCCGCGAACTTCGTGCAGGTCGGAGTGCGACCCTACACGGGCGGCTACCTCTTGCTGCGGCCGCACCTCGCGTATCTGCAGGTCAAGGACGCGCTCGCCGCGACGGGCGAGGTCGTGCCCGCGGGGGAGGGCGACGGGGAGCTGCGCGAGACGCTCGCCGCGCTGCGCGACGACGGCTTCGCGGGCTTCGCCTCCCTCGAGCCGCACCTCGCGCGTGCGCACCGCTCGCGCGGGTTCTCGGGCCCCGACGCGTTCGGGCGCGCGGCCCGCGCCTTCCGCGGGCTCGCCGAGGAGCTGGGGGTGACGCTGCTGTGAGCGGTGACCTCGGAGCGGCGATCGTCGGATGCGGCGTCATCGGCCTCAACCATGCGCGCGCGATCGCGCGCACCGAAGGCATCCGCGTGACCGCGCTCGTCGACGTCGAGGCCGCGGCCGCGGAAGCGCTCGCGCAGGGCGTCGCCGGGGAGGGCGGTGGTCGCCCGCGCGCATTCGACGACCTCGGCTCCGCGCTCGCGGCGGGCGGCGTCGACCTCGTCGTCATCTGCACGCCGAGCGGACTGCACGCGGCCCAGGCCGAGGAGGCCCTCGCCGCGGGGGCGCACGTGCTCGTCGAGAAGCCGCTCGACGTCGAGCTCCCGCGGGCCCGCCGCATCCTCGACCTCGCCCGACGCCATCCCGATCGCGTCGTGTCCGTCATGAGCCAGCACCGCTTCGACCCCGCTGCCGAGGTCGTCGCCCGCACGGTGCGAGCGGGCGGCTTCGGCCGCATCACGGGAGCCGTCGCGACCGTGTCGTGGTGGCGTAGCCAGCAGTACTACGACTCGGGACGCTGGCGCGGCACATGGCGGCTCGACGGCGGCGGCGCCCTCATGAACCAGGGCGTGCACACGGTCGACCTCCTGCTCTGGTTCCTCGGACGTCCCGTGGAGGTCGCGGCGTCGGTCGCGCGCATGGCGCACGACGGCATCGAGGTGGAGGACGTCGCCGCGGCGACGGTGCGCTTCGCGTCAGGGGCGCTCGCCGTGCTGCATGCGACGACCGCCGCGTACCCGGGCATCGGCACGCGCGTGCAGGTGCACGGCACGCTCGGGTCCGCCGTCATCCACGACGACCGGCTCGAGTACTTCCACGCGCTCGAGGAGACCGACCTCGCCGACGGGTCGGGGGCGCGCGACCAGTCCGCCGAGGTCGTCGACGCTGAGCACGTGCGCGGCGGCGCACGCGACGCGGACGCCTTCGTCCGCGGGCATGCGCGGCAGTACGCGGACGTGGTCGCGGCGATCCGCGCGCGCGTGCAGCCGGCCGTCCGCGTCGAGGACGCGCTCGCCGCGCTCGCGCTCGTCCGCTCGGTCTACGTCTCCGCGACGCTCGCCCGGCCCGTGCCGTTCGACGACGTGCTCGAGGGCGCCTACGACGGGCTCGACCCCGTCGTGCGGGCGCTCGCCCCCGAGGAGGAGGTGCCATGAGGCTCTCGGTGTTCACGGCGGCGACGCCCGACTGGTCGCCGGAGGAGGCGGCCGTGCGGATCGCGGAGCAGGGCTGGGACGGCGTCGAGTGGCGCATCACCGACCAGGAGGCCGCCGATCGGCCCGGCTTCTGGGCCGGCAACAGGGCGACGTGGCCCCTCACGGGACTCGAGGGGTCGCTCGAGCGGATCGAGCGGGTCACGCGCGGGGCGGGCCTCGACTACTCGGGTCTCGGCGGCTATGCGCGGTGCGACGAGCACGAGGACGTCGACCGCGTGCTGCGGGCAACGGCGCGGCTCGGCGCGGGTCGCGCGCGTGTGGCGATGCCGCGGCTCGGCGGGGCCGACTACCGCGAGCTGTTCGCGCGGGCGCGTGCCGACCTCGAGCGCGCCGTGCGCCTCGCCTCCGAGCTCGGGGTCATGGTGCTCGTCGAGCTGCACCACCGCACGATCACGGCGTCCGCGTCGGCGGCGCTGCGGCTCGTCGACGGCCTCGACCCGCGGCACGTGGGCGTCATCCACGACCTCGGCAACCTCGTGATCGAGGGGCAGGAGGATCCGCTCGCCGGCTTCCAGCTGCTCGGCCCGTACCTCGCGCATGTGCACGTGAAGAACGTCGCGTGGCGGCCGACCGGGGGGAGGGGGTTCGAGGGGGCCGTGCTGTGGGAGCCCGCGTGGGCTCCGCTGCGGACGGGCCAGGCCGACGTCGCGGCCTACGTGCGCGCGCTCGTCGAGCACGGATACGACGGCTGGATCACGCTCGAGGACTTCTCCACCGAGCTGCCGCTCGAGGAGCGCCTGCGCGACGACCTCGCGTACCTGCGCGCCGTGCTCGCGCACGTCGCCCCTTCGCGCGAAGTGTGAGTATGTGCGGGTTTCGGGGCCCCGAAACCCGCACATACTCACACTTCGGCGAAATCGCGCCGCGCCGCGGCGCGGGGAGGCGGCCCCGGACGCACGGCGCCGGGCGGGGCGTCAGAAGACGTCGGGGCTCGGGGTCGACGCGTATCGGATGACGACGTCCGCGTGCCGGTCGAAGCGGTAGCCGACGCCGCGCACCGTCCGCACGATGTCCTCGTAGACGCCGAGCTTCGCGCGCAGCCGGCGCACGTGCACGTCGATCGTGCGCTCGTTCGGCGCTTCGTCGTCGGAGGCGGACCACAGGCCCGCGATGAGCTCGGCGCGATCGATCGTGCGGCCCTCGCGCAGCACGAGGTACTGCAGCAGCTCGAACTCCGTGTAGGTGAGCCCCGCGGGCGCCTCGTCGAGCAGCACGCGCTTGCGCGAGATGTCGATGACGACGCCCGTGCGCGCCTCCGGCTGCGGCTTGTCCTTCTGGCGCTGCTTGGAGAGGGCCGACGGGTCCTGCAGGGCGAGGCGGACGACGTCGATGTCGCGTCCGCCCGCGCCCTCCGGCGCGAGCGCGACGGCTGCGTGGGTCTCGGCCGACGGTGCGAGCCGGGCCGTCAGTGCGCGCAGCGCCTCGACGAGCTGGCCGAGGTCGGTGCCGTCGGCGGCGGCCTTGACCTCGTCGAGTCCGACGTAGAGGACGAACCCGCGCGCCTCGGTGCCGTCGGGGACGGCGCGCAAGCGGCGGGCGGGACGCGCCTCCTCCTGCGGCACGGGCCGCACGGACGAGCGCAGCGGCGTGACGGACGCCGTCGTCTCCGGCGAGGCGGAGGCGGGCGCTGCGGATGAGGACGAGCGGGGGCGATCGAGGGTCGCGAGGGACATGAGCTGCAGATCCTTGCAGTCGGAGAGGCCGTCGGTGCAGTCGGGACCGGCCTCGAGCGTGGTGTCGAAGGGGGATACGGAGCCCTGGGGGCGTCCGTGCGGGTCAGCCGCGTTCACGCGGGACCGTGCCGAGGGGGCGGAGTCCGTTCAGGCACACATTCGACAACACATGACCGCGCTCGCCGGCATCATCATGCCGGCGGTCCCACGAGCCTCGATCGAGGTCAGGGCGCACGCGTTCACGGTCATGTCGATCAGTGTCGTTCAGGCCCGCGGTCCCTGTCAAGTCGCGGCGGGCGCTGCGGCCGGGGTCACCGCGTCGGCCCGTCGTCAGACCGTGCCGTAGAGGCGGTCGCCCGCGTCGCCGAGGCCCGGCACGATGTAGCCGACCTCGTTGAGCCGCTCGTCGAGGGCGCCGAGGACGACGGTCACGTCCCGCCCCTCCGTCGCGCGCTCGACGGCCGCGAGCCCCTCCGGCGCCGCGATGAGGCAGATCGCCGTCACGTCGACCGCGCCGCGCGCGAAGAGGTAGCCGATCGCCGCGATGAGCGACCCGCCCGTCGCGAGCATGGGGTCGAGCACGAAGCACTGCCGGTTGGCGAGATCGTCGGGGAGGCGCTCCGCGTAGATGGCCGGCTGGAGCGTCTGCTCGTCGCGCACCATGCCGAGGAAGCCCACCTCGGCGGTCGGCACGAGGCGCACCATGCCCTGCAGCATCCCGAGGCCCGCGCGCAGGATGGGCACGACGAGCGGCGGAGGATCGCTGATCGTGAGCCCCGTCGTCGGCGCCACGGGCGTCTCGATGGAGACCGGCTCGGTGCGCACGGATCGCGTCGCCTCGTAGGCGAGGAGCGTCACGAGCTCCTCGGCGAGCGCACGGAAGGTCGGCGAGGGCGTCGTCCGGTCGCGCAGCACCGTGAGCTTGTGCGTCACGAGCGGATGGTCGGCGACGTGGACTCGCATAGGCTCAATCTACTGGGCGGCCCTCGCGACCGCCCGTGTCGGAAGGACCGCGATCGTGCGCGCATCGGACGGGCAGCGCATGCGCGAGGCGCTCGAGCTCGCGCGCTCGGCGCTCGCGACGGGCGACGTGCCGGTCGGTGCGCTCGTGCTCGGCGCGGACGGCGAGGTGCTCGCGCGCGGCGTCAACGCGCGCGAGCGCGACGGCGATCCGACCGCGCACGCCGAGGTGGTCGCACTGCGCGCCGCCGCGGCTGCTCGCGGGGACTGGCGCCTGGACGGCGCGACCCTCGTCGTGACGCTCGAGCCGTGCGTCATGTGCGCGGGAGCGGTGCTCGCCGCGCGCGTGTCCCGCGTCGTGTTCGGCGCATGGGACGAGAAGGCGGGCGCCGTCGGGAGCCGGTACGACGTGCTGCGGGACCGGAGGCTGCCCCACCGTGTCGAGGTCGTCGCGGGGGTCGAGGAGGCGGCGTGTGCCGCGCTCCTGCGCGACTTCTTCACGCCCCTGCGCTGACCCCCCTACGCACGCGCCGGCGTGTCTGGCGTGCGCGGCCGGAATAACGGCCGCGCACGCCAGACACGCCGGCGCGTGCAGGAGAGGGGAGGGGAGGGGACGGGGGAGGAGGAGGTCAGGGCCAGAGGACGGCGACGAGCACGTTGATGACGGCGAGGCCGCCCGCGGTGTGGAACCACGGCGCGATCGCCCCGCCGCGGCCCCCGCGCCGCTGGCGCACGACCGCGACGATCGTGGCGGCGAGCACGATGAGCGCGATCACGAGCTTGACCGCGATCTTGGCCATGTCGACGTCGTGGCCGTTGGCCTCGTCGACGCCGACGAGCGCGACCCCCGTGACGACCTGGGCGATCGCGCCCACGAGCATCGGCCCGAGCGCGTACTGCTCCCGCCGCTTCATCTGCACGAAGAACGAGCCGATGATCGCGGCGAGCCCGAGGAAGTGCAGGACGAGCAGGACGAGGCGGATGATGTCGAGTGCGCTCACGATCGTCTCCAGGAGGACGGCGCGCCGGTCATCGCGGGGATCCGCGGCGGCGCGCTCCCGATGATAGCGAGCCCGGAGCGCCCGCTCGTGCGCAGCGGTCGCGGGCGCACGCCCTCAGTCGGCGGCCTTGATGACGACCGCGTCGGTCGTCGGATGCTCCGCCGACGGCGGCCGGTACACGTCCGGCTCGAGGTAGATGACGCGCGCGACGGGGATGCGGGATCGGATGTCCGCCTCGACGTCGTCGATCGTCGCGGCGACCTCGGCGAGCTTCGTCGAGCGCGGGAAGGCGATCTTCGCGGCCACGAGGAGCTCGTCGGGCCCGAGGAAGAGGGTCTTGAGGTGGATGAGCGCCTCGACGTTCGGGTTGCCGTTGATCGCGTCGCGGATGCGCTCGACGTCCGCGCGCGAGGCGCCCTCGCCCACGAGCAGGCTCTTCGTCTCGATGCCGAGCACGACGGCGACGGCGATGAGGAGCGCGCCGATGAGGAGCGTGCCGATGCCGTCGAACACGGGATCGCCCGTGAGGATCGTGACGACGACGCCGAACGTCGCGAACGTGAGGCCCGCGAGCGCCGCCGTGTCCTCGAGCAGCACGACCGGCAGCTCGGGCGCCTTCGCGCGGCGGATGAACGCCAACCACGAGCCCCCGCCCTTGTGCGGGCGCGACTCGGAGACGGCGGTGCGCAGGGAGAACGCCTCCATGCCGATCGAGATCGCGAGCACGAGCAGGGGCAGCCACCAGTTCTCGAGCGCGTGCGGGTGCACGACCTTCTCGATGCCCTCGTAGATGGAGAAGACCCCGCCGACCGAGAACAGGATGATCGAGACGACGAACGCGTACACGTAGCGCTCGCGTCCGTAGCCGAACGGGTGCTCCTCGTCGGCGGCGCGCCGGGCGCGGCTCGAGCCGCGCAGGAGCAGGAGCTGGTTGCAGCTGTCGGCGAGCGAGTGGACGGCCTCGGCGAGCATCGAGCTCGATCCGGAGAACGCCCATGCCACGAACTTCGTCGCCGCGATCCCGAGGTTGGCGGCCAGTGCCGCCACGATCGCCCTTGCGCCGCCCGACGCGCTCATCCGCCGACCTCTCCTCCCGGTGGTTTCGACCAACCTACACTTGCCAGGTGACCGTCGACTTGCCCGCCGTCGCCATCCTCGGAACCGGCTCCATGGGAGGCGCCATCCTCGGCGGACTGCTCTCGCCCGACGTCCGCGTCGAGGGCGGCATCCGCGTGACCACTCGTACCGAGGCGAAGGCTGGCCCGCTGCGGCGTCCGGGCGTGACCGCGCTCGCGACGGAGACCGATCCGGAGGCGAACCGCGCGGCCGTCGCAGGCGCGCGGCTCGTCGTGGTCGCCGTCAAGCCCGCGGGCGTGCCGGACCTGCTCGGCGAGGTCGCGGCCGCGCTCGAGCCGGGGGCGGTCGTCGTGAGCGTCGCCGCGGGCGTGCGCATCGCGACGATGGAGGAGCTCGTGCCGGGAGCCGTGCTGCGGGCGATGCCCAACACGCCCGCGCTCGTGCGCCGCGGCGTCACGGGCCTCGCCGCCGGCCCGCGCGCGACGGAGGAGGACCTCGGGCTCGCGCGCCGTGTGTTCGAGACGGTCGGATCGGTGCTCGTCGTGCCTGAGGATCGCATCGACGCCGTGAGCGCCGTCTCCGGGTCGGGTCCCGCCTACGTCTTCTACCTCATCGAGGAGCTCACGCGCACGGCGGTGCGGCTCGGCTTCTCGGCGACGGAGGCGGAGCTGCTCGTCGAGCGCACGTTCGTCGGCGCGTGCGCGCTTCTCGACGCGACGGGCGCCGCGCCGCGCGAGCTGCGCCGGCAGGTGACGAGCCCGAAGGGCACGACCGAGCGCGCGATCGCCGAGCTCGAGCGCGCTGACCTCGCCGGCCTGTTCGACCGCGCGACCGCCGCCGCGATCGCCCGGTCGCGCGAGCTCGCCGAGGGCTGAGCGGACGGCGCGCGCCCGACCACGCCGGGCGCCGGAGCGCCGCGGGCGCGAGCCTCGCCGACGGCGCGAGCGCGGGGCGGGTCAGTCCGAGCTCGCCGCGAAGCGCTCGATCGCGTCGTTCGTGCCCGAGACGATGACGATGTCCTGATCGGAGACGACGGTCTCCTCGGTCGCGTAGGTGAACCGCTGGCCCGGCTGCTTGACGCCGACGATCGTCACGCCGAAACGGCGGCGCACGTGGGACTCCCCGAGCGGCACGCCCTGCACGACGGCGGGAGGGCGCATCTTGACGAGTGCGAAGTCCTCGTCGAACTCGATGAAGTCGAGCATGCGTCCCGAGACGAGGTGGGCGACGCGCTCGCCGGCCTCCGCCTCCGGGTAGACGACATGGTGCGCCCCGATGCGCGCGAGGATCGTGCCGTGCGAGTGGCTGATCGCCTTCGCCCAGATCTGCGGGACGCCGAGGTCGACGAGGTTGGCGGTGATGAGCACGCTCGCCTCGATCGAGGAGCCGACGGCGACGACCGCGACGGCGAAGTCCTGCGCGCCGATCTGGCGGAGCGCGTCCGCGTTGCGCGCGTCCGCCTGCACGGCGTGCGTGACGTGCTCGGACCACTCCTGCACGAGCTCGGCGTCCGTGTCGACGGCGAGCACCTCGCGATCGAGGCGCTCGAGCTCGCCTGCGGTCGCGGCGCCGAAGCGCCCGAGCCCCACGACGAGCACGGGCGCGTCGCGCGGGATCCTGTCAACCAACGATCGGCCTCTCCTCCGCGTGGCGGTACAGCCTGCGCCGCTGACTCGCGGCGAGCGCGGCCGCGAGAGTCACTGTACCGATGCGGCCGAGGAACATCGTCGCCGCGAGCACGTACTGGCCGGAGGCGGGCAGGCGCGCCGTGACCCCCGTGCTCAGCCCGCTCGTGCCGAAGGCCGAGACGACGTCGAACAGCACGAGGTCGAGCCGCTCGCGCGAGAGCTGCAGGATGACGATCGTCGCGACCGCGACGACGGTCGCCCCCCACAGCGCGACGCTCACCGCGAGCCGCAGGACGTCGGACGGGATGCGACGACCGAACGCCTCCATGTCGTCCACGCCGCGCGCCTCCGCCGCCGCTGCGAGGAAGAGCACCGCGAGCGTCGTGACCTTGATGCCGCCCGCCGTGGACGCGGACCCGCCCCCGATGAACATGAGCATGTCGGTCACGAGCTGGCTCGAGCCGTGCAGGTGGGCGAGGTCGATCGTCGCGAAGCCCCCCGAGCGCGACATGGTGGAGAGGAAGAGCGCCTGCAGCACGCGCTGCCCGGGGTCCATCGCGCCGAGCGTGCGCGGGTTGGCGGACTCGAGGCCGAGGTAGGCGGCCGCCCCGAGCACGAGGAGCAGGACGCTCGTCGCGAGCGTGAGCTTGACGTGCAGCGACCAGCGGCGCGGAGAGCGCAGGGTGCGCCGCAGCGTGTAGATGACGGGGAAGCCGATGCTCCCGAGGAAGACGCCGACCATGAGCAGGCCGAGGAACCAGCCGTCGGTCGCGTACGGCGCGAGGCCCTCGCGCGTGGGCAGGAAGCCTGTGTTCGTGAAGGCCATGATCGAGTAGTAGGCCGCCTGCACGGCCGCGGGCACGGGCGGCACGCCCGCGAGCAGGATGCGTGGGAAGAGGAGGATCGCGACGGCGAGCTCGACGAGGAGCACGCTCGCCGCGACGGTCGCGAGCAGGCCGCCCGTCTCGCCGAGGCGCAGCGCCTGGCGCGCGGGGAGGGCGCCGCGCCGGTTGCGCACGGGGTCGGCCTCGCCTGCGGCGAGGAGGCGCTGCCGCAGCCCGAGCCGACGGGAGATGACGAGGCCGAGGATCGAGGCGACGGTGAGCACGCCGATGCCGCCGATCTCCGCGCCGAGCACGACGACCGTCTGCCCGAAGGGCGACCAGAACGCGGGCATGTCGACGACGGAGAGCCCCGTGACGCACACCGCGGACACGGCCGTGAAGAGCGCGTCGACGAGCGAGGCCGGGCGTCCCGACGTCGTCGCGACGGGCAGGGAGAGCAGGGCCGTGAACAGCAGCACGAGCGCGGCGAAGACGAGGATCGCGAACCGCGCGGGCGACGCCTCGACGAGGTGGTCGAGGGCGTCGCGTGCGCGCGCGAACGGACGGATCGCGCGGGCGACGGGACGGAGCGCCGGCGATCCCCCGTCCCCCGCCCGCACGGTCATCGCTCTCCCGCCTCGCCGCGGCGGGGGGACCGCGTCCGCCGAGCCGCCGCTCGCATGGTACTCCGCGCCCGTCATGGCTAGCCTTGCGGCATGGCGGACATCTTCGACGTGATCGCGGACCCGACGCGACGGGCGCTCCTGCACATCCTTCTCGAGCAGTCCGTGGCCGCGGACTCGGACAGCGGCGAGCTGAGCGTGGGCGAGCTCGTCGAGCGGCTCGGCGCGAGCCAGCCCACGGTGTCCAAGCACCTCAAGGTGCTGCGCGACCACGGTCTCGTGACGGCGCGCGACGAGGCGCAGCATCGCTACTACAGCCTCGAGCCGGCGCCGCTCGAGGAGGTGGAGGACTGGCTCATCCCGTTCCTCACGGCGCGCTACGAGGCGGTCGGCTTCGACGAGGAGCCGGCCGCGGCCGGCTCGGCCGGGGAGCCCGCGCCGCTCTCGGCGGAGCTGCGCGGGTCCGCGGCGGCGATCGGTCGGCGCGCGGCCGCGGCGGCCCACCGCCTCACGTCGCTGCGCAGCGTCGGCCGGCGCGTCGCGGACCGGATCCGCTGACGCCGCCGGCCGGGCGGGCGTGACGGGCGGGGGTGGCGGGCGCGACGCGCAGGTTGCGTAGACAACGCGGAACGGCGGCCTCTATCCTGGCGGAAGCTCGGTGCCGACCGGGCACCCGACCGCGAACAGGACGACCGACATGGCCCCGGATCTCGCCGACGTGCGATTCCTGACCGTCGCCGAGGTCGCCGAGATGATGCGCGTGTCGAGCATGACCGTGTACCGGCTCGTGCACTCGGGGGAGCTGCCGGCGATCCGCTTCGGGCGCTCCTACCGCATCCCCGAGTCCGCGGTCGCGGAGCTCATCGCGAGCGCGGGACGCGACGCGGGCTGAGCCGCCCGCGGGCGCGAACGGCGCGTGCTGCGGCGAGCCCTGGTCCGCTCGCGCGAGCGCGCGGCGGCCGTCCGGGCAGCGAGCCGAGGCTTCGCCCGGACGGCGCGCGTGCGGGCTACGGCCGCTCGGCGGGCGAGGAGGTGAGCGACGGGTCGCGCACGACGACCGAGCCGAGCGCGTCGTCGATGCGGCGCATGATGTCGGCGTCGAGCTTGACGCCCGCGGCCTTGACATTGTCGCTCACCTGGTCGGGACGCGACGCCCCGATGATCGCGGCGGCGACGTTCGGGTTCTGCAGCACCCACGCGACCGCGAGCTGGGCCATCGAGAGCCCCGCGTCGGCCGCGATCGGCTCGAGCCCTTGCACGGCCGCGAGCACGTCGTCCTTGAGGAAGCGCTGGATGGTCGTCGCGCCGCCCTTCTCGTCGGTCGCGCGCGAGCCCGCGGGAACCGGCGCGCCCGGCTTGTACTTGCCCGTGAGCACGCCCTGGGCGATGGGCGACCAGACGATCTGCGAGATGCCGAGCTCCTGGCTCGTCGGCACGACCTTCTCCTCGATCACGCGCCACAGCATCGAGTACTGCGGCTGGTTCGAGATGAGCTGGATGCCGAGCTGCTGCGCGAGCTCGTGGCCCGCCCGGATCTGCTCGGCCGTCCACTCCGAGACGCCGATGTAGAGCACCTTGCCCTGGCGGACGATGTCGGCGAAGGCCTGCATCGTCTCCTCGAGCGGCGTCGAGTAGTCGTATCGGTGGGCCTGGTAGAGGTCGACGTAGTCGGTGCGAAGGCGGCTGAGCGACCCGTCGATCGACCGCAGGATGTGCTTGCGGGACAGGCCCGCGTCGTTCTGCCCGGTCTGGCCGGCGCGCCAGTAGACCTTCGTGAAGATCTCGAGGCCGTCGCGCCGCTGGCCCGCGAGGGCGGCGCCGAGAACGCTCTCCGCGGCGGTCGCCGCGTACGCGTCCGCCGTGTCGAACGTCGTGATGCCCTCGTCGAGGGCGCGGTGCACGCACGCGGTCGCCGTGTCGTTCTCGACTTGCGAGCCGTGCGTGAGCCAGTTGCCGTAGGTGATCTCCGAGATGCGCAGTCCGCTGTGTCCGAGGTGACGAAACTCCATGCCGCCAGACTAGGGCGCCTGGCTCGGTCGCGGACTCCACTCGCGCCCGGTAGACTGTTGCGGTTGCACATCCCCGCCGCACTTGTTCGGACCACGCGCGGGGCCGGGACGCGAACACCCCGGGGCACGTCGTCGAACCGCCGACAGGGAGGTAGCCCATGGGCTCCGTGATCAAGAAGCGCCGCAAGCGGATGGCGAAGAAGAAGCACCGCAAGCTCCTGCGCAAGACGCGTCACCAGCGCCGCAACAAGAAGTAGCCGACGGACGCGTAGCGCCCGAGCGC
>JAATFA010000115.1 GCA_015655445.1 Actinomycetales bacterium | reverse complement strand
GTCAGACATCTCCACTAAGCCCGGAGGTCCTCCCCGTTCAGCGCAGGCGCGCGGGCACCAAAGTCATGGCCGGGTACAACTAGTGCGTCCTCGACGAACCGTAGCCAGGCCTGCCAATACGTTGACCTTTCCGGCTCGACCAGAACGATCGGGATGGGGTCCAGCCGGTGTGTGTCTTGGAGGACCAACACTTCGAAGAGTTCGTCCATGGTGCCAACGCCGCCGGGAAACGTCCAGATCGCGTCGACGCCTTGGATGAGGAGCAGCTTGCGCAGCGCGAAACTCTCGACGGTAATTGAACGGGACGGATCGAGCGCAGTTTCGGGCTCTTCGCCGGCGATCTCGATGCGGACGGAACGGGACCGCTCCGCACCCGCACCGTCGCGGATCGCCTGCATGATGCCAGGGCCTCCGCCAGTGAGGATGACCCACCCAGCCGCAGCGAGTTGCGCGCCGAGCTTCTCCGCCATTACGAAATTCTCGGAGCCGCGCTGTGTTCGTGCTGAACCGAAGACGGTGCCGACGCAGGCGTTGGCTTCGCGCGACGAGGCCCGGTGCACCCAGCGGTCGATGTGGTCAAGATCGCGTGCGATCTGATCTAGATGGGGGCGGTGCGCGGCGAATCCGTACGGCCGAGCTGTTGGGCTCGGCGTCGCTGTCGAGTGCATTTGTTCGAGCATGCTTTCTCCCTGGCTAATAAGCGTCGTCTGGTGTTCGGTTGATGTACAGCACGTCCGTCTTGGTAGCGCTAATGCGGAACTTGGTGAAGTGGCCGGTATCGAATTTGAGGGCACGGTTTGTTGCGAGGTCGACGCCGAGGGCCTGCTCGAGGATCCAGGTGTGCGGTCCACCATGGCCGACGACTAACACACGATGGAGGTCTCGACGCTGCCTGAGCATGTCAAGCCACCGCAGAACGCGTGTTCGCGCCTCTGTGAGGGGCTCGGCGTCGGTCGGTTCCCACGTGTCGCTGTTTCCGGCGAACACAGCGCGCACGTCGGGTCCGTATTCGGACTCGAGCATGTCCAGTCGTTTGCCATAGAGATGAGGGAACGTGCGCTCGCGCAGGGCCTCGTCGATGATCGGCGACACCGTTGGGGCAGCGATCGCGGCAGTGTCAATCGCCCGTTGCATGTCTGAGGTAAAGACCGCGTCGGGGCAAAAACGCTGGACGGCGTGTCGTGCGGCACGCGCTTCGGCCCGTCCGGTCGCGGACAGAGGCAGCGCCATGTGATCCGGGTAGACCCCGTTGGGATAGTCGGGGAGACCGTGCCGCAAATACAGCAGCTCGAGCACCGCGTCCGCCTCGTCACGGCGTTCCAGGTTGACGCTTGAGACATGGTCGACGACATCGGCTGCGATCTCCTCCGGCAGGTTCTCCTTGATGTCGAGCACGTGCCCGAATGACCGGAATCCCGCATGAAGGTCACGGAGCCGCATTTCTGGCATTTGGGCCAGTTCATCGCGCGTTCGGTTGCGCATGAGAACGTCTTCGAGCGTGAGAGTGAGGCTCACAACGATGAGCGGGATGCCCCGTCGCGCGAGTGTGATGCTCCACGCCGCGAGGAAATCGGTGTCGTAGAACACACCGTCAACGACCGCGGTGAATCCTCGTTCGACGTATGTTGCCGCGAGTTCCATGCAGGCGTCTTCAGAGGTTGCTAAAGTGAATGCGTTGAAGTCACGAGGCTTGGCGAGGTAACGGATGTCGTCGTTGCTGACGCGTACCGCGGGTTGAAGCCCATCGCGAATCAGCGCGGACGTGGTCGATTTACCGACTCCTGGAACGCCTCGGAGCAGGATTACTGTGGGCCTAGGCATGTTCAACGACCACGTCCGCGATGCGGCCTTGAGCCGCGGTGACCACTGACGCGATATAGTGCAGGTCGTCCTCAGTGAGGTATTTAGGCGTCGGGATGCTGACTACGCGCGGCGCGACATCAGCTGCGCCGTCATAGCGCGCCACGGTCTGATGCGCGTCGGGTCGGGCGCGATAGACGCCGTAATCAGGGAAGGGGCGACCCCAGACGACGCGTGCGTGCACATTCGCTGAGGCGAGTTCGCCAACGAACGCACGAGCATCCTCCGCAGAGTTGGCCAGCAGGAGAGTGTGCGATCCAGTAGCTGCACCCGGCAGCGCTGCGCTGAGGCTGCGGTCGCAAATGGCTGGCGCTTCATCCCAGAGCAGAGCACGGTTAGCCCGTTGTCGTGTGAGCGTGGAGTCGAGTTGATTGAGTTGGTCGAGTACCAGCGCGGCCTGCAGGTCGCCGAGACGCCCGTTCGTTCCGAACCGGGCACGCGGGTCGTCCCAATCAGGCAGGCCGTTCGGTCGACGGAGCGCGCCAAGGTCGGCTGCGGCACGTGCCGCAGCGATGTCGTCGTGATCTCCGATGATCGCTCCTCCTTCGCCAGCAGAGAGCTGCTTCGATTGTTGAAAGCTGGTGACTGCGATGCGGCCACGTCGCCCTGCGGGTCGGCCGACGGCATCAAGCGCGCCGAAGGCTTGGCAGATGTCTTCGACGATGGGAATGGAGCGTTCGTCGCACCAAGAGATGAACCGGTCCGCGTCCATGGCATGCCCTTGGATGTGCACTACCAGCGCCGCAGCAAGTTCGGACGCGCGCCCGTCGGCGGGCTCCGCCATTTCCAGATCTGGGGAAATATCGATGGGGACGGGTATCGCGCCGACGTTGACAACCGCCATGCTGCACGCAATGAACGAGAAGGCACACACCCCCACGCGATCGCCGGGGCGGACTCCGATCGTGCGCAAAGCCAGCTCCAGCCCGAACGTCCCATTGACCACGAGGATTGCTGCTTCCCGTTCGACCCGTTGGCTCAGTGCAGCCTCGGCACGAATTGACGGCGATTCTGCGCCGTCTTCGCGGTGTCGGAACAGGAATCCGCTGTGGAGGACAGACCAGAACTCGGGCAGATGGTCGGGGTCTTCGCGGGCCGTGTCGAAGAGTTGGTTTGGGTTGATCAGCGTCATTGCGGTTCCTCAGAAGCGATCTTGAGCAGAAGCGGTCGGTCGGTAGCTGCGTCGAGTCGCCGGACGCGTCGATGGGGATGGTCCGCGAACATTCGCAAGTCCGAGACGGAAATATCGTGGGGATACTGCAAGGAGCCGAAGCATTGGAGATCGGCCACCTTGGTCGGGTCTGGCGCATCCAGCGGGACCCGGGTCCAGCTCGGCACCGCGGTCAATGCGACCGCGGTGAGGCTCGTCGACGTTCCGCGCAACGCTTCCGCGAGCTGCGCGACGATGTGACGGCGATATCGGACGGCGCGATCCGCCTGGTCGATCGCGTCCCCGAGTCGCTCCAGAAGGGGACTCGGGAATCGTGCCGCGGACGCGATATCCACAGCGAATCGGTCCGAGAGTGTTCCCGTTTCGACGCCGTCGATTGGGGTGTTCGAAAATGCCGCTCCTCCGGCGCCCACACTGATCGGCTTTCCGGGACCGAATGACATCAGTACCGCGTCCGCGGCAACGCCGGACTGTGCTCCGTCGAGTCGTCCGTCCCACGATTGCGCGAGGTCTGCGATAAGGGGTGTGCCGATCGGGAGCGTGTCGCGGATGCTGTTGTGGTCGGCGGGCAGCCCATACTGATCCACGACGACCACCGCGCGGGTCAACGGTGACACGGCCCGTGCTACGTCGTCCGCTTGCAAGATCAACGTGGTTCCGACATCGACGAACACTGGCGTCGCACCTGCGCGGACGACTGCAGCGGCGACGGAATGGCAGCCGTGATTAGGGACGATGACTTCGCCTCCGGAACACCCGAACGCGCGCAGCGTTATGGTGAGCATCTCGCTCGCTGACGCGGCCGTTTGGTGGTGGGCTTTGTGCACCTTGTCGGCAAGGGCTCGCAGGGGATCAGTACGCATGCCTGAGTCCCCGGCCGCTTTCGGTGGTGAGCGCAACCCCGTCGTCGAGTTGGAGCCGGTCCGCGCGCAATTGCTCACCCGCATCAGAGTCGCCCACCCATAAATCGAAGCGGTCCTCGATCTCTGATTGCACGAGGCGTTTCAAGTTGTCTGGTCCACCGTGGAGGTCGATCACTCGCAGGTCAGCGCCGCCCCAGTCCATATCGAGACCGATCGTTAATAGGTACTGACCGGGGGACACTCGCGCGTGGCGTTCGTCGTACGACCATTTCAGGCACGAGACGGTGTCGCCAACGACCATGTCGAGGCGGAACGCGATCGGGTCGCCATTGAATTCGACGAAGCTTGCTGTTGCGTGACCGGAGCTGAGCAGCATCGAATACAGCGCGGCCTGCGAACCGCGCTGCTCCATGCTCTGCCCGTATGCCGCCTTCCAGGAGTGCCGGTCTACCGCCAGCATCCGTTCGGCTGCGAATCGGCCATGTTGCTTTCCCACGATTCGGTATTGGCCGTCCTCGAGGCGACGACGCTTGCGGGCGACTTGGCTTGTGCCACGGCTGAGAGCCCGCTCGTACATCGACTCATCCCGCCCAGCCCATTGGATCGTCGGGTTTCCTCGACGCTGCCAAGTCATCAGACCAGCAATAACGGCGGCGGCGGCGATCGAACGGTCGACGAGCGGGAAGTACGCATTCAAATGCCATCGCGAGAACGTACCCGCGATGTCGGCAATGCTCGCACCGGTCTCCGCGCTGGTGACCATGGGGGTTCGTGGGCAGATCGCCGTGAAGTGGTTGTCGTAGCGCGCGAGCGGGCACCACGTGGTGGCGTCCGTCCACACCCAGACTTCTTCGCCCGAATCGGCGAGGTAGCAGCTGTAGGTCGGCCAGGCTTCGGGTTCGGTGCGTCCGCGTTCGGCAGCAGCAATCTCCCATTGCCGCAGCTGCCCGTCGCCGACGCGGCGCAGCGGGACAAGATGACCGAGGTTAGATGTCATCACGCAGTCCACGGGCTGATTCGCACAGCATCGGCCACAGTTCGACGAGACCGAGGAAGTCGGATAGTGCACGAGCGCTATCGGACGCAGCCGACGCCCCTTCGTCTCGGATCGCTTCGAGTCGCCACTGGAGCCGTTGGCGGATCGCAGGGTCGGTCGCTGCGTCGACTGCATCCCTGTATATCTCAATGTACAAACGCTGGATCGCCGCGCTCGTCTCCGGGATCCCGTCGAGGTGAGAACGCCATGCGGACACGTACGCATCGGCTCGCGGTTGTGGTTCTAGCCTCGGCAAATCCAACGTGCTGATGATCGTGTTCGCCGCGTTCCAGATCGGTCGGATGTACGCGTATCGAAGCTCAGCAAGCACATAGGTTCTAACGTCCGCCTCGGAGGCCTGCGAAGCCCGCATGGCGTCGTATTCATGCAGGGCCTGACGATCATGGTGCAGAACAACGTCACCGATCTGGTAGACGAGATTTTTCTGCATGTAATCGACACCGAAGATCGAGGTGGCCGGCATCTCCGGGATCCATGCGAAGACGTCCGTGAGCGCGCAAATTCCCATTTCAACCTGACCGGAGCGGTCTTCGTTCAACCGAGCGCCATCCGCTTCAGCCACCGCTGCGTGCGTAACGGATCGACGTGCGCCACTGGAGCCGTGCGCGCGATCAAGGCGGGCACCGAATCGCTTGTCGATCGCGTCTAGATCGCGGCGGTCTCGCGACGGTTCACCGCGAAGCGAGGATCCAACTGCTCGCACGCGACGGCTGGAGTCCTCGATGAGTGAAGACGGAGGGTGACATCCAAGCCAGTTCAGTTCGACCGCGAACGGGGCGGGCGTTGACGTAGGATCGACGACTTGGTCGCTGTCACGCCGGTGAAGTGTTCGGGCGCCGGCGCTGCAGGCAAGCAGGGACGCCTTGATTGGTCCAGCGCCGTAGCTCGGATAGACAAAGCACAGCAGCTTCTCTGCACGCATCGCTTGAGTGTGTGGCAGACGCGAACACAATGTTGCGCGGAGCTCCGCCCAACCGGCCTCGTCCAGAACGGTGATTGGGACACCGGTCGCTGCGGTGGCCGATGCGGCGGCGTTCCGATTTAAGGTGGTGATTTGCCCTGGCGAATTGTCGATGACGATGAACGCCGTCGCCTGCTGTGCATGAGAATTGACCGCGGCGATTTCGCGGGCCGTTGAATGGATGGCTGCAGCGGCGTCACGGTTGGTCGGGATGTACACCACGTGATCGGCGCCAACCCAAGAAGCAAGAGCGAAGCTCGGATCACTGACCGTGCTCACGCGACGGTCCAAGGATCGGCGGCGGCTACGCCGGCACGCCAGCTCAGCTGCCCATACGGATGTGCTTCCGAGCCGAACGTCGACATGAACGCGTCAACTCCGGGAAGAACGCTTCCTTCGAAATCGAACGCACTGATCTCCCACGCAGCGCGAGCCTCGTCAATCGCGCGATCGACGAGCAAGCTCGGCACGCCCCGAACTCCGCGATCAAACCATGAATGCATTGATATTGCTACCGCGCGATCTCAAAGCAAGAAGATACCGCCCACTACTGAACCATCCCCGGCGACCGCGTTCAACGCTAAGGCGACGCCTTTCGCATGCAGCGCCCGTGCCGACGCCGACCGGCGTTCGAGCGCTGTAGGAGTTTGATTAACGACGGCCCGGTTGAAGTCGAACTCGTCGACGCCAACGACCGACACGGCGATATGCTTTGCCGCGGCACGGATATGGCCGCGCACTTCCGGCAGGTATGCCGCTCGTCGCACCTCTTCATCAAGCCGGCTTAGCATCCGCGAATGCCGCAACCTAACACCGAAGCCGGCAAACAAGAATCCAGAAGTGTCGGAGAAGGTCGGACTCAATGGCAGGTCGACGTGGTCGGTTTCTGCTTGGATCTGCCGCGCCAACGCGGTGATCGCGCGGTCACGCTTCGCCGGGTGTAGCTGCCGGTCGACCCACGGCGAGGCGTACGGCAGTACGCGGTATTCACGCACCGCCGCACCGACATTGTCGATAGGGCAGCACCATGCGGCGCGAACTCGTCCCCCAGAATCGTGGACGACGATATACCGCGCCTGCCCGTACAGATCCCCGACGACCGGAAGGTTCCAAACGTCGAGCGGCAGCCCCGCGGTGCGGGCTTCGTACTCGACGCGTCCGACCGTGGCGGCGATCATGCTTGTCCCCCGACCTGAACAGGAGCAGCGTCATAGACGGGTGTATGTCGGCGCGCTAGCGCTGCAAACAACACCGATCCGAAGCCGAACACCGCCACACACGTCACGTACACGGCGGCGATGTTGGCGTGGACGAGGATTGCGGACAACACCAGCGCACCTCCGGCCTGCATCGGTGCCTGCAATGCGCCAAGGATTGAGAAGGCATCTCCGGCGCCAATCAATCTCCATCTGTCCTGCGCTTCGCTTTGGATAGCACTTGCCGACGCGCTCAGCAGTCCGACGATCGCGAATGATGTGATCGCGATCGCAGGTATCGAAGCGCTGAGTCCGAACACGATCTGCACGCCGAAGCCGATAGCAAGAATGGTGGGAGCAAAGAGCCGGATCCGATCACTGGTGCGCGGCATCGTCAGGAGCGACGCACCAACGACAGCGAACGCTCCAAACGCGCCGTTTGCGACACCCGCAACCCAGCTGCTGCTCTGATTGAGTCCAGCGACCAGGGGAACGAACATGCTGAAGGTGAGTCGCTGCACCAGTGCTTGCGACAGCAGTGAGTACGTGTACAGCGCGCCGCTTCCCTCACGAAGCATCCTGTGCCAAGCACCTGACAGCGGCACCGTGCGCGTTATTGCTGCGACGTCAATCGGCACCAACTTTGACCGCCGACTAGTAATCGAAAAGACGATTGCCTGCAGCGTAAACGACACCGCGTACGACGCGGCGCAGATCTCTATTGCGACTAGCGGCCCGGCTACCGCGACGAGCACCCCACCACAGCTCCAGCCGATCACGATTGCGAGTTGCGTTGCGATCGCGAGAACACCGTTCAGCGCCACCAGTTCGTCGCGATCCCGTGTGACTCGTGCGCCCCATTCGCGCGACGCGGGGAGGTAGAGCGCTGCAAATCCGGACAACACGAACATCGCCGCGTACAGATGCCACTGCGCCGTCGCGTTCATACGCGTAACACCGCTGAGCGCCGTAATCGTGACGAACCCGCCCCCATCAGCGACGACCATCAGCAGGCGTGGGTTCGCTCGGCGAACCATACGACGTATCGGGCGCACCAAAAGCATGGGAGCGAGACCGCTGGCGGCGACGATCAACGGCGCGACCGATACCGTTCCCGAGATACGCAGAGCCTCGACGGTGACCGCGACGATCAAGAAGCCGGACCCCGCTTGGCTTTGGAGTGTCGCCGCGGTAACCGCCCACAGTTCGGTCATACTGGCGGGTGGCAGTCTCCTCAATGCGCTGGAGCGATTCATACGCCCGCTTCCTCGTTCGCGACGGCAACCCAACTGCGGTCGTTCGCGATCCTTTCGACCAACGTCAACGCCGACGCGATTGCCATGTGCATATCAAGGTACTTACAAGTGCCAAGCCTGCCGCCGAAGTACACGTCCTGCAGCGACTCCGCGCGCGCCCGATACCCGCTGAGTCGATCTCGATCGTCTGCCGAGTTGATCGGGTAGTAGGGCTCGTCGCCTTGTTCCGCAGAACGAGAGAACTCACGATCGATGATGCTCTCAGCGACCGGGACTTCATGGTCCGGTCTGAAGTGCCGAAACTCGATGGTCCGGGTGTACGGAACGTCGATGTCAGCTTCATTCATCACCGCCGTACCCTGAAAGTCAGGTTGGGCGACGCGCTGAAACTCGAAGTCCAACGTTCGCCATCCGAGCTGACCAAGTTCGAAGTCGAAGTACTTGTCCAACGGCCCTGTGTACACGACGGGCACGTTGAGCGAGCGATCGGCGATGTGGGTTCGGAGACTCGAGCGGAAGAAATCGGTGCCGAGCGAGATATCGATGAACGGGTGGCTCGCGATTCGTTGCAACCACGAGGCGTAGTCGCTAGCCGGCAGACCTTGGTGGACATCATTGAAATAGCGACTGTCGAACGTCAGCCTGACGGGCAACCGCGAGATGGTGCTGGCGGGCAGTCGCTTCGGGTCCATCTGCCACTTTTTCGCGGTGTATCCCTCAATGAAGGCTTCATATAGCGGCTCGCCGATCTCGGCAATTGCTCTGTCCCGAAGATTTCCCGCGGACCCGGTCCGCGAGGACGCCGCTTGGTTCTCTATGAGCTTGCGCGCCTGTTCCGGCGATAGACTCATTCCGAAAAACTGGTTTATCGTCTGCAAATTGATTGGTAAGGGGTAGGTGACGCCCCGATGCCGAGTGAACGCACGGTGCTCATATGGGAAGAAATCGGTGAAGCCGGTCACGTACCGCCAGACGCGCTCGTTACTGGTGTGGAAAATATGCGCTCCGTAACGATGGACCTCAATCCCCGTCGCGGAATCGACCTCGCTTAACGCGTTACCTCCGACGTGGGAACGACGCTCCAAAACTTGAACGTGCTTGCCCCAACGACCCGCTGCGCGCTCAGCAAACGTGAGGCCGAACAACCCGGCTCCGATCACATATACATCCGGACGCGGCATTGGTCTCCACATTGAGCGCGAAAAGCGGGCGCCGAGACGTTGAACCCCAACTTCCCACGAGCACGAAGGTGCTCCAAAGCACAACCCCCATGATGTAGCCGTTCAGGTCCCCCGCTACGGCCTTCGACAGTATGCTTCGCATCTGGCGCTGTCAATAGCAGTGGTGCGGTATGGCCGAGCACTTCCGCGTTTCTGCACGGGGACGACAGGTCTCGATGGAGTAAGGGAAATTTGAACAGGGCGTGCGGTCGAGTTCTGCCGCTGAGCTCTGCCGTCGGCTTGGCGGCGCGTGACGTTCGCGGGCGGCTGTTGGCCTTCGCGTTGGCGAGGGTGGCACCCTGAGCAAAGCGGTGCGCGCTGCCCGACCGCCCAGCTCGACAAGTACGCTGGGCCCTGATTCGCCAGCGCAGTGAAAACGGACAGCTTTAGAACACGTCGCCAACGGCGTGCTCCTGTGCCCGGCGCACCACCATCTCCTGCACGAGAGCGGCTTCGCCGTGCGCATGATCGGCGGCCGACCGCGCGTCGAGCCCCCGCCCCACCTCGACCCCGGACGGCGATGGCGGCGCGCGGCATCCTCGCGACGGACGCACGGCGACGGGCCGCCGGATCGCGCGCAGCGCGGTGGGCCGCCCGGCGGCGCGTCCGCCCCGCCATGGCCGCGCACGTCGACTGCACCGTGACCCGACCGCGCCGCTCCGGCCCGCCGACCGCGCCGCCCCGGCCCCCTCGCGCGCGTCGGCGGGGCGCACACGTCGACCGTGCCCCGTCGCGCGCGTCGGCGGCGCCCGCGTCGAGGGGGCCGCGCCCCACCGCGCCGCACCGCCCGCGTCGAGGGGGCCTGCGCACGTGTCGACGCCCCGTCCTCGCGGCACGCACGGGGTCGCGTCCATGTCCGCCCGCGCAGACGCCGTCTCGTCTTCGCATCCTGCCGTATCCGCACCCTCGGTCCCTCGGCTCTGTCCCCCGGCCCGAGCGTCACGGGGACCGTCGCACGCGGTAACACGTCGTCGCATGGGGTAACAAAGCGTGCGCCCTCGCCGACGTCGTGGCATCCTCAAGGCCATTGTCGCGAGCGCGTCGTCGACGAGTCGGCGTCGCGTCGGGACACGAACGACAGGCACGACAGGACGAGCGCCGTCCGCCCAGGGAGGCGCTTGTGGGACGCGTCGTCCCCTCGCCCCTGGAAGGACACGAAAGACCTGATGGCATTCACCCACTCGCGCCGTGACAACGAGCCCGTCAGTCCTCGTCGCGTCCGCGCACGCCGCCGGACCAGCGTCATCGGCCTCGCCCTCCTCGTCGCGGGAATCGTCGCGGGCTGCTCCGCGCCCTCGGGAGGGGCCGCGCCGTCGTCGAGTGCCGACGCGGGCACGCCCGTGAAGGGCGGAGAGCTCAAGGTCGCGACGTCGGGAAGCGATCCCGGCTGCCTCGACGGACACCAGATCTCGAGCGAGTACATGCAGTTCTTCGGTCGCGTGATCTACGACAACCTCGTGGCGCAGGACGATAGCGGCAAGATCGTCCCCTGGCTCGCGACCTCGTGGGACATCTCGCCCGACGGCAAGACGTACACCTTCCACCTCCGCAAGGGCGTCACCTTCCAGGACGGCACGCCCTTCAACGCCGAGGCCGTCAAGGTGAACTTCGAGCACATGCTCGACCCCAAGACGAAGTCCCCGCTCGCCGGCAACTACATCCGCCCGTACCAGAGCTCGACGGTCGTGGACCCGTACACGCTCAAGGTCGACCTGCAGTACGCCTACAGCCCCTTCCTCGACGTCCTCGCGCAGGGCTGGCTCGGCTTCGACTCGCCCAAGCAGATCCAGGACGACCCGGCGAGCCTGTGCACGAAGCCGATCGGCACGGGCCCCTTCGAGGTCGAGAGCTACACGAAGCAGCAGAGCGTCGTCGTCAAGCGCAACCCCGACTACGACTGGGCTCCCGCCTATACGAAGCACACGGGCCCGGCCTACCTCGACGGCATCGAGTTCGACTTCGTGACCGAGGACTCCGTGCGCTACAACTCGCTCGTGAGCGGGCAGTACGACCTCACGACCGCCGCGCCGCCGGAGAACGCGGCCGCGCTCAAGGCCGACCCGCAGTTCACCTACGTGAACACGCCGCGCACGGGCATGCCCGTCGTGTGGGAGTTCAACCAGTCGCGCGCCCCGTTCGACGACATCAACGTGCGCAAGGCGTTCCGCGCGGCCGTCAACGTGCCGGCCGTCGACAAGAGCGTCGGCTTCGGGTTCCTCTACCCCGTCGACACGTACCTCGGCACGCGCACCCAGTTCTTCGACCCGTCCACGAAGGGGAAGTTCTCCTACGACCCGAAGCTCGCGAACAAGCTGCTGGACACGGCGGGCTGGACCGAGCGCGACTCCGACGGATATCGCACGAAGGACGGCAAGCGGCTCTCCGTCGTCATCAACGTCTCCGATCCCACGACGCAGCCGCTCGTCGACCAGATCCAGGCGGCCGTCAAGAAGGTCGGCATCGAGCTCGTCAACCGCACGGTGACCGTCGCGCAGGCGACGCAGCTGCGTTATGCGGGGGACTACGACGTCATCTCGGGCGCGTGGCACACGAACACGCCCGACGTCATGTACATCCTGTTCAACTCGGCGAGCATCCCGACGCCGAGCGCGCCCGGGCAGAACCTCTCCTTCACGCGCGACGCCGACATCGACGCGTGGACGCAGGAGGCGCGGGAGACGACCGACCCGGCGAAGCAGAAGGAGCTCTACTCGAAGGTGCAGAAGCGGCTCATCGACATCGCTCCCGGCCTGCCCCTGTACGAGTACTCCGCGGTGTACGCGTACAACAACACGACCGTGCACGGCATCCAGAGCGTCAACACGCACCCCGTGCCGTACTTCGTGAACGCCTGGAAGAGTCGATGACGGCAGTCGCCTCGAGCGCCCCGTTCGCCTTCATCCGGCACCGCCTCGCGCGGCACCGGCTCGTGAGGGTGATCGGGGTGCGGCTGCTCACGGGCGTCGTCGTGCTGTGGGGCGCCGCGACGCTCGCGTTCCTCGCGATGCACGGCGTCAAGGGGGACCCCGCGCTCGCCGCGCTCGGGCCGGACGCCAACCCGACCCCGGAGGTGCTGCGTCAGATCCGCCTCGAGTACGGGCTCGACCAGCCCTGGTACGTGCAGTACCTCACCTACCTCGGTCGTCTCGCCCACGGCGACCTCGGGCAGTCCTACGTGCTGCGCACGTCCGTCGCCACGGCGATCGGCCAGCAGATCGGGCAGACCGTGCAGCTCGCGCTCAGCGCCGCGATCATCGCCGTCGTCCTCGCCGTCGTCGTCGGCACCCTCACCGCGAAGCGCGGTCCCGTGATCCGGTCCGCGACCTCCGGGATCGCGCTCGTGTTCGCCTCGATGCCGTCGTTCGCGGTCGGGCTCGCCCTGCTCGTCGCGTTCTCGTTCACGCTGCACTGGTTCCCGGTCTCCGGCAACCAGGGGCTCGCCTCGCTCGTGCTGCCCTCGTTCGCGATGGCGCTCCCGATCGCCGCCGTGCTCACGCAGATCCTGCGCGCGAGCCTCGAGGACGTGCTCGAGCAGCCCTTCATCCTCACCGCGCGCACGCGGGGGATGCGCGACGCGGCCGTGCGCGTGCGGCACGGGCTGCGGCACGCCCTCATCCCGCTCGTCACGATGACGGGGTTCGTCGTCGGCGGCCTGCTCGGGGGAGCGGTCATCACCGAGACGCTCTTCGTGCGCCAGGGCATCGGGCGTCTGCTCATCAACGCCGTGCAGGCGAAGGACGTGCCCATCGTGCTCGGCGTCGTGCTCTTCGCCGCCCTCGTGCACGTCGTCGTCAACCTCATCGTCGACATCGTCTACACGGCCATCGACCCCAGGATCGAGACGGCATGACATCCCTGTCCCTCGGGCACGCTCTGACCCTCCGGTACGCTCTGTCCCTCCGACCCGAGGGGGCACGCGCCCCTCGCCCCCGGCACGCGAGCGGTGGTCCCCGCGATCCCCGCCGCCGGCTCCCGCGCGCATGAGCGCCGCCGAGAGCGCCGAGGGCCTCCGCGTCGCGAGCCGCACGTTCGGCCGCGTCGCGCGGGGGCGGTCCGCGCTCCTGAGCCCCGGCCTCGCGCTCGCGTCGCTCTACCTGCTGCTCGTCGTGCTCGCGGCGCTCGCGCCGGGCCTGCTCGCGCCCCACGACCCGCTCGAGGTCAACGCCGAGCTCACGCTCGCCCCGCCGAGCCTCGCGCACCCGTTCGGCGCGGACGAGTCGGGACGCGACCTGCTCAGCCGCATGATCTACGGGGCCGGACCGTCGCTGCTCATGGGCGTCGGCGCGACCGCCATCGGCGTCGTCGGCGGAACCCTCCTCGGGCTCCTCGCGGGACTCGGCCCGCGCGCGATCGAGGTCGTCGTCATGCGCTTCCTCGACATCGGGCTCGCCATCCCGGAGCTCCTGCTCGCGCTCGTCGTCATCACCTTCGGCGGACGCAGCACCTTCTTCGCCCTGCTCGCGGTGGGCATCGCGAGCATCCCGAGCTACGCGCGCCTCATCCGCGCGCAAGTGCTCGCCGTCAAGAACACGGGCTACGTCGAGGCCGCGACGGCGCTCGGCGAGGGTCGGCTCACGGTCGTCGTGCGGCACGTGCTGCCGAACGCGCTCAAGCCGCTCATCGTGTTCGCGACGATCGGCGTGGGCGCCGCGATCGCCGCGGGCGCCTCGCTCAGCTTCCTCGGGCTCGGCTCTCAGCCGCCGAGCCCCGAGTGGGGCGCGATCCTCGCGACGGGCCGCAACTACATCTCCACCTCGGGCACGCTCGTGCTCATCCCGGCCGTCGCGATCACCCTCACCGTGATCTCCGTCACGGTCGTCGGCCGTGCGATCGGCCGCTGGACGGAGGGACGGCGCTCATGACCGCTCCGACGACGCCGGACGCGGCGCGCGCGACCCGCACGTCGACCCCGCTCGCCGAGGTCGAGGGGCTCGCGGTCGCGTTCGGGTCGGGCGCCGACCGCGTCGAGGCGGTGCGCGGCGTGTCCTGGCGCCTCGATCCGGGGGAGTGCCTGGCCCTCGTCGGCGAGTCCGGCTCCGGCAAGAGCGTCACGGCACGCACGCTCGTCGGGCTCCCGGGGGAGGGCGCGCAGGTGAGCGCGACGCGGCTGCGCGTGCTCGGCGAGGACCTGCTCGGGCTCGGCGAGGGACGCTGGCGCGAGCTGCGCGGCCGACGCGTCGGCTTCGTGCTGCAGGACGCGCTCGCCTCGCTCGACGCCCTGCGCAAGGTCGGCGCCGAGGTCGGCGAGCCGCTGCGGCTGCACGGCGTGCGCTCGCGCGCGGAGCGGACGGAGCGCGTGCGGGAGCTGCTCGCCTCCGTGGGAGTGCCCGAGCCGGAGCTGCGGGCCGCGCAGTACCCGCACCAGCTCTCCGGCGGCCTGCGCCAGCGCGCCCTCATCGCCTCCGCGATCGCGTGCGATCCCGAGCTGCTCATCGCGGACGAGCCGACGACGGCCCTCGACGCGACCGTGCAGCGGCAGATCCTCGACCTGCTCGGCACGCTCAAGCACGCCGGCACGGGGCTCCTGCTCATCAGCCACGACCTCGCGGTCGTCGCCGACATCGCCGATCGCGTCGCCGTCATGCGCGCGGGCGAGATCGTCGAGACGGGACCGACGCGCGAGGTGCTGCGCGATCCGCGGCACGAGTACACGCGCGCCCTGCTCGCCGCCGTGCCGTCCTCCCGCCGGCCGGTCGCGCTGCCGGCTCCGCCTCCGGAGGCCCCGGCCGCGGTCGTGGTGGAGAACGTCACGAAGCGCTTCGCGCGCCCCGACGGGGGCACGCACACGGCCGTGAGCGATGTGAGCTTCGCGGTCTCGCGCGGCACGACGCTCGGGATCGTGGGCGAGTCCGGGTCGGGAAAGAGCACGACGGCGCGCATCGTGCTGGGGCTCGAACGCCCGGACGCGGGCCGCGTCCTCGTGCACGGCAAGGACTGGAGCACGCTGCCCCGGCGCGAGGTGCAGGCGGAGAGGCGGCGCATCCAGGTCGTCTATCAGGATCCGTTGAGCTCGTTCGACCCGCGGTACACGGTCGAGCGCGTCATCTCGGAGGCGCTGCCGGCGCTCGCGCGCCCCGCGCGTCGCGCACGCGTGCTCGAGCTGTTGGACCAGGTGGGCCTGCGGCCCGAGCACGCGCGCCGCCGCCCGCTCGAGCTCTCCGGCGGCCAGCGCCAGCGTGTCGCGATCGCGCGCGCCCTCGCCCCCGAGCCGGACATCGTCGTGTGCGACGAGCCGGTCTCCGCCCTCGACGTGTCGATCCAGGCGCAGATCCTCGACCTGCTCGTCGAGCTGCAGCGGCGGCTCGGGGTGTCGTACCTCTTCATCTCGCACGACCTCGGCGTCATCCGCCAGGTGAGCTCGCGCGTGCTCGTCATGAAGGATGCGGAGATCGTCGAGCAGGGACCCGTCGACGAGGTCTTCGACCGGCCGCGGCATCCGTACACGCGACGGCTCCTCGAGGCGATCCCGGACGTCGCCGCCGTGTGAGCGCGCGGCCGCCCGGAGCGGGTGGGCGCGTCGGTGCGTGCCGTGCGGGGCCGTGCCGTGGAGCGGCGTCCCGCGCGGCTGTGCCCGCGCGGCTATGCGTGCGGGGCTGTGCGTCGCGGGCCATGCGGCGGCCGCGTCGGCGCGCTCAGCGTCCCTTCGCGATCTCCCCGAGGCCGTTGGCGAGGTCGCGCACGGCGAAGGCGAGCGACTGCCAGGCGAGGGCCTCGTCCGGGTCGGCGTGGACCGCGGCGCGCTCGAAGTAGCCGATCGCGTTGTTGGCGTTCCGCAGGGCGTTGTCGAACGCGTTCTTGGCTTCCGTGGCGCTCACATCCGGCACTCTAGGTTCCGCCCTCGGCGGGGCAGAAGCTCGATGACGAAGGATGTCGTAACAATCGACGCGGCGGCGGGACTCGAACCCGCGTGCGACGGCTGTGCAGGCCGCTCCCTCTCCTCTCGGGCACGCCGCGATGACGCGACGCTACGATCCGTCCGGGCGGCGCGGCGAGGAATGGGACGCACTGTTACGGGACGCACTATTGCGCGACCCGCGGCCGTGCCGCGCGTGCCGGGCGAGCGCGCGCCGGGCGAGCGCGTGCGCGGGACCGCTACACGCGAGCGGCGTGGCGTGCGCGAGAATGGCGGCATGCCCGACCCTCGTCTCGCCGTCGTCGTGCTCGCCGCAGGGCAGGGCACGCGCATGCGCTCCGCGACCCCCAAGGTGCTGCACACGATCGCGGGCGTCCCGCTCCTCGGGCACGTGCTCGCGACCGCGCGCGCGCTCGATCCCGCCGTGGTCGTCACGGTCGTGCGGCACGAGCGCGATCGCGTCGCCGCGGCCGTCGCCGAGCTGCTGCCCGAGTCCCTCGTGGTCGACCAGGACGAGGTGCCCGGCACGGGACGCGCGGTCGAGGTCGCTCTGGGCGCCCTGCCCGCCGGCTTCGCAGGCGAGATCGTCGTCGTGAGCGGGGACGTGCCGCTCCTCGACGTGGACACGCTGCGCGAGCTCGTCGCCGCGCACCGCGGCAGACGGGCCGCCGCGACGCTCCTCACGGCCGTGCTCGAGGACGCGAGGGGCTACGGCCGCGTCCTGCGCTCCGCCGACGGCGCGGTCGACCGCATCGTCGAGCACGCGGACGCGACTGAGGACGAGCGCGCCGTGCGCGAGATCAACTCCGGCACCTACGTCTTCCAGGCGGACGCCGTGCGTGAGTATCTCCCGCGCGTGGGCACGGCGAACGCGCAAGGGGAGAAGTACCTCACCGACGTCGTCGCGGCGCTGCGCTCGGCCGGGCGGCGCGTCGAGGCGGTCCCCGTGCGCGAGAGCTGGATCGTCGAAGGCGTCAACGACCGTGCGCAGCTCGCCGAGACGGCGCGCCGCCTCAACGCCATGATCGTGCGCGGATGGCAGCTCGCCGGAGTGACGGTGCTCGACCCGGCGACGACGTGGATCGATCGCGCCGTGCAGCTCGCGGAGGACGTCGAGATCCTCCCGCACACCCACCTGCAGGGCGCGACCGTCGTCGAGCGCGGTGCGCGCATCGGTCCCGACACGACGCTCGTCGACTGCGAGATCGGCGAGGAGGCGACCGTGAGCCGCACCGACGGCACGCTCGCGGTCATCGGCCCCCGCGCCTCCGTGGGCCCGTTCGCCTACCTCCGCGCCGGCACGAGGCTCGGCGAGCGGGGCAAGATCGGCACGTTCGTGGAGACGAAGAACGCCGAGATCGGCGCGGGCACGAAGGTGCCGCACCTCAGCTACGTGGGCGACACGACGATCGGCGTCGAGACGAACATCGGCGCCGGCACGATCACGGCGAACTACGACGGCGTGAACAAGCACCGCACGACGATCGGGTCCCACGTGCGCAGCGCGTCCCATACCGTGTACGTCGCCCCCGTTAGGATTGGTGACGGAGCCTATACGGGAGCGGGAACCGTCGTCCGCAAGGACGTTCCCCCGGGCGCGCTCGCGATCACGGTCGCTCCGCAACGCAACATAGAAGGCTGGGTCGAGGCCAAGCGACCCGGGACCGCCGCCGCGGAGGCGGCGGCCACGGCGTCCCGCGAGGCGTCGGACTAGCGGATACGCCTCACGGCAGAGAGCGGGACTGTGTCGAACATCACGGCGACCGGCGAGAAGAGGCTCGTGCTCGCATCCGGGCGGGCGCATCCGACCCTCGCCGCGCAGATCGCCGAGGAGCTCGGCTCGGACCTCGTCCCGACGGAGGCGCGCACCTTCGCGAACGGCGAGATCTACGCGCGGTTCGGCGACAGCATCCGGGGATGCGACGCGTTCATCATCCAGTCGCACACGAGCCCCATCAACGAGTGGCTCATGGAGCAGCTCATCATGGTCGACGCCGCCAAGCGTGCGAGCGCGAAGCGCATCACCGTCGTCGCGCCCTTCTACCCCTACGCGCGACAGGACAAGAAGGGGCGCGGCCGCGAGCCGATCTCCGCGCGCCTCGTCGCCGACCTGTTCAAGGCGGCCGGCGCCGACCGCATCATGAGCGTCGACCTGCACGCGGCACAGATCCAGGGCTTCTTCGACGGACCGGTCGACCACCTGTTCGCGATGCCCGTGCTGCTCGAGCACTTCCGCAGGCAGCTGGACCCCAGCACGCTCACGGTCGTGAGCCCCGACATGGGCCGCGTGCGCGTCGCCGACATCTGGAGCGACAAGCTCGGCGCGCCGCTCGCGATCATCCACAAGCGGCGCGACCCGCTCGTGCCCAACGAGGTGACCGTGCACGAGATCGTCGGGGATGTCGACGGGCGCGTGTGCCTGCTCGTGGACGACCTCATCGACACGGGGCGCACGATCGTCAAGGCTGCGGAGGCGCTCAAGCGCAGCGGCGCGACGGGCGTCGTCGTCGCGGCGACCCACGCCGTCTTCTCGGACCCCGCGGTCGAGCTCCTGCAGAACGAGGCGATCGACTCGGTCGTCGTGACCGACACGCTCCCGGTGCCCGATCACAAGCGCTGGGACCGCCTCACGGTCCTGTCGATCGCCCCGCTCATCGCGCGCGCGATCCGCGAGGTGTTCGACGACGGGTCCGTGACGTCCATGTTCGACGGCGCCGCCTGAGACCGGCGTCTCCGCGCGGCGGGCGGGCACGGACGGCGGGTCAGGTCGTCGACGTCGCCGGCGGTCCCGCGGGGATGAGCCCGAGGCTCCCCATGTAGAAGAGCGTGTCGCCGGGGCGGACGGCGTAGCACGTCCAGCCGACGCCCTGCGGCGCGAAGAGCTCGAAGCGCACGACGTGGCCGGACTCGTCCGGCACGTCGCGCGCGACGGCGAGCGCGCACGAGCGCTCGGCCGAGTCGGCGGCGATGCCGACGGTCACGACGACGGTCGGCAGCACGAGCGCGACGATGCCGAGCACGACGACGATGCGGAGGGCGACGCGTGCGCCTCGCGAGCGCGTCGGCCGCTGCTCGAACGGCTCCCAGCCGGCGAGCTCGGGCTCATCATCCGCCTCCCACACCCCACCAGTCTCCCACCGTGCACCGCGGCGACGGCTACCCTTCTCGCATGCCGTCGCCGAAGCGATCCCGCCCGACGATCGCCGATGTGGCCGAGCGGGCGGGCGTCTCGAAGATGGCCGTCTCGTTCGCGCTCAACGGCCGTCCCGGCGTCTCGGACGCGACGCGCGCTCGCGTCGTCGCGGCCGCCGACGAGCTCGGCTGGCGCCCGAACCCGGTCGCCCGATCGCTCTCGTCCGCGCGCGCGGGCGCCGTGGGCCTCGTGCTCGCGCGATCCGCGGAGGGGCTGCAGTCGGACACCTTCTACATGCAGCTCATCGCCGGCATCCAGTCCGAGCTCGCGCGATCCTCGACGGCGCTCGTGCTGCAGATCGCCACTGACCGGAGGTCGGAGCTCCACATGCTGCGCCGGCTCGCGGCCGAGCGCCGCGTCGACGCCGTGCTCGTGACCGACGTGCTCGTCGAGGACCCGCGGTTCGCGCTGCTCGACGAGCTCGGAGTGCCGTTCGTGACCCTCGGCGGCCCGGACGGCGCGAGCGGGCCGCTGCGCAACGACGACGATCGCGCGATGGCGATCGTGCTCGACCACCTGCGCGGCATCGGCCGCCGCGTCGTCGTGCGCGTCGCGGGAGCCGCCGAGCTCTTGTACTCGCAGCGGCGCACGGCGGGCTTCGTCGTGGGCGCCGCCGCGCGCGGCATGGAGGGCCGCGTCGTGCACGCCCCGGGCCCCGAGTTCGCGGCGGCGGTCCGCGCGACCGAGCGGATCCTCGCGGCGGGCGCTCCGCCCGAGGCGATCGTCTACGAGAGCGACGTCATGGCGGCGGCCGGCATGACGGTGCTGCGGCGCGCGGGGATCGCGGTGCCCGATCGGGTCGCGATCGTCGCGTGGGGCGACTCGGTCGTGTGCGAGGTCACCGAGCCGCCGCTCACGGCGTTGCGCCGCGACGTCGTCGGGGCGGGACGCGAGGCCGCGCGCATGCTCGTGCGCGCGTCGGGCGGCGACCCCGCGCCGCCGGGACCCGAGGGGCGCGTGCCCGAGCCCGTGCTCGTCGTGCGCCGCAGCACGCTCGTCGGACCGGCGGCGCGGGCCGACCGTCCCTGACCCGCGCTGCGGGCCGCGGGCCGGCCGTCGCGCTCGCGTTCGGGCTGCCGGTCCGTGCCCGTGCGTGCGCGCGGGGCGACGGCTAGCCTGGCGGCGTGAGCCTTCTCGCCGCCTCCTACAACTCCGCCCGTGGACTCGACCGAGATCCTGCGACCGAGCAGGAGTGGTATGCGATGCTCCGGGGCGAGCCGCTCGTCGGGGGGCTCGAGCTCGCGTTCGCTCCGGGGCTGCATCCGCGCGGTCCCGAGCACCTCGCGCGTCTGCTCGATCCGCGATGGCACCTCGTCGTCACGAACGTGCCCGCGACGCTCGCGCGCGCGGCGCAGGACCCCGCCTACGGTCTCGCCTCCGACGACGCGGAGGGGCGGGAGGCCGCGCTCGCGGACGTGCGCGCGCTGCGGGAGGAGGTCGCGCGGCTCGACCGTCCCGTGCTCGCCGTCGAGCTGCACTCGGCGCCCGGTCGGGCGCGCGCGGTCTCGTCGGCGGAGGCGTTCGCGCACTCGCTCGAGCAGATCGCCCGGTGGCCGTGGGGTCGGACGCGTCTCGTCGTCGAGCACGCGGACGCCTTCCGTCCCGGGCAGGAGCCCCAGAAGGGCTACCTGCCGCTCGCGGAGGAGGTGCGCGCGGTCGCGCGCGCGACCGGCTCGACGGGCGTGCCGATCAGACACACGGTCAACTGGGGCCGTTCGGCGATCGAGACGCGCAGCGCGGACGGCCCGGAGGAGCACGTCGCCGAGCTCGCGGGAGCGGGACAGCTCACGGGCCTCATGTTCTCGGGCGCGGCGTCCGCGCCGAGCGCGCGCGGCGCGGCGTGGCAGGACGTGCACCTGCCGCTCGACGTCGACGAGCCGACCTCGCTGCTCACGCGCGATCGCATGGAGCGCACGCTCGCGCTCGCGGGGGACGTGCTCTACCTCGGGGTCAAGGTCGGCTCGGCGCCGCACGAGGAGGGACTCGCGCGCTTCGACGCGTCCCGCTCGGCGCTGCGCGTGCTCGACGGGCTCGTCGCGGCGTCCGCGGGCTGAGGCGGGTCCGCGGGCTGAGGCGGGTCCGCGGGCCGAGGTCCGGCGGCTCCGGTCGCTCTCCGTCTCTGGCGGCGGCATCCCGTACGCGCTACCCTCTGACATCAGACGTCTGCTGTCGAAGGGAGGGGCGTGAGCGAGAGTCTCGCGGAGTCGGTCGCGCACGCGCTGCTCGACGACATCGTCGACGGACGACTGGCGGCCGGGAGCCTCCTGCCGTCGGAGGCCGAGCTCGCGACGTCGCACGGCGTGAGCCGCCTCACCGTGCGCGAGGCGGTGCGGATCCTGCGGGCGCAGCACATCGTGCGCATCCGCCGGGGACGCGGCACGGAGGTCACGCCCGCGCGGGAGTGGACGTCGTGGGAGGCCGTCGTGCGCGCATCCGCCGCCGCCGGGCCCCACGGCACCGCGGACCTCGCCGAGCGCCTGCTCGAGGCCCGGCGCATGATCGAGGTCGGCGCCGCGCGACTCGCCGCCGGCACGCGCACCGAGGACGACCTGGACGAGCTGCGCGACAGCCTCGAGCGCATGCGCTCGGCCGCCGCGGCGGGAGACGTCGACGGTGTCGCGCGGGCCGACCTCGACTTCCACGACACGATCATGCGCGCGACCGCGAACGTGTTCGTGCCGCTGCTCTTCGACGCCTTCGGCCCCCTGCTCGCCGAGACGCGCCGGCAGACCTCCGCCGTGCCGGAGGTCCAGCGCCATGCGATCGAGATGCACGCGCGCATCGTCGAGGCGCTCGAGAGCGGCGACCAGGAGCGCGCACGGCTCGCGATGGAGGAGCACATGGAGCAGACCGAACGCGACCTGCGGCGGCACGTCCTCGACGCGGCGGACGGCGGCGCGCGGCCCGTGCGCGAGGAGGACGTCCTCGCGGGCCTGCCCGAGCCGCGCGTCGTGGCCGATGAGGCGCTCGCGGCCGCCGTCGCGGGCGGCCCGCGCCTCGTCGTGCTCGACGACGATCCCACGGGCACGCAGACCGTCGCCGACCTGCCCGTGCTCACGACGTGGGCGCTCGACGACGTGCGCTGGGCGTTCGACCAGGGCACGTCCGGCTTCTTCGTGCTCACGAACACGCGCAGCCTCGGCCCCGCCGACGCGCGCACGCGCACGCGCGAGGCCGCGGAGGCGTGCCTGCGGGTCGCGCGCGAGCGCGGCGAGCGCGTCGCGATCGCCAGCCGCAGCGACTCGACGCTGCGTGGCCACTTCCCGCTCGAGACCGACGAGATCGCTGCGGCGCTCGCGGCCGCGGGGGAGGAGCCGGACGCCGTGCTCGTGTGCCCGGCCTACGTCGACGCGGGACGGATCACGGTCGACTCGGTGCACTGGGTGCGCACGCACGAGGGCATGGTCCCCGTCGCGGAGAGCGAGTTCGCGGCGGACGCGACGTTCGGCTTCGCGAGCTCGCGGCTGCCGGAGTGGGTCGAGGAGAAGACGCGCGGCCGGGTCGCGCGCGGCGACGTCGAGCGCATCACCCTCACCGACATCCGCATCGGGGGCGTCGAGCTCGTCGAGGCGCGGCTCGCGCGCGTGCGCGGCGGGCGCGTCGTCGTCGTGGACGCGGCCGACGACGAGGACCTGCGGGTCGTGAGCGCCGCCGCCCTCGCGGCGGAGGCGCGCGGCGCGCGGCTCGTCTACCGCGTGGGCCCGTCGTTCGTCCGCTCCCGCACGGGACAGCGCGCACGTCCTCCGCTCGACCGCGACCGCGTGCGCGCCCTCGCGTCGCGCGAGGGCGCCGCGCCGGGCGGCCTCGTCGTCGTCGGCTCGCACACGGCGCTCACGACCCGGCAGCTCGACCGGCTCCGGCGCGAGCGGACCGTCGGGCAGGTGGCGCTCGACGTCGCGAGCCTGCCCGCGGCGGGTGGGGATCCGCGCGGCGCCGACGCCGTGCTCGACGCCCTCGCCGACGAGACGCTGCGGCTGCTCGAGCGGGGGGACGTCGTGCTCAGCACGAGCCGCTCCGTCGTGCGCGGCCGCACGGGCGAGGAGTCGCTCGGCATCGCCCGCGCCGTGAGCGCAGCGCTCGTCCGGGTCGTGCGCACGGTCGTCGAGCGCCGTGTGCCCGCGTTCGTCGTCGCGAAGGGCGGGATCACGTCCTCGGACACCGCGACGGAGGCCCTCGGGATCCGTCGCGCGTGGGTGCGCGGAACGCTGCTGCCGGGGATCGTGTCGGTGTGGGAGCCCGTCGCGGGCCCCGCCGTCGGCCTGCCCTACGTCGTCTTCGCGGGCAACGTGGGCGACGACGAGGGGCTCGCGACCGTCGTAGGGAAGGTGTCGGGATCATGACAGATGTACGGGACGAGCCGAGCGCGGCGGGCGCTCAGGGCGCGGTGAGCGCGGGCGCGAACGGCGGCGCGAGCGCGGGCGGAAGCGGGAGCGCGGGCGGACGTGGGACGAGCACGGGCGACCCTCGTGTGAGCGCCCCCGTCGTCGCGGTCGTCGGGCTCGGCGCGATGGGGCTGCCGATGGCGACGCGGCTCGCGCAGAGCTTCCCCGTGCGGGCGTTCGACGCCTCGGGGGAGCGCTCGGCGCTCGCGTCCTCGGCGGGCGTCGCGGTCGCCGCGACCGCCGCGGAGGCGGCCCGCGGGGCGCACGTCGTCGTGCTCGCGGTGCGCGACGGAGCCCAGGCGGAGGCGGCGCTGTTCGGGGACGCGGGCGCGTGCGCGGCGCTCGCACCGGGTGCGATCGTCGTCCTGACGAGCACGATCGGTCCGGAGGCGGCGCGGTCGCTCGCCGCGCGCCTCGCCCCCGCGCGCGTCCGCCTCGTCGACGCGCCCGTGAGCGGCGGTCCCGTGCGTGCGGGCCGCGGCGACCTCCTCGTCGTCGTGGGCGCACGGGAGGCGGACCTCGCCGACGCGCGCCCCGTGCTCGACGCGCTCGCCTCGACCCTCACGGTCGTCGGCGGGGCGCCCGGGGACGGGCAGCTGCTCAAGGCCATCAACCAGCTCCTCGCGGGAGTGCACATCGCGGCCGCGGCGGAGGCGCTCGCACTCGCGCGGAGCGTCGGTCTCGACCCCGCGGCCGTCCTCGAGGCGCTCTCGGCGGGCGCGGGCGCCTCCTTCATGTTCTCGGATCGCGGGCCGCGCATGATCGCCGCGCTCGAGGGGGAGCCGCCGATCGCGTCCCGGCTCGACATCTTCGTCAAGGACATGGCGATCGTGGGCGGCATCGCGCGCACGGCGCACGTGCCCACGCCCGTCGCCGCGGCCGCCGAGCAGCTCTACCTCGCCGCGGAGCGCGCGGGCCTCGGCGACCACGACGACTCGAGCGTCATCCGGATGCTCGCGCCGCGCTCCGACCCCGCCTGACCCGTCCTCCCGTCCTCCGCCTTTTTCGTCATTTGTGACACGCGCGGCGGGACTCCCGCCGCGCGTGTCACAAATGACAGAAAAGGCGCGGCGCGCCGAGGGGCCGCGGGCGGCGCGCGCGAGTGCACGGGCCGGGCCGCCTCGGCGGGCGCGCCCGGGGCGCCGCCGCCCCGGGTGGGTCAGTAGCCGGCGGCGGGATCGACGATGCCCACGAACCGGCCGCGGCCGAGGAGGGCGGCGACGTTCGTGCGCACGCGCTCGGCGAGCAGGGGCGCGGTCATCTCGGGCGTGTCGGCGTTGTGCGGCGTGATGAGGCAGTGCGGCTCCGACCAGAGTGGATGGCCGTCCGGCAGGGGCTCGGGATCGGTCACATCGAGCGCGGCGCCCGCGATCTCGCCCGCCGCGAGCGCCGCGACGAGGGCGTCCGTGTCGACGAGGCCGCCGCGCGCGATGTTCACGAGCCGTGCGTCGCGATCCATCGCCGCGAGCTCGCGCGCGCCGACGATGTGCGCCGACCCGGGCGTGAGCGCGGCGGCGAGCACGACGAGCGTCGCGCCGGGGAGCACCTCGCGCAGGTGGTCGGCGGTCACGGTGCGCTCGACGCCTTCGACCTCGCCCTCCGACCGCCGCACGATCGTGATGCGCACGTCGAACGGCTGCAGGAGGCGCACGAGCTCGCGCGCGATGCCACCCGCGCCGACGATGACGACGCGCCGGCCGTAGAGGGAGGTGCCGAGCGGAGTGCGGTCCCACGCGGTCGCGCGGGCGCGCTCGGGGAGGTGCCGCAGGAGCGCGAGGGAGAGCGCGAGCGCGTGCTCGGCGACGGGCTCGGAGAACGCGCCCTTCGCGCTCGTCCACAGCATGCGCTCGCGTCGGCCGGTCGAGCGCAGGAGGTCCGCGTACGCCTCGACGCCCGCCGAGGGCAGCTGCACCCACTGCACGCCCGGATGCTCCTCGAGCACGCGCGCGAGCTCGGCGGCGGGGCGGCCGCCGAGCCACACGATGCCGCGCGTGCGCTCGGACAGCTCCTCCGCCTGCCCGCCCGCGGCGGCGACGGCGTCCGCGAACAGCCGCTGCGGCTCGGGCAGGATCGCGACGGGTCCCGCCTCGGGGCGCTCCGCATCGCTCAGCTCGGGATCCGGTCGTCCCAGCACGGCGTGGTGCTCGTGTCCGTGTCGCGCGTCCATGTGCGCGTCCCCCCTCCGCGCTCAGGACTCCTGGATCTCGCTGCGGTCGCCGCTCCACAGCGTGTGGAACACGCCCTCGCGGTCGACGCGGCGGTAGGTGTGCGCGCAGAAGAAGTCGCGCTGGCCCTGCACGAGCGCCGCTGGCAGGCGCTCCGCCCGCAGGCCGTCGTAGTACGCGAGCGCGGAGGAGAACCCCGGCGTCGGCACGCCCGCCTGGGCGGCCGTCGCGACGACGCGGCGCCACGAGTCCTGCGCGCCCGCGACGGCCTGCGTGAAGTACGGCGCCGTGACGAGGGAGACGAGGTCGGGCCGCTCCTGGTAGGCCTCCGTGATGCGGTTGAGGAACACGGCGCGGATGATGCACCCGCCGCGCCAGATCTTCGCGATCGCGCCGAGGTCGATGTTCCAGCCGTACTTCTCGGCGCCCGCCGCGATCGCGTCGAACCCCTGCGAGTAGGCGATGATCTTGGAGGCGTAGAGCGCGCGCCGCACGTCCTCGATGAACGCGTCCCGGTCCTCCGCCGTCCACGGCGTGCTCGGCCCGGGGAGGCCGCGCGCGGCCTCGCGCTGCGCCGGCTTGGAGGAGAGCGCCCGCGCGAAGACCGCCTCCGCGATGCCGGAGACGGGCACGCCGAGGTCGAGCGCGTTCTGCACCGTCCACACGCCCGTGCCCTTCGAGCCGGCCTGGTCGAGCACGATGTCGACGAAGGGCTTGCCCGTGGCGGCGTCGACCTGGCGCAGCACCTCCGCCGTGATCTCGATGAGGTACGAGTCGAGCTCGCCCTTGTTCCACTCCGCGAAGACGTCCGCGATCTGCGCGGGATCGAGCCCGAGCCCCGTGCGCAGCAGGTCGTAGGCCTCGGCGATGAGCTGCATGTCGGCGTACTCGATGCCGTTGTGGATCATCTTGACGAAGTGGCCCGCGCCGTCG
>JAATFA010000044.1 GCA_015655445.1 Actinomycetales bacterium | reverse complement strand
ATCGCGACCGACGTGGCCGCGCGCGGCATCGACGTCGACGACGTGACGCACGTCATCAACCACACGATCCCCGAGGACCCGCAGACCTACCTGCACCGCGCGGGCCGCACGGGGCGCGCGGGCAAGACGGGGATCGCGGTGACGTTCGTCGACTGGGACGACCTGCACAAGTGGTCGCTCATCAACCGCGCGCTCGAGTTCGGGCAGCCGGAGCCGATCGAGACGTACTCCTCGTCCCCCCACCTCTACAGCGACCTCGACATCCCCGCCGACGCGAAGGGGCGCCTCCCCGGCGCCGGACGCTCGGCCGACGCGGGACGCTCGGCGGACGCGGGACGCCCCGCACGCCGCGAGGAGGGCGGCGGACGCGACGGCTCGCGCACCCGCCGTCGCACGCACAGCGCCACGGCGCCCGCGCGCGGCTCGGGCTCCCGGTCCCGCGACGCAGATGGCGGCGAGCAGGCGCGCGACGACCGGACGGCCGGCGAAGGGTCGCGCCCCGCGCGATCCGAGGCGGCCGAGACCGCGGACGGCACTCCGCGGCGCCGGCGGCGCCGCCGGCGCCCGGGCGGCGAGGGCGCTCCCGCGGGAGGCGGGGAGGCGCCGAGCGCCTCGGGCGAGTAGCGCCGCGAGCGGCCCCGGCACGGTGGCCGCGGATCAGGACGCCGTCGCGCCGACCGGATGCGACCCCGTCGCCGCCGCGACGATGCGCTCGACGACCTCCGGATCGGTCGAGTTCTCGCCGAGCCGGTTCGCCTTGCCCGTGCCGTGATAGTCGCTCGAGCCGGTCACGACGAGCCCGTAGCGTGCGGCCGTCGCGAGCAGGCGCTCGCGTGCGCGCGGCGGGTTGTCGCGGTGGAAGACCTCGAGCCCGAACAGCCCAGCGTCGACGAGCTCGCCCATCCGCTCGTCGGTGAGCACGCGCGCAGGCCCCGGCATGCCCGGGTGCGCGACGACGGCGACGCCGCCGGCCTCGGTGATGAGGCGCACGCCGACGACGGGCTCGGGCGCGTAGTGCGGGCGGTAGTACCCGCCGCGCCAGTGCAGGATGCTGTGGAAGGCCGCCGTGCGGTCGGGCACGTGCCCGCGCGCGACGAGCGCGTCCGCGATGTGCGGGCGGCCGACGGTCGCTCCGGGCGCGGTCTGCGCGACGACGTCGTCCCACGTGAGCGGGTAGTCGCGCGCGATGCGCTCGACCATGGATCGTGCGCGGTCGAGCCGTTCCGCGCGGATGCGCTCGAGCTCCGCCACGAGCGCCGGGTGCGCCGGGTCGACGAGGTAGGCGAGCACGTGGACGCTCGCGAAGTCGAGCTGCGTGCTGAGCTCAAGCCCGGGGAGCACGCGCAGGGACGTCCCCTCGGCCGCAGCGGCCGCCTCCGCCCATCCCGTCGTCGCGTCGTGGTCGGTGAGGGCGATCGTGCCGATGCCCGCGCCGATCGCCGCGCGCACGAGCTCGGAGGGCGTGTCCGTGCCGTCGGAGACCGTGCTGTGCACGTGCAGGTCGGCGATCCCGGGCATTCGACCATGGTAATTCTCCGCTGCGGCGCGCCCGCGGCGCCCGCAGCGGTCCCGCGCGCGGTCAGGCGGCGACCAGGCCGCGTCCAGGAGAGCCGCGGACGCCGCCGATATGCTCGCTAGGCAATGTTCGGACGCGCTCTCGCCGCAGTGATCCTGCTCGCCGCGGCGGCCGTGCTCCTGATCGCCTTCTGGCCGGAGCTCTTCGATCTCGAGCAGTCGCCCGTCGTGGCGCAGGTCGTCGCGCTGCGTGCCCTCTCCGTCGCCGTCGCGGTCGGGCTCGCCGTGCTCCTGCTGCTCTTCGCGCTCGTCCCGACGCCCGTGCGCCGGTTCTCCGCGTCGCTCGCCGCCCTCCTGCTCGTGTTCGCGCTCGCGGACGCGGCCGTGCTCTCCTCCCGCGGCTTCGGCAACCCCGTCTTCCAGGCCGCGGACGCCTCGAGCATCACGGTCATGAGCTGGAACACCTACGACGGCGCACCCGGGCCGGCGAGGATCGCGAAGGTCGCGATCGACGCGCACGCCGACGTCGTCACGCTCCCGGAGACGCGCGAGGGCACCGCAGTCCGCGTCGCCGAGCTCATGCGCGCCGCGGGCCGCCCCATGCGCGTGCTGTCGGCAGCCAACGGGACCATCTCCGGCTCCCGGTCGACGTCGCTGCTCATCAGCACGCGGCTCGGCGAGTACCACGCCGACGAGAGCGGCGGCACGACGAGCCCGCTCCCGAGCATCGTCGCGGTGCCGGACGACGGCACGGGCCCGACGATCGCCGCTGTGCATCCCATCTCCCCTGTGCAGGGCGAGATGACCCGCTGGCGCGAGGGCCTCGCGTGGCTCGCGCGCCTGTGCACGCGACCCGACCTCATCGTCGCGGGCGACTTCAACTCGACGCTCGACCACTTCTCGCGCTATGCGGACGGAGGAGAGCTCGGCGGCTGCCACGACGGCGCGCTCGCGACGGGGAACGCCGCGGTCGGCACGTGGCCCGTGCGGCTGCCCGCCCTCCTCGGCTCGGCGATCGACCACGTCATGGCGACCGACGGGTGGCGCTTCACGGGCATGCGCGTGATCGAGGACGAGGACTCCGCCGGCAGCGACCACCGCCCCATCCTCGCCCAGCTGCAACCCGCCGCCTGAACCACCGCGCCGCTCCTCTTCTCCGCCGCACGGCGGGGAACGGGGATGCGCTCGCGCCCCCCGCCGAGGGGACTTGTGCGGATCCCTCACACACCGTAGCGTCTGTGCTGTGCTGTGCTGTGCCCCGAACCGCACGCGATCCGTGGGCCGCCCACTCGCCGCGGCGCACGCTCCTTCCCGCGGCACTCGCGGCCGTGATCGTCCTCGCGGGCTGCTCGAGCGGAGCCGGCCAGTACTCGCCCGACGACGCGATCATGAGCGGGACCGAGCTCGTACAGGAGTACCGGTCGACCGTGCAGCACTTCGACCTGCCCCTGCCGCCGGGCGCCACGATGCCGGCGGACCCGCCCGCGTCGCTCGGGAAGGCGTCGGGGCAGGTGGGCGCGGCGAAGGCGCCGGCATACTTCTATTGGCTCTGCTCATGGGAGCGGGAATACCTGCTCGCCTTCGCGGAGGGGGACGAGCCGCGGGCCGACCACGCGCTCGATGAGGTCGCGAGCTTCGAGTCCACGGATTTCGCGCGCCGGTACGTCGAGGATCCCGGGCACCAATGGCGCAGACACGTCGTCGAGCCCGCACGGCTCGGAGACCCGAGCGGCGTCCGCGACGACATGCGGTCGGGATGCGAGCCGCTCGGCGTGGAGATCCCGTGACGCCGCCCCCGCCGAGAGCGACCGACCGCCGAGCGCGAGTCGCCGTCGTGCTCGGAGCGACGCTCACGGTCGTGCTCGCCCTCGCGCTCGGGGCGTGCAGCGTGAGGCAGGCGACGAACGACTTCCCCGCGGCGACCTCGCCCGCACCGCGCTCCTCCTCGGCGACCGTCACGCGCGGCGACATCACTCCCGTCCTCTCACTCAACGGCACGGTGGGAGCAGGCGTCCCCGTCGCCATCACCGCTCCACGCGACGGCGTCTTCCACGTCGACGCGCGAGGGCGCATGTCCATCACGACGAGCGACGGGACCGCGCTCGACCTCACGCGGCCGGCCGCGTACACCGCCATCACCGCGACCCAGGCCGACGGCGCCTCCGTGGTCGAAGGCCTGCCGGTCGCAACCGCCGTGTACTCGGGCTTCGCGATCAGCGCACCCGTGAGCCCCGAACAGCTGCTGCGCTTCACGTCGGCCCCGGTCTCCGCGAGAGCCCAGGTCTCGGGAGCGGGGGGGCCGTTCGACTGCTCCCTCCTCGACCCCCGCCCTTCGAGCGCAGCGGACGGGCAGACGGCGGTCGGCTGCGCCGTGCCCAGCACGCAACGCGTCATCGCTGGTCTCACTGCCGTGCTGTCGGTGCGCTTCCCGACGACGCACGACGCCCTCGTGCTGCCGGTCGAAGCCGTCGCGGGCACAGCCGGCGACGGCTCCGTGTACGTACGGCAGGGCGATCGCGTCGTCGAGAAGGACGTTGTGCTCGGAGCCTCCGACGGATACCGGATCGCGATCCTCGACGGGCTGAGCGAGGGCGACACGGTCGTCATCCCGAGTCCCTCCCTGCTCGGCGCGGACGATGGCTGAGCCGCTCGTCGTCGTGCGCGCGGCGCGCAAGTCCCTGCCGCACGGCCCCGTGCTCCTCGATCACGTCGATCTGGACATCGACCCCGGGGAGGCCGTCGCGATCGTCGGGCGTTCGGGATCCTGCAAGAGCACCCTCCTCGCCGCGTTGGGGCTCATGGACACCTTCGACGCCGGCTCCTACCGATTCGCCGGAACGGACGTCGCACGCATGCCGGCGCACGCACTCGATGCGACCCGGGGCGCACGGATCGGCTTCGTCTTCCAGCGCTTCTCCCTCATCCCACACCTCTCCGTCGTCGAGAACGTTCTCGTGCCGCTGCGCCACGCGCGCGCCCGGGACCGGCGCGGCGGACGCGCACGGGCGATGGAGTGCTTGAGCAGCGTGGGCCTGGGCGATGCCGCGCGGAGGCTCCCGCGCCACCTGTCCGGGGGTGAGCAGCAGCGCGTCGCGATCGCCCGCGCGCTCGTGCGGCGCCCGCGCCTTCTGCTCGCGGACGAGCCGACCGGCTCGCTCGACGTGGAGACGGGAGCGCGCGTCGTCGACCTGCTGCTCGAGCTCGTGCGCGCCCAGTCCACCGCGCTCGTCGTCGTCACGCACGACCGCGAGGTCGCCGCGAGCATGGACCGCACCCTCGCGCTGCGCTCCGGCACGCTCACGCCCATGGCTCCGCCGCTCCCGAGCGCCCACGACCGGGAGGTGCCCGCGTGCAGCTCGTGAGGATCGCGTTGCAGGGCGTCGTCGGCTTTCCCCTCCGCACCGCCCTGAGCTGCCTGAGCCTCCTCGTCGGCGTCACCGGGGTCGTCTCCGTCTACGCGGCCTCGGGCACGGTCGAGGCGACCGTCGTGCAAGACGCCCTCCTCACGGGAGGCCCCGTCGCGACCGTCGACCTCACCGGCCCGAGCGGAGCCGCGTCGCTCGAGCAGGCGGCGCGCGCTCGACGCTTCGCCGAGCGCATCCTCGGCCCGGGCTCGCGCTCGGCCGTGACCGCCTCCCTGGAGTCCGCGCGCGTCACCGTCGCGGGGAGGCAGCAGGACGCCGACGTCGTCTTCGCCGAGCCGCGGCTGCGGCGGATCCGCCCCTTCCCCCTCCTGCAGGGGACGTGGCTGAGCGAGGAGCCGCAGCTCGTTCTCGGCCTCGTCGTCAATCGCGTGTTCGCGGCCGACTACGCCGCGGGCGCGGGGTCGGAGGCGGCACTCGGGGGGACGGCCCTCGACGCCGACCCCGCACGGATCGTCGGCGTCGTCGATGACGGCGCGCAGGCCCCGACCGTCTACGCGAGCCTCGCCGAGACCGCCGACCTGCTGCGCGTCAACGGCGCGACGCTGCACGCGGGGATCGAGCTGACCGCTCCCGACGTGAGCGCGAGCGGCATCCAGGACCGCCTTCGACAGTTCGCCGAGCAGCAGGACGACGGCGTCCTGTGGAAGGCGACGCGTCGGGACACGATCGCCCAGCAGGCGGCGGAGGTCACGGCCACACGGTCGAGCTTCCTCTCCGTCGGAGTCCTCGGCCTCCTCGCGACGGCGTTCGCGATCGCGAACGTCGGCCTGAGCGCGCTCCGCGAGCGGACCAACGAGCTCTCCATCCGCCGGGCGCTCGGGGCGAGCCGCCGTGCCGTGCCGCTCATCATGCTCGTCGAGTCGCAGATCATCGCGCTCGCCGCCGGGGCGCTCGCCGTGCCCGCCTCGGCTCTGCTCTACCTGCTCATCGCGAAGACCTTCGGCGCGCCGTACGGCGTCTCGCCGCCCCCGTATCCGTGGGCTTTCGCCGTGCTCGGCGTGCTCGTCGGCATGGTCACCGCGCTCGTCGGAAGCCTCGCGCCCGCCTGGCGCGCCCTGCGCACGCCCATCGCCGCCGTCATGCGCGAGTGAGCGCGCCGCGGCGCGAACCGGCCCGTCCGCACCCAGCCCGCGCCGACGGGCGGAGAATGGAGGGCATGGCCGAGCAGAAGACGCCGCGCGCGACCGCGAACCGCTCCACGACCCCCGTCTCCGAGCGCTTCAAGGAGTACATCTCCTCGGGGTGGGCGGAGCGGACCACGCCGCTGCCCGCCCCGCGCCCCGTCGCACCCTTCGCCGCCGCGCGCCGCGAGCGCATCTCGGCTCTGCACCCGGGCGCGCGCCTCATCATCCCCGCGGGACCGGCCAAGCAGCGGTCGAACGACACCGACTACGCGTACCGCGCCCACTCCGCGTTCGCGCACCTCACCGGGTGGGGATCCGACTCCGTGCCCGGAAGCGTGCTCGTGCTCGAGCCGCGCTCGGGCGACGCCCCCGACCGCGGCCACGTCGCGACCCTCTACTTCCGCGAGGCCGCCGGACGGGACTCGGACGAGTTCTACGCCAACCCGGAGATCGGCGAGTTCTGGACGGGACCGCGGCCGACGCTCGCGCACGTCGCCGCCGAGCTCGGGCTGGCCACGCGCGGCCTCGGCGAGCTCGACGACGTGCTCGCGACCGCGGACCGCACGACCCTGCTCGTGCGCGACGCGGACCCCGGCATCACCGCGCGCGTCGACGGCGCCCGCCTGCTCACGATCGACCCGGCCGACCTCACCGGCGCTCCCGAGGAGGGGGACGCGGCGCTCGCGCGCGAGCTGAGCGAGCTGCGGCTCGTCAAGGACGCCTACGAGATCGACCAGATGCGCCTCGCGATCGCCGCGACCAGGCAGGGCTTCGACGACGTCGTCGCCGACCGGGACGAGATCGTCGCCCACGCGCGCGGCGAGCGCCTCGTCGAGGGCACCTTCAACCGGCGCGCCCGCGCCGAGGGCAACGCGGTCGGCTACGACACGATCGCGGCCTCGGGCCCGCACGCGTGCATCCTGCACTGGACGCGCAACGACGGCCCCGTCGTGCCCGGCAACCTCATCCTCATCGACGCGGGCATCGAGCTCGACAGCTACTACACCGCCGACATCACGCGCACGCT
>JAATFA010000018.1 GCA_015655445.1 Actinomycetales bacterium | reverse complement strand
CGATGCCGCCGACGCCCCAGCCGAGCACGCCGAGGCCGTTGACCATCGTCGTGTGCGAATCGGTGCCGACGAGCGTGTCCGGGTACGCCTGGAGCACGCCGTCCACCTCGCGCGTGAAGGTCACGCGCGCGAGGTACTCGATGTTCACCTGGTGCACGATGCCCGTGCCCGGCGGCACGACGCGGAAGTCGTTGAAGGCGGTCTGGCCCCAGCGCAGGAACTGGTAGCGCTCCCCGTTGCGCTCGTACTCGATCTCGACGTTGCGCTCGAACGCGTCCGGCTGGCCGAAGAGGTCCGCGATGACGGAGTGGTCGATGACGAGCTCGGCGGGCGCGAGCGGGTTGATGCGCCGCGGGTCGCCGCCGAGCTCGGCGACGGCCTCGCGCATGGTCGCGAGGTCGACGATGCACGGCACGCCCGTGAAGTCCTGCATGACGACGCGCGCCGGCGTGAACTGGATCTCCGTGTCGGGCTCGGCGGTCGGCTCCCACGAGCCGAGCGCGGAGATCTGCGATCTCGTGACGTTCGCACCGTCCTCCGTGCGCAGGAGGTTCTCGAGCAGCACCCTGAGGCTGAACGGAAGCCTCTCGTGGCCCGGGACGCGGTCGATGCGGAAGACCTGGTAGTCCTTCCCCCCCACTCGCATCGTGTCGATCGAATCGAAGCTGTTCACGCTGGACACCGTGTCGTCTCCCTTGCTGACTGGTCCCATCCTCGCGGCGATCGGAAAGGCTCTGCTAGCAAGGCAAGCCTAATCGGCTCGATCGGGATTTATCTCGATATCGAGATAATTCTAGGGCCATCGAGGCGCGGGGCGCTCGCCCGGACCGCGAGCGCGCGCCGGAGGTCCTGCACCCGCGCGGAACGACGCGCTCGGGGGCTCAGTCGCGCGCTGCGCGAGCGTGCGCGGCGCGCACGAGGAGCCACGTGATCCACAGCATCGCCGCGTAGAGGGGCACGCCCGTGACGAGGCGCGCGGTCGCGAGCGCCGTCGTCCACGACGCGAAGTAGAGCGGCAGCTCGACGGCGAGCCGCACGACGAAGAGCCCGACCCACAACCAGGTCGACGCGTAGGCGACACGCCGCTTCGCCGGGTCCTCGCGCCAGCGCGCGTCGTCGGAGAGCAGCCCGACGACGAGGCCCACGAGCGGGCGGCGAGCGAGGATCGTCACGAGCAGGAGCACGAGCGCCGCGCCGTTGATCCAGAACCCCGGCACGAAGTTGTTCTCCGGCCGTCCCGTGACGAGGGCGAGGACGGCGGAGACACCCGTGAGCACGAGGCCCACGATCGAGGACATGACCGGGCCGTGCGTCGCGATCCGCACGACGAGGAAGACGACGGAGAGCACGACGGGCGCCGCCACGGATGGCAGCAGGAGGCCCGTGACGGTGTAGACGACGAGGAAGAGCAGCCCGGGCAGCACCGACTCGGCGAGGCCGCGCACGCCGCCCATCGCGCCGAGCAGGTCGCGGCCTGAGGGCGTCGCACCGGGCGCGACACGACCGAGCCCCGAGCGCCGCGCCGCGGCCGCGAGCGACTCGCTCACCGGGCTCCCGGGTTCGCGCTGCTCGGGCTCCTCGCTCACGGTCAGACCCGGGTGGGGCCGGACCGGGTGTCCGTGCCCATGGGCATGTGCAGAGGGATGAGGTCGCGGGGGGGCATGGGTGCCGTGCCGCGCACGACCACGACGCTGCGGAAGAGGTCCTCCATCTTCGCGGCGGCCTCCGCGTCCACGACCGCCTCCCCCGCGATGACGCCGCGCAGGAACCAGCGCGGGCCGTCGACGCCGATGAAGCGCGCGAGGCGCGTGCCGGCCGGCTGCGCGCCCGCGCTCACGGGGATCTCGGCGAGCACCTCGGGACCGAAGGTGCCCTCGGTGATCTTCGTCGTGCCGCCCTGCTTCTGGATCTGCTCGACGATCTGCGCACGGATCTCATGCCACAGCCCGCTCGAGCGCGGCGCCGCGAACGGCTGCACCTGCAGGGTCGACCCCGCGTAGTCGAGGCCCACCGCGACGACGCGCTTGGTGCCCTCCTCGACCTCGAGACGCAAGTGCAGGTCCGGACGCGGAAGGATCTTCACGCCGCCGAGGTCGACGTACGGGCGCACCGCGTTCGCCTCGCTCTCGTCGAGCGGGCCGTTCTCCGCGCGGTCCGGGGGCGCCGACTTCTCGTCGCTCGTGACGTCGTCGTCGCTCATGCTCTCGTGCCTCCTTCGAGCTCGGGTCCGGGAACGGCGGCAGTAGGCTGCCCGTCGGAACCATACCCCGTCGACCCGAATCCCGAGTCCCCGCGCTCGCTCCCCGGAAGGCGGTCGACGGGGATGAAGCGTGCTCGGGCGATCGGCAGCACGACGAGCTGCGCGATGCGGTCCCCGGGGGACACGCGATAGGCCTCGCGGGCGTCCGTGTTGAGCAGCGTCACGCGGATCTCCCCGCGGTAGCCGGCGTCGACCGTGCCCGGGCTGTTGACGATCGTGATGCCGTGGTGCGCCGCGAGCCCGCTGCGGGGCACGACGAACGCCGCATAGCCGTCCGGGAGGGCGATCGAGACACCCGTGCCGACGGTGACGCGCTCGCCGGGGGCGAGCTCCGCGGCCTCGCTCGCGACGAGGTCCGCGCCGGCGTCGCCCGCGTGCGCGTAGCGAGGGATGGTCGCCCCCCGCAGCAGCACCTCGACGGTTTCGGCCACGGAACGAGGCTAGTGCATGGTCGAATGGAGCAATGACCTTCTACCGCGAGCGACTGTGGCCCTCCGTGGGAGTCCTCCTCGCGACCGCTCTCGTGATCCCCGCGACGCTCCTCGTCTTCCTGCCGATCAACCTGTGGCTCGGGATCGCGTGCGCCGTCGTGCTCTTCGGCGCGGGCGTCGCGATGCTGCTCGGCACGGCTCCCCTCGTCCTCGTCGACGAGGAGGGGCTCAGGGCGGGACGCGCGTCGCTCCCGTTCGCGCACATCGGCCGCGTCGAGGTGTTCCGTGGCACGGAGGCCTGGCAGGAGCGCGGTCCGCGCCTCGACGCGCGCACCTATCTCGTGATCCGCGGCTGGGTGGATCCCGTCGTCCGGGTCGAGGTGCTCGACGCGCACGATCCCGCGCCGTTCTGGCTCGTCTCGACCCGTCGCCCCGAGGAGCTCGCCGACGCGCTCGAGCGGGCTAGGCCGCGCACTCCCGGCAGATGAAGCCGAGCTTCTCCTCGTGGTCGATCTGCGAGCGGTGCTTGACGAGGAAGCAGCTCACGCACGTGAACTCGTCCGCCTGGGGCGGGAGGACGACGACGTCGAGATCGACGTCGGCGAGGTCCTGACCGGCGAGCTCGAAGCTCCCGGGGTTGTCCGCGTCGTCGACGTCGATGGCCGCGGAGAGCTTGTCCGGCACGCGCTCCTTGAGGGCGTCGATCGACTCTGTGTCGTCGTCGTTCTTACGCGGTGCGTCGTAGTCGGTTGCCATGCTCATCCACTTCTCGAAGGCGTCCCTGAACCGTGATCGGCCGCCACAGTTTGCATCAAAGGCGCATACGACGCAAACCACGCGGGACCGCCGCGATCCTGCGGTCGGGTGAACCGGCGGCACGCCCGCGATATTCCCGGCCGCGGAGGCCTTCCATGGCATCCTGACCGGGTACTTCGACTGCGGGAAGGTGTACGCGATGCAGGAGCCGGCATGCAGGAACTGAGGGTCATCGGCGCCGAGGACGGCGCGCTCGTCGCGCTCGCCGACTCGGGTGAGCGCTTCCGGATCGTCGTGGACGACACGCTGCACGCGCAGCTGCGCCGCGTGGCGCCTCCGCCCGCGGCGAGCGCGCGCAAGCTCTCGCCCCGCGAGATCCAGGCGCACATCCGCTCCGGCATGTCGGCGGCGGACGTCGCGGCCGTCACGGGGGCGCCGCTGGAATACGTGCAGCGCTTCGAGGGTCCTGTGCTCGCCGAGCGCGAGTGGGTCGTCCAGTCCGCGCTCGCTGTGCCCGTGCACACGGCCGTCGAGCCGGACCCGCTCGCTCCCCCGCGGACGTTCGGCACGGTCCTGCAGGAGCGGCTCCAGGAGCTCGGCGCGACGGGCGAGCGCTGGACGAGCTGGCGCGAGCAGGGCGCGGGATGGATCGTCAAGCTCGCCTTCACGGTCGAGGGAGCGGATCACGACGCGCGCTGGCAGTTCGACCCGCGCAAGCTCACGCTCGTGCCGCTCGGGCGCGAGGCGATCACGCTCTCCCAGCAGGACGACTCCGCGCGCACGCTCCTGCCACGCCTGCGTGCCGTGACCCCCGACGAGGCGGACGACGCGAGCCGCTTCGACAGCGGCGCATTCGAGGTGGACGAGCCGCGTGGGGAGGGGCCGGAGGCGCCCCTCCCGCCGTCGCGCCCGACGTCCGATGCGGGCGAGGTCGTTCCCGGTCCCGACGATCGCGTCGTGCTGCACCCGCGGCACCCGCGCGGGTACGCCGAGCACGGCTTCGCGATCTCGGCGATCCGCCAGGAGGAGCCCGAGCGCACGACGGGGCAGACCGCGGACCTGCTCGAGGCGCTGCGGCGCCGTCGCGGCGAAAGGGATGCGTCGTCCACGGCCGCCGCCGTCGAGGACGCGAAGGCCGCACACCCCTCGACGGGGAGCATCCGGCTCGTCGACGTGCCGCTCGACGGCGTCGACGACGCGACCGCGGGCGGCCAGCAGAGGGGTCAGGGGTCGCGCAAGGGGCGCGCGTCCATGCCGAGCTGGGACGAGATCGTCTTCGGCGCGCGGCCCGACGACGACCTCGCCTGAGCGGGCCGGGTCAACGGGCGAAGGCGCCGAAGCGCAGGAGCGGCACGATCGACTCCTCGGAGGAGAGCGAGCCGTGCTGTCCGATCATGCGGCGGCCCGGATCGTCCGCGTCGACGTAGTAGGCGATGCGGCCGCGCGCCGCGACGAGCACGTCGCCGATGCGCGGCAGGACCGCCTCGTCGACGGAGGAGTACCAGCGCGCGGCAATCGCCTCGTCGCGCGTCGCGACCCATGCTCGGCGGCCCTCGTGCTCGGACCAGCGTGCCGCGACGGCGTCGGCGTCGGCGCTCGGCTCGAGCTCGAGCTGCAGGCAGCGAGGCTCGCCCGCGACGTGCCGCACGCCCTCGAGCAGCTCCGGCGCGGCGACGACGTGCGCGTCCGCGGGCACGTCGACGATCCCATGGTCGGCCGTGACGAGAAGCCCCTCACGTGCGCCGAGCGTCGCGGCGAAGGCGCCGACCGCCGCGTCGACGCGCTCGAGCTCGCCGACCCAGCGCTCGGACTCCCATCCGGCCGCGTGCGCGGCCTTGTCGAGCTCGGCGACGTAGAGGTACACGAGCGCGCGGGCGTGGCCGTCGAGGATCCGCCGCGCGACCGCGAACCGGTCCTCGATCGAGCGTCCGCCCTCGTAGCGCGCCCCGCGCAGCACGGCGGCCGTGAAGCCGCTGTCCGCGAACCGCGGGAGGCCGACCGCGAACGCGGGGACGCCCGCCTCCGTCGCGCGCTCGAAGACCGTCGTGCAGCGCTGCCAGTCGGAGGTCATGTGCTCGTCCCAGCCGGAGAGCTGGTTCACGACGCGATCGCGCTCGCGGTCGAGCACGGAGTAGCCGACGAGACCGTGCCGACCGGGCTCCTGCCCCGTCGTGAGGGTCGCGAGCGCGGCCGCCGTGGTCGTCGGGAACGTCGAGGCGGCCGAGCCCCGGCGCACCGAGGCGAGCACGCGCGCGTGGCCCGCGCGCGCGGCGAGCGCGGCCGACCCGAGGCCGTCGACGACGAGCACGACGACGCGATCCACGGACGGAAGGCCGAGCCGCCCGCGCCGTCCCGCGAGCGACTCGAGGCAATTCGGCATGACCTCGGCCAGGCTCCACCGGGAAGCGGGGCGCGCCGGTAGCATGGGCGCCATCCTATGACTCCGCCCGACGCCTCCTCCCCCTCCCCCGCCGGCGAGCGCATCGAGGACATCGACGTCTCGGTCGAGATGCAGGGCTCGTTCCTCGAGTACGCCTACTCCGTCATCTACTCGCGCGCCCTGCCGGATGCGCGCGACGGCCTCAAGCCCGTGCAGCGCCGCATCCTCTACCAGATGAGCGAGATGGGCCTGCGGCCTGACCGCGGACACGTGAAGTCGGCGCGTGTGACGGGCGAGGTCATGGGCAAGCTCCACCCCCACGGGGACGGCGCGATCTACGACGCCATGGTGCGGATGGCGCAGGACTTCGCGATGCGCGTGCCCCTCATCGACGGCCACGGCAACTTCGGCTCGCTCGACGACGGCCCGGCCGCGCAGCGCTACACGGAGGCGCGCCTGCAGGAGGCCGCGCTCGCGATGACCGAGGGCCTCGACGAGGACGTCGTCGACTTCATCCCGAACTACGACAACCAGCTCACGCAGCCGGCCGTGCTGCCCGCCGCCTTCCCCAACCTGCTCGTCAACTGAGCAAGCGGCATCGCGGTCGGCATGGCGACCAACATGGCGCCGCACAACCTCATCGAGGTCGTCGCGGCCGCGCGCCACCTGCTCGAGAACCCCGATGCGACGCTCGACGATCTCATGGCCTTCGTGCCCGGACCGGACCTGCCCACGGGCGGCACGATCCTCGGGCTCGACGGCATCCGGGAGGCGTACGCGACCGGTCGCGGGAGCTTCCGCACGCGGGCGAAGGTCTCGGTCGAGCAGCTCACCCCGCGCAAGGCGGGGCTCGTCGTCACCGAGCTGCCGTATCTCGTGGGACCCGAGAAGGTCATCGAGCGCATCAAGGACGGCGTCGGCTCGAAGAAGCTCAGCGGCATCTCGGACGTGACGGACCTCACCGATCGCAAGCACGGGCTCAGGCTCGTGATCGAGATCAAGACGGGCTTCAACCCGCACGCGGTGCTCGAGCAGCTCTATCGCTTCACGCCGCTCGAGGACGGCTTCTCGATCAACAACGTCGCGCTCGTGGACGGCAAGCCGCAGACGCTCGGGCTCAAGGAGCTCCTGCGGGTCTATCTCGACCACCGCGTCGAGGTCGTCACGCGCCGCTCCCGCTTCCGTCTCGCGCGTCGACGTGAGCGGCTGCACCTCGTCGAGGGACTGCTCGTGGCGATCCTCGACATCGACGAGGTCATCCAGGTCATCCGCTCGAGCGACGACGTCGCGCAAGCGCGCGCACGCCTCATGGAGGTCTTCGACCTCTCGCAGCCGCAGACCGACTACATCCTCGAGCTGCAGCTGCGGCGGCTCACGCGTTTCAGCCGCATCGACCTCGAGGCGGAGCGGGACCGCTTGCGCGCGGAGATCGAGGAGCTCGAGGCGGTGCTCGCCGATCCGGCGCGGCTGCGCGGGCTCGTCTCGGCGGAGCTCGACGAGGTCGCCGAGCGCTTCGGCACGCCGCGCCGGACACTCCTCACGGAGGCGCCGCCGAGCATCGCGACGGCGGGCGGGGCGCGTCGCCTCGCGCCCGTGCTCGAGATCGTGGACGCTCCGTGCCGCGTCGTCCTCTCGACGACGGGCCGCCTCGTGCGCGTGGACCTCGAGGACGGGGTCGAGCTCGCCCGCCCGGCGCGCCGGAGCAAGCACGACGCCGTGCGCTCCCTCGTCGCGGCGACGACGCGCGGCGAGGTCGGCGCGGTCACGAGCCGCGGGCGCCTGGTGCGCTTCTCCCCCGTGGACCTGCCCGTCGTGCCCCCCAACTCGGTGCAGCTCGCCGCGGGCGCGCGCGTGCGCGACTACCTGGGCGTCGTGGACAAGAAGGAGACGGTGCTCGGCCTCGTCTCGCTCACGGCTGACACGCCCGTCGCGCTCGGCACACGGCAGGGCGTCGTCAAGCGCGTCGCGCCCGGCGCCTACCCCGCTCGGCCCGAGGTCGAGCTCATCGCGCTCAAGCCCGGCGACGAGGTCGTGGGCGTCGCGCACGCGGACGACGAGAGCGAGCTCGTGTTCGTCACGACGGACGCCCGGCTCTTGCGCTTCGCCGCGGCGACCGTGCGCCCGCAGGGTCTCGGCGCGAGCGGGATGGCGGGCATCAACCTCGCGCCGCGCGCGTCGGCTCTCTTCTTCGACGCTATCGGGCCGCACGAGGACGCCGTCGTCGTGACGATCTCGACGCCCGCGGACGTTCTCCCCGGATCCGACCCGGGCCGTGCGAAGGTGTCGTCGTTCGCCGAGTTCCCGGCGAAGGGGCGCGCGACGGGCGGGGTGCGCGCGCACTCCTTCCTCAAGGGCGAGGGCGCGCTCACGCTCGCGTGGGCCGGACCGGCGCCCGTGCTCGCGGTCGGACCGGACGGGAGCGTCCGTTCCCTCCCCGAGCCGGGGGCACGACGCGACGCGTCCGGCACGCCCCTCGATGCGGTTGTCGGGAGCGTGGGCCGCGCGCTTTGAGACAGCGGGACCTCCGCGCGCAGCCCCGCCGGATCCTCAGACGTCGATGCGGGCGGGATCGAGCCCCTGGCCGGCGATGAGGAAGTCCTTGCGCGGCGCGACCTCGTTGCCCATGAGGAGCTCGAAGACACGCGTGGCCTGCTCGGCGTCGGTCAGGCGCACGCGGCGGAGCGTGCGGTGCGCGCGGCTCATGGTCGTCTCGGCGAGCTGGTCCGCGTCCATCTCCCCGAGGCCCTTGTAGCGCTGGATCGGGTCCTGGTACTTGCGGTTGCCCCGTCGCAGGGTCGTGAGCACGCGCTCGAGCTCGGCGTCGGAGTACGTGTAGATGACGTCGTTGGGGCGCGAGCCCGGGTTGACGACGACGACGCGGTGCAGCGGCGGCACGGCCGCGAACACGCGCCCGTCCTCGATCATGGGGCGCATGTAGCGGAAGAAGAGGGTGAGCAGGAGCGTGCGGATGTGCGCGCCGTCGACGTCCGCGTCGCTCATGATGATGACCTTGCCGTAGCGGGCCTGGTCGAGCTCGAACGTGCGGCCCGAGCCCGCCCCGATGACCTGGATGATGGAGGCGCACTCGGCGTTCGAGAGCATGTCGCTCACCGAGGCCTTCTGCACGTTGAGGATCTTGCCGCGGATGGGCAGCAGCGCCTGGTACTCGCTGTCGCGCGCGAGCTT
>JAATFA010000101.1 GCA_015655445.1 Actinomycetales bacterium | reverse complement strand
GCAGCACGCTGTGCGCGATGACCGGCTCGAAGGCGTTGAGCTGCAGCTGGCCGGCCTCCGCGGCGGCCGTCACCGTCGCGTCGGCCCCGATGACCGTGAACGCGACCTGGTTGACGACCTCCGGGATGACCGGGTTGACCTTGCCCGGCATGATGCTCGACCCGGCCTGCCGCGGCGGGAGCGTGATCTCGCCGAGACCGGCCTGCGGCCCGCTCGAGAGCAGGCGCAGGTCGTTGCAGATCTTCGAGAGCTTGACCGCCGCACGCTTGAGGACGCCCGAGAAGGTCATGAAGACGCCTGCGTCCGAGGTGGCCTCGATGAGGTCGGGCGCGGTCACGAACCGCATCCCGACGACCCCGCTCAGGGCGCGCCGCACCGCCTCCGCGTAGCGCGGGTCCGCTGTGATCCCCGTGCCGATCGCCGTCGCGCCGAGATTGACCTCGGTGAGCCAGGGGATGCACTCGCCGAGCCGGTCCTGATCCTCGGCGAGGGTGTGGGCGAAGCCCGCGAACTCCTGTCCGAGGGTCATGGGCACGGCGTCCTGCAGCTGCGTGCGACCGATCTTGAGCACCGTCGCGAACTCGTCGCCCTTCGCAGCGAACGAGCGGGCGAGCATCCGGTGCTCCTCGAGCAGGCGCTCGAGCGCGAAGACCATCGCGAGCTTGATCGCGGTCGGGTAGACGTCGTTCGTGCTCTGGCTGCGGTTGACGTCGTCGATGGGGTGCACGACGGCGTACTCGCCCTTCGCGTGGCCGAGCAGCTCGAGCGCGCGGTTCGCGACGACCTCGTTGACGTTCATGTTCGTGCTCGTGCCCGCCCCGCCCTGGATGACGTCGACGACGAACTGGTCGGCGAGGGCTCCCGACGCGATCTCCTCGCACGCGCGATCGATCGCGTCCGCCGTGCGCGGCTCGAGCACCACGAGCTCGCGGTTCGCGCGCGCCGCAGCCTGCTTCACGCGCGCAAGCGCGCGCACGAGGTCGGGGTAGTCCGCGATCGTCCGGCGCGTGATGGGGAAGTTCTCGAGGGCGCGCGCCGTGTGGATGCCCCAATACGCCTCCGCGGGCACCTCGAGCGATCCGAGCGAGTCCGTCTCGGTGCGTGTCGCCACCGACTCCTCCCCCGTCATCCCGCCTATCGCCTCAGTCTACGCAGTCCGCCTCAGCACCCCTCGGCGAGGCGCGCGCCGCCGCCTCACTAGAATCGGCACGATGGCCAGCGTGAGCGTCGTGATCCCGTCGTGGAACGACGCGGCGATGCTCGAGGTCTGTCTCGCCGCTCTCGCCCGCCAGTCCCGACCCGCCGACGAGATCGTCGTCGTCGACAACGCGAGCACCGACGAGACCGCGGCCGTCGCGCGCGCGGCTGGCGCCCGCGTCGTCGCCGAGCCGCGACGCGGCATCCTCTACGCGACGGCAGCGGGATTCGACGCGGCGAGAGGCGACATCCTCGCGCGGCTCGACGCCGACTCCCGGCCGCCGGAGGACTGGATCGAGCGGCTCCTGCGCGACCTCGAGACGGTCGACGGCCGCCCCATCGCGACGGCCGTGAGCGGGCCGGGGCAGTTCTACGGCGGCTCGGCGCTCGTGCACCGTCTCGGTCGGTCCTTCTACATCGGCGGCTACTTCTGGTTCATCGGGCTCCTGCTCGGGCATCCGCCGCTGTTCGGCTCGAACTTCGCGCTGCGCCGGGAGGCGTGGCTGCGCATCCGTGAGGGAGTGCATCTCGGTCATCCGCGCGTGCACGACGACCTCGACATCACGTGGCGCATCGCGCCCGACATGACCGTGCTCTACGATCCGGAGCTCGTCGTCGGCATCTCCGCCCGCCCGTTCGCCTCGCTGCGCGCGTTCGGCCGCCGGCTGTCGTGGGCGTTTGCGACGATCGCCCTCAACTGGCGAGAGGACCCCCCGCGCGTGCATCGCGCGCGGCGCCGGCGGGCGGCTCGGCCCGCCGAGCAGGAGGACGCGGACCCGCTGCAGGCCTGACGTCGCCCTCCTCGCGCGCCGCCGGCACGTGCTCGGTGCGCGACCACAGCGCGAGCAGGTCGCGGCACAGCTGGTGCGGCGTCGTCTCGCACGGGCTGTGCCCCGTGCGGTACACGGCGATCGTCGCGGAGATGGCCTCCGCGCACTCCTCGTACAGGCGCAGCGGCCACAGGTCGTGCTCGCCCGTCGCGACAAGCTTGGGGATGTCGAGGGCGGCGAGCCGCGCGCGCACGTCGGGCGCGTGCATCATGAGCTCGATGATGTCCCGCACGCTCTGCCGACGCGTGAAGTCGAAGCGGTGCCGCACGAACCGCAGCCGTTTCGGCGGCACGTGCGTGAGGTTCTGCCGCACGCCCCAGATCATGAGAGCGGCGCCGACGCGTCCCGTCGCGAGACCCGTGAACGGTCCGAGCCGCTTGATGCCGCGGAATCCCTGACCCGGCTGCGGCGGGCAGCTGAGCAGCGTGAGGCTCGCGACGAGATCCGGGCGGGAGACCGTCACGAGCTGCGCGACCGTGCCCGCGAAGGAGTACCCCAGCAGGTGGGCGGGCATGCCGCCCTGCTCGAGCACGGCGACGACGTCGTCGACGAAGAGCGCGTAGTCGTAGGACGACCGCGGCGGGTAGAGGTGCTCGGGCCCCGCGTCCGCGGACTCGTACTGGCCCGCGAGGTCGATCGCCTCCACGTGGTATCCCGCCCTGGCGAGCAGGGGCATCATGAGGATGAAGTCCTCCTTCGACCCCGTGACGCCGGGGACGAGAAGCACGCGCGGCGCGGCCGGATCGCCGAGGGAGATGCGCGCGAGCTCGCCGCTCGGCACGCGCACGCGATCGGCGACAGCGCCGACGGGCAGGACCGTCCAGTCGATGTCGGGAAGGGCCGCGTCGAGCGCTGCGGCGTCGTCGTAGAGCCCCGAGCCGAAGGCGGGGGGCGCATCCGGACGTTGCGTGCGCTCCGTCCCCTCCTCGCTCACCACGGCACAACCCTACGCCCGTGCCGCGCGCACGGGACGGTCGCGGTCCGGCGGGGTCCGCGAGCACCACGGACGCTGCGGGTCACGCGTGTGCGACGCCGTCCTGGCCCGCCGGGGTCGCGCGTGACGCGGTCGCGGGCGGACGCGATGCCGCAGACTAGAGGGGACAGACTAGAGGGGACGTCCATCCCGGTCCGTGCGGAGTTAGGTCTCGATGAGCTGGTTCACCAGGCTGTTCAGGAGGAGGCGCGCGAACGACGCGTCAGAGGGCGCGACGGAGCACACGGGGGCGACGGAGCGCTCGGCCCTCGACGCGGGGGCGACGGCACCCGCGAACGGCGCGCGGGCGAGCACGACGGGCCCCGCGGACGCGGAGGCGCCCGGCGCCGCGACCGCAGGGAACGGCACGACCGCCGCAGCACGGCAGCCGCGGAGCGGGAGCGAGGAACGCGGCGAACCGTCGACGGCGGGCGAGAGCACCGCGCGCCGCCACGTGCCGGAGGCCCGCCCCGCCGAGGCTCCGAGCGCTGAGGGCGACGAGGGCGCGCCGACCACGCGCCGCCCGGCGTGGCGGCCCGCGGCGAAGCCCGCGACCTCCAAGCCCGTGAGCACGCAGCGCGCGGCCTCGAGGCCCGCAGTACAGAAGCCGCCCGCGGCCAGGCCGCCCGCACGCATGCGTCCGCGGTCGCCCGCCGCCGATGCGGCCGCCGATGCAGGGGCGCCGGCGGGCGAGCCGCCCGTCGCCGTCCCTGCGCTCGCGGAGGACGCGGCCGAGCGGATCGCGGCAGAGCCGAGCGAGGCGGAGCCGAGCGAGGAACGGTCGCGCGCGGCCTAGCTCGCGGCGCTCACGCTCGCGCAGCTGCGAGAACGCGCGAAGGCCCGCGGCCTGTCCGGGTACTCACGACTGAGCAAGGCAGACTTGATCGCGCTTCTGACGAGGACGGAGGACGAGTCATGACAGGCGAGGATGTCGGCGACCGGCCGCACGAGGAGACCCCCGAGGGCGACGACACGGCCCTCCGGCGCGCCGAGGAGGCCATCGCGAAGGCGAAGGAGGCCGCGGGCGCCGACGCCGTGCCCGACGCCGTCGAGGGATTCGGCGGCGAGGCCCCCGAGGCGGACTCCCCCGCTCCGCTGCCCTGAGCCGCCGCGCCGCTGCAGGATCGAGCGTGCCCGCCGTGCCGCTGCCCTGCCCGCCGTATCCCGGGCCGGGCCATCGTGTCGCGAGCTCGGCCACCCCGTCTCGAGACTTACCGCCGAGGTCGCCGTCCAGGTCGCCGCCCGCCAGGTCGCCGCCCGGCAGAGCGCACGGGGATCAGCGCGCGCCGGCCGCGGCCGCGCGTCCGCTCACAGCCTCCACCGCCCAGCCGCCCGTGCCGGCGTCCGCCCGCACGAGCGTCACGAATCGGCTGAGATGGGTGAGCGCCTCGGGCGTGCGCGGCAGCGACCCCGTGAGCGCCGGCGAGTGCACGACGAAGGCCGCCCACTGCGCGCGCGACACGGCGACGTTGAGCCGGTTCGGCAGCAGCAGGAAGCGCATGCCGCGCGGCACCTCGGCGGGCGACGACGCCGCGAGCGTCACGATCGCCACGACCGCCTCCTGCCCCTGGAACCGGTCCACCGTGCCGACTCGCACGCCCTCGACGCCCGCCTCGGCGAGGCGCGTCTCGACGAGGTCGACCTGGGCGTTGTACGGCGCGACGACGATGAGGTCCGCGGGCTCGAGCGGCGAGGCGAGGCGCCCCGCATCGGGCGCCGTCCAGGCCGCGCCGAGCAGGTCGCGCACGATCGCGACGACCGCCTCGGCCTCCTCCTCGGAGCACGTCGCATTGCCGGCGTGCTCGACGGGGACGGGGTGCACTCCCGGCGCGAGCCCCGCGAGCGAGCGAGCCGCCGTGCGCTCGTCGCGCGAGCGCAGCTTGCCGTCGTAGGCGAGGGCCGAGACACTCGCGGCGACGGCGGGATGCATGCGCCAGCTCTCGGCGAGGAAGTAGCCGCGATCGGCCGGCAGCACCTCCGACGCGCCCGCGAGCCATCCGAGCGCCGAGCGGTCGACCGGCTCGGGGTGGATGCCCTGGCTCACCTGGGGAAGCTGCTGCGGATCGCCGAGCAGCAGCAGGCGACGCGCGGCCACGCTCACCGCGATCGTGTCGGCGAGGGAGAACTGGCCGGCCTCATCGATCACGAGCAGGTCGAGCGAGCGCCGCGCCACGCGCCCCGCATGCGGGAAGTCCCATGCGGTGCCGCCGAGGACGAACCCGCGCGGGCGCGCGGACGTGAAGGCCGGCACGGCACGCTCGTCGACGGGCGTGAAGGCGACCGTGCGCTCGCCGCGCTCGACCGAGCGCAGCTCCTCACGCCGCACCTTCTTGCCGACGAGCGCCCGGTCGAGGCCCGCCGCGATGACGCCCTCGAGCATGTGCTCGACGACCTGGTGCGACTGCGCGACGACCCCCACGCGCCAGCCGTGCTCGCGCACGAGCGCGGCGACGACGTGTGCGCCCACCCACGTCTTGCCCGTTCCCGGCGGGCCCTGCACGGCGAGGTACGAGTCGTCGAGGCCGAGCAGGCTCTCGCGGATCGCCTCGACCGTCTCGCCGTCCGTCACGGGCACGAGGCCCGAGCCGCGTGGTGAGCGACGGCGCAGGAGGTCGGTGGCCGCGTCGGGCGGCCAGCCGGGCGGGACGGCGCGGCGAGCGGCGAGCAGTCCCGACGCCCACTCGGCGATCGCCGCCTCCTGCGCATTGTGCGGGATCGGTCGGCCGGGGGTCACGGCGAACGGCAGATCGGAGTAGGCGCTCTCGTCGCGACCGAGCGTCTCGACGACGCGCAGCTCGCCCTCGCTCACGACCTGGGCGATCGTCGCGCGCATCGTCCACGGCCGCACGCCGCGCTCGATCCCGGGCACCGGGAACGGTCCCGGTCGCTCGTAGACGAGCGTGCAGTCCTCCTCCCGCAGGCGCGTGCCCGCGCCCGCACGACCGGTCAGCCGCAGGTGGCGGCGGATCGTGCCGCGGGCTCCCTCGGGAGCCCAGTCGGCCTCCACGGTCGCCTCGTCCACGAGGAAGACGTCGCGCACGTCCTGCCACTCCTCGAGCGGAGCGACGAGGCGGTTGAAGTGCTCCCACCAGAACGTCTTCCGCTCGCGGCGGTGGAAGTCGAGCGCCGCGGCGGCGAGCGCGAGCGCCGTCTCGTCGTCGTCGCGCTCGGGATCGAGGGGATCGCCCGCGAGCCGCCGCAGCTCGTCGCGCAGCGGGTTCGGCGCCTCGTCGGTCTGCTCCGCGGCGAGGTCGAGCACCCCGAGCGAGGGCACGCCGTGCTCGGCCGCGCGCGCGAGGAGCCAATCGCGCAGCCGCAGCGTCGAGACGCAGTCGTAGCGGTTGTAGTCCGCGATCTCCCCGAGCACGCGCTCCGCCTGCGCACGCTCGCCGTTGTCGCGCAGGCGCGTGTACTCGAGGTAGAAGTCGACCGACTCGCCGCCCGTCCTCACCTCGCTCTCGCGCCGTTCCTCGCCCATGTAGAGCGGCTCGAGCTTCTTGAGCGAGTAGGAGCGCGTGCCCACGCGCACGCTCTTCTTCACGATCGGATAGAGGTCGACGAGCACGTTCGCGCGCAGGAGCTCGTCGAGCTGGTCCTCGCCGACGCCGTGACGCGCGCACAGCGACTGCAGGTGGACGCGCTCGTAGCTCGCGTAGTGGTAGACGTGCAAGTGGGGGTGCATCGCACGCCGCCGCGCGACATAGGCGAGGAAGGCGAGCAGCGCCTCCCGCTCCTGCGCGAAGTCGTGCGCCCAGAACGGGCGGAACTCCTCCGTGTCGCCCTCGACGACTCCGAAGAGGTAGTCGAGGTTCCACTGCTCGCGTCCGCCGAGGGTCTCCACGTGCAGCGGATCGCCCTCGAAGTCGAAGAAGAGGTCCCCCGGGTCCGGCGGCGGCAGCACCTCGAGCGCCGCGGCGTCGACGACCTCGTAGGGCAGCGGTTCCGGTGGCAGCAGCTGCAGCCGCGCCTGCGCGCGCAGCCCCGCGAGCACGGGCTCGGCGAACCCCTCGACAGGCCCCACCGACTCCGCGAGCGCGTCGATCGTCTCGACACCCGCCTCGAGCAGGCGGTCGCGCTGCGTGCGACGGATGCCCCCGACGAGGAGCGGATCGCGCGTGCGCTCGACCTCCTGCTCGCATGTGGCGCAGCGCCCGCATGCCTCGTAGCGCGGGTCGCGCCACTCGACGGGCCCATCGGCCGCGATGCGCTCCCCGACGATGCGCGCGAGGCGGTATCGCCGCAACCGGAAGACCGGGAGGATGTCCCGCAGCCGGTGGGTCGAGCGCGTGCCGTCCCCCAGCAGCAGGTGTACCTCCTCGCCCACGGGGATGCCGACGCGTTCGAGCTGCTCCGCATACGCGGCGAGCTGGAGCAGCGCCGTCACGCGCGCCGTGCGCGCGAGCTTCGTGTCGTAGACCTCGACGCGCTCGCCCGCGCGCACGAGGAAGTCGGCGTAGCCGATGAACGATCCGTCGAAGAACGTGCCCTGGTAGACGACGTCGGCACGCCCGCGCAGCGCCTCGAGCGTGCGGCGTGCGGCGCTCTCGATCGCCTCGACCGTGCGCTCCGGGCGCTCGATGACGACGACACCCCGCTCCCCGGGCCGCGAGGCGACGCCGAACTCGTCCTCGTAGCGCGCGAGCTGGCGCAGCTCGTGCGCGTCGCCGAGGCGCGCGGCGCGCTCGAGCATCGTGTCCTCGGGGTCCTCGACCGCGTCGACACGCCCGAGCCTCGCGTCGAGCGCGCGCAGGAGCGCGAACTCGCACTCGGACGCCGCCTTGAGGTCGCTCGCGCTCGACACGAGCCGCCCGTCGAGAAAGAACACGTCGCCTCCGCGGACGATCGCATCGGTCGCGTGTCCGTCCGTCGCGTCCAGGCTAACGGGCACCGCCGACGCCGGCGCAGGCGATGCCCCGCGCTGTGCGCGAATGCCCACGGCGCCGCCCTGGGGAGGAGCAGCCGCCCTCCTCCCCCTCCCCCACCTCCCCTGACGTTTGTGACACGCGCGCGGGGACTCCGCCGGCGTGTTGTCACTCTTGCGGGAGGAGGGCGGCCGGGACGCGCGACCGGGATGCGCGACCTGGATGCGCGACCGCGACGAGGGCAGGACGCGCCACCCGGGGCGCGGCGGGGCCTCGCCGCAGGGGGGTCGGCCGGCACGGCGGCGGATATAGTGGTGGCCGCCGCGAGCGGTCGCGGCCCCTCGTCCCCCGGAAGGATCCATGCCCTCCCCCTCGCGCCGCAGCAGCCATCGCATCGTGCTCGTCCGCCACGGCGAGACGGAGTGGAGCCTCTCCGGACAGCACACGGGCGTGACCGACCTGCCGCTCACCCCCGCGGGCGAGGAGGAGGCGCGCGTCGTCGGCGAGGCCCTGCGCTCGCGATCGTTCGCTCTCGTGCTCTCGAGCCCGCGCACGCGCGCGATCGACACGGCCGCCCTCGCCGGGTTCGGCGATCGGCTCGTCGTCGACGAGGACCTCGCGGAGTGGGACTATGGCGCGTACGAGGGGCTCACGACGAGCCAGATCGTCGAGCGTCGCGGCGGCCCGTGGGACCTGTGGAGCGACGGCGTGCCGCCGGGCGCGACGCCCGGGGAGACCGCGCATGACGTGCGACGGCGCGCGGACGCCGTGCTCGCGCGCGCGAGCGCCGCGCTCGAGGAGGGCGACGTGCTGCTCGTCGCGCACGGTCACATCCTGCGCGCGCTCGCGATCGCGTGGGTCGGGCTCCCGCCCGGCGCGGGGCGCGTCCTCGCGATCTCGACATCGACGATCGGCGAGCTCGGCTTCGAGCACGACCGCCCGGTCATCATCCGCTGGAACGCCCCGGCGCGCTTCTGACGCCCGCGCCCGCACGTCCGGGCCGGGACCCTCGGCCCGGCGCGGCGGCGGCACGATCCCCAGCCACTCGGCAGCGACACGAGCGTATCGTTGGGCGCGCGTGCGGAGCTCGCACGCGGAGGTGATCCCATGAACAAGGCTGCCCGCTGGCTTCCCGCCCTCGTCGTGTCTGCCGTCGTCGCCGCGGGAGCGGTCGCGCTCCCGGCCGTCGCGTCCGCCTCGAGCGCGCCTCCGGCGCGCACGCCCGAGCAGGTCCTCGCCCTCGTCGCGGGCAGCACGGACGTCGCCTACTCGGGCACGCTCGAGCAGACCTCGGACCTCGGCCTGCCGCAGCTGCCGACATCGGGCCCGGGCGCGTCGTCGTCCTCCTCGGATGCGGCGAGCGCGCTCGAGCTCGTCACCGCCCCGCACACCGCGCGCGTCTTCGCCGACGGACCCACGCGGCTGCGCGTACAGGTTCTCGACAGCCTCGCCGAGCGCGACGTCGTGCGGAACGGCTCGGACGTATGGCTCTACAGCTCGCGGGAGAGCGAGGCGGCGCACGTCGTGCTCCCCTCGCGGTCCTCGGCGACGCCCTCGCCCGAGGCCACGACACCCGCCGACCTCGCGCGCCGCATCGTCTCCGCGATCGAGCCCTCGACGCGGCTCGCCGTCTCCGGCGGCAGCGTCGCGGGGCGCTCCGCGTACGAGCTCACGCTCACACCCGGCACGAGCGACACGCTCGTGGGTCACGTGACGCTCTCCGTCGACGCCGCGACAGGCCTCCCTCTCCGGGTCGCCGTGACGGCGCGCGGCCACGACTCCGCCGCCTTCTCGATCGGATTCCGCTCGATCGACGTCTCCGCCCCCTCCGCCGAGACGTTCCGGTTCACGCCCCCCGCGGGCACGCGCGTCACGACCCCCTCCCCTGCGCCCTCCGCCCCCGCGCTGCCCTCCGGCCTGCCCCGGCCCGCGGTCCTCGGATCGGGCTGGACGTCGATCCTCGAGCTGCCCGCCGGCACGCTCGACGCCTCGGACTCGGCTGCCTCCCCGGACGGCCTCGCCCTTCTCGACCAGCTCACGACACCCGTCGCGGGCGGTCGCGCGCTGCATACCTCGCTCGTGTCGGTGCTGCTCACCTCCGACGGGCGCGTGCTCGCGGGGTCCGTGCCCGTCGAGACCCTCGAGTCCGCCGCTCGGTGAGCGCGGTCGGCACGACCGGCGGCGAGCCCGCGATCCGCACCGACGGGCTCTCGAAGGCGTTCGGGTCCCAGCGCGCGGTCGACGGCATCGACCTCGTCGTGCCGCGCGGCGCCGTCTTCGGGTTCCTCGGTCCGAACGGGTCCGGCAAGACGACCACCATCCGGATGCTGCTCGGCCTCGTGTCCGCGACGGCGGGGACGATCCGCGTGCTCGGCGAGCCGATGCCGAGCCGGACGCGCACGGTGCTGCCGCGCGTCGGCGCCCTCGTCGAGGGTCCCGCCTTCTACCCCTTCCTCTCCGGTCGCGCGAACCTGACCCGGCTCGACGCGGCGGACCGGTGCTCCTCGGGTCGCACGCGCGCGGCGCGCGTGGACGCGGCGCTCGAGCGGGTGGGGCTCACCGCCGCCGCCGGCAAGCGCGTGCACGCGTACTCGCTCGGCATGAAGCAGCGGCTCGGGATCGCCAACGCGCTCCTGCGCCCGCGCGAGCTCCTCGTGCTCGACGAGCCGACGAACGGCCTCGACCCGCAGGGCACGCGCGAGGTGCGCGCCCTCGTCCGCTCGCTCGCCGACGAGGGCGCGACGGTCTTCGTCTCGAGCCACCTGCTGAGCGAGATCGAGCAGGTGTGCAGCCACGCGGGCGTCATGAGCGCGGGACGCCTCGTCGCGCAGGGCACGCTCAAGGAGCTGCGCCGCGCGGGCCGGCCGCGCGTCGTCGTGCGCACGCCCGACGTCGCGGCCGCACGCACCGTGCTCGCGGCGCTCGGGCTCGAGCTGCTCGAGGAGACGCGCGAGCAGGCCGCGAGCGCCCTCCTCGCCGACGGCACCGCGCCGGAGGACGTCACCTCGGCGCTCGTCGCCGCGGGTGCGCGCGTGCGCGGCCTCGCCGTCGAGGGGTCGACGCTCGAGGAGCGCTTCGTCGAGCTCACCGGGGAGGGCTTCGATGTCGCGCGCTGAGGGCGGGGGCGCGGTCTCCGCTCGGCGCGGGCTCGCGCCGGGGGACGAGGAGCGGCCGCGGGCGTTCGCGCTGCTCGGCTCGCAGCTCGCCGTGCTCTTCCGCCGCCGCCGCACGTGGGCGATGCTCGGCGCCCTCGCGCTCGTGCCCGTGCTCATCGCGGTCGCGGTGCGCGTGACCGACGCGGGCACGCCCGGTGACGGCCCCGCGTTCCTCTCCTCGATCGCCGACAACGGCCTCTTCGTCGCCTTCACGGCGCTCAGCGTCTCGGTGCCGCTCTTCCTGCCGCTCACGCTGAGCGTCGTCGCGGGCGACACGATCGCGGGCGAGGCGAGCCTCGGCACCCTCCGCTACCTGCTCATCGCCCCCGCGAGCCGCGTGCGCGTCCTCGCCGTCACGTACGCGGGCGTCGTCGCGTTCGCGCTCGCCGCGACGCTCGCGGTCGTGCTCGCGGGCGTGGGGATCGGCGCGGTGCTCTTCCCGATCCGGGACGTGACGCTCCTCTCCGGCGACACCGTCGACGCGGGCGGCTTCGTGCTGCGCACGCTCCTGCTCGTGGGATACACGTCGCTCTCGCTGCTCGGGCTCGGCGCGATCGGCCTGTTCGCCTCGACCCTCACGACCGTGCCCGTCGGCGCGATGGCCGCGACGGTCGTGCTCGCGGCGGCCGGGCAGATCGCCGACGCGCTCCCCCAGCTCGCGTGGCTGCACCCGTGGCTCTTCTCGCACTACTGGCTCGGCTTCGGCGACCTCCTGCGTGAGCCCATCGCGTGGGGGTCGTACGCGAGCGACGCGCTCCTGCAGCTCGCCTACGTCGCCGTCTTCGGCGCCCTCGCCTACGGCCGCTTCACGACGAAGGACGTGCTGAGCTGATCGACGGGTCGCCGCGGGCGCGGGGGCGCCAGCGGGGATGCCGCAGAAGCACGACCCCCGTGCCCGCGCCGAGCGCGGCGACCGCGAGCCGATCCGGCCAGGCCAGCCCGCGGCTCAGCGCTGCGGCGTCACGACCGACTTGAGCACGCCGGGGGAGTTCGCGCTCGCGAACGCGGCGCCGACCTCCTCGAGGCCGAAGTGCCCCGTGACCATCGAGTCCACGTCGACCTTGCCGGATCGCACGAGCTCGATCGCCGTCGGCCATGTGTTCGCGTAGCGGAAGACGCCCGTCACGAGCAGCTCGCGGTTCTGGATGACGGGGATCGGCAGCGCGATCTCGGCCGCGCCCATGCCCACGAGCACGACGCGCCCGGCGGGCCGCACGGCGCGGACGCCGCCCTGCACGGCGGGGGCCGCGCCCGACGCGTCCACGAAGACGTCGACGTCGAGACCGAGGGATCCGACGTCCTCCGCCAGGGGGTCGACGACGTGCGTGGCCCCGAAGCGCAGGGCCTCCGCGCGGCGGTCCGCGCTGATGTCCGACATCACGACCTCGCTCGCGCCGTACGCGCGCGCGACCTGAGCGACGAGCACGCCGATGGGGCCGGCGCCCGTCACGAGCACGCGGCTTCCGACCGTCACGGCGGCCTTCTGCGCGGTCGCGACCGCGACCGAGAGCGGCTCCATGAGCGCCGCCGCGTCGTCGCTCACCTCGTCCGGCACGTGCCAGGCGAAGTGCGACTGGATCGCGACGTACTGCGCGAAGGCGCCGTCGACCCCGGGCGTCGCGTAGAAGCGCATGTGCGGATCGAGGTTGTAGCGGCCCTCGAGGGTCTCGCGGGAGAACGGGGTGGGGCGCTGCGGCTCGATCGACACGCGCTCGCCGATGCGTGCGGGGTCGACGTCTCGGCCGACGGCGACGATGCGGCCGCCGGACTCGTGGCCGAGCACGAGCGGCTCGTCGACGACCCAGTCGCCGAGCCGGCCGTCGTGCCAGAAGTGCACGTCCGACCCGCACACGCCCACGGCCGCGACCTCGACGAGCACCTGGTCGGGGTCGAGCGCGGGCACGGGTCGCTCCTGCACCTCGAGCACGCGGGGCGCGAGCAGGACGCTCGCACGCATCGTGGCGGGCAGGGATGCGGTCATGATGGTGCTCCTTCGTCGATGGGGTCGGACGCGGGATCGAGCGCGGGCGCGCCCGAGGGCACGGGGGGCGCGACGACGACGTGAACGCCCTGCGAGCGCATGCGCGTCACGTGGTCCTCGGCAGTCTGCGAGTCGACCACGACGATGTCGAAGTCGCTCAGCTGGGCCAGGGCGTGGAGAGCGCGCTGCTCGAACTTCGTGTGGTCGGCGAGCAGGATGCGGCGCGCCGACGCGTCGAACATCGCGCGCTTGACGTCCACGGTCTCGAGGTTCTGGTGGAAGACGGTGTCGTCGGTGATCGCCGAGGTCGACATGATGAAGAGGTCGCCGCGTAGCGTGCGGATCGCCTCCGTCGTCATGCGGCCCATGAAGGCGCTGCACCAGTTGTAGTAGTTGCCGCCGAGCGCGAGCAGCGAGATGCCGCGCGTGTTGCGCAGCGCGTTCATGAGCGTGAGCACGTTCGTGATGACCGTGAGGGGCGTGCGCTCGGGCAGGAGGTCGGCCATCTGGAGCACGGTCGTCGAGTCGTCGAGGAAGATCGCCTGCCCGGGCTCGACGAACTCCATCGCGGCGAGGGCGAGCGCGCGCTTCTCGGCGAGCTGCCGGTGCGACCGGTAGACGTCGCTCGACTCGACGAGGCGCGTCGAGAGCGCCGTCGCGACGCCGCGCGACTTGCGCAGCAGGCCGCGCGACTCGAGCTCGTCGAGGTCGCGGTGCACGGTCATGAGGCTGATGTCGAAGCGCTCGGCGATCTGCTCGATGCTGATCGCCCCCTCCGCCATGACCGCCTCGGTGATCGCCCGCTGCCGCGCCGCCTGGCGCGATTGCCGCGTCCCTCCCGCGTGGTCTGCCATCTCGTGCGACTCCCTCCCCCGCTCAGCGCGCCCGGTCGTCCTCGAGTCGAGGCCCGACCCGGCTGAGGCTCTCGTCCAGCATGCCGCTCAAGGCCAGCGGGTCGTGCGCGAACCGGCCGAGGAAGAGGCCGTCGACGACGTCGCCGAGCTCGGTGAGCGTGCCCGGGCCCGCGCTGCCCCCGTAGATCACGCGCGCGGCGGCGAACGGCGACCGCTCGGCGAGCCAGTCGCGGATGACGCGAGCGACCGCGACGACGTGCTCGCGGCCCGCCGGCCGCTCGGCCCCGATCGCCCACACGGGCTCGTAGGCGACGACGATCTCGGGCGCCTCCTCGAGGCCGCTCGCGCCGACGATCGACTCGAGCGTGTCGACGCACTCGTGCGCCGCGGCCGCCGGGCCCGCCTCCGTGCGCTCGCCGACGCACAGCACGGGGACGAGCCCGTTGCGCACGGCCGCCGCGAGCTTGGATCCGATCATGGCGTCGTCCTCGCCGAGCAGCGCACGCCGCTCGGCGTGGCCGACCTCCGCGTACGCGCAGCCGAGGGCGGCGAGATCGCTCCCGCTCACCTCGCCGGTGAAGGGACCGCTGTCCTCCCAGAACAGGTCCTGCGCGCCCACCGCGACGCCCGTGCCCGCGAACGCCTCGAGGGCGGCGGGCAGGGAGACGAACGACGGGAGCACGAGGAGCTCGACGGCGCCCGAGGCGACGCCGGGGTGCACCCGCGCGACGTCCGCGACCGCGCGGCACCACTCGAGGGTGCGCGCGGGGCCGAAGTACATCTTGAGGCTCACGCCGAGCAGCGGCCGGGACGGACGGGGGGGATCAGCGGTCATGGATGCTCCGTCCGCCGCGTCCGTCACGCGGACGCATCGCGCTCGTACTCGTCGATGAGGGCGACCTTGGCCGCGGAGGCCGAGGACGCATCAAACCGATACGTCAACCACTCCCGCACCAACCGACGCGCCAACTCCACCCCCACCACACGCTGCCCCAGACACAACACCTGCGCATCATTGGACAACACCGACCGCTCCACCGAATACGAATCATGTGCCGTCACCGCACGCACACCCCGCACCTTGTTCGCCGAGATCGCCACCCCCAACCCCGTCCCACACACCAACACCGCCCGATCCACATCCCCCCGAGCCACCATCTCCGCCGCCGCCACCGCAATCGTCGGATACGCCGTC
>JAATFA010000180.1 GCA_015655445.1 Actinomycetales bacterium | reverse complement strand
TCGGTCATGAGCGGGAAGTCGCCCATGAAGACCGTCTGGGTCTTGATCTCGCCCGTCATGTGGTTCATGAACTCGGCGTTCACGTAGAGCGGGGCGGCGTAGGTCTTGCCGCGCTCCTTGCACTCCTCGATGGAGTACTTCGGCTCCTCGAGCTCGGGGTTCGAGAACGACAGCTGCATCGTCTCGCCGAGGTCCTCGATGGGGCTGATCTCCTCGAAGATCTCGTCGAGGCCGGTCTTGGTCGATCCGCCGTTCTCGGCGATGCGCGCGCGCCACGCCTCGTTGCCGACGAGCCAGTCGAAGCTCTCGGTCTGAAGGGCGAGCAGGTCGGGGACGGTGAGGGTGTCGGTGATCTTGGCGAAAGAGAGCCGCTTGGCGTTACGGCCGTTCTTGGGAGCGATGGTGGACGATGCGTGAGGCGCAGCAGCCAAGGAAATAACCTCCGGGGCCCATCAGGGCCATGCCGTTTCGGAATGGGAGAACACTCGCCAGCACCTCGTCGAGATCCGCCCCGCCGCTATACTCGGGGCGCGCCGGCCGTCCACCATATGACGGTCGAGGGAGTCTGGGAGCGCAAAAGACAATCATAGGCCGGGATGCCGGGAATTGTCCACCCGTATCCTTGACCTGCTCGTCGACATCCGGTATAACCGCGCGGGCCTGCGCTCCATTCCCTCCCCCTGCCGTCCCGGCCTCCCCGCCCATCCACCGAAAATGAAGGAGAAACCGGCGGTCCGGCGCCGCGAACCGCCGTTCGCGACCCATCCGCTCGGGAGACTCCTTCGTTTTGGGAAGACCTGCCGCGCAAGGGTGGAGCGGGGTCTAGGGTCGGGCCATGCGCCGCCTGTCCGCCGCCGCGGCCGTCGCGCTCGCGAGCGTCGCGCTGCTCGCCGGATGCGTCCCCTCGGCTCCGGCGGGGACGCCGCGCGCGAGCGCTCCCGCGGCCTCCGGCTCCCCCGGCCCGCACCCGAGCGCGTCCGGCTCCCCGGGCTCCGGCTCCCCGGGGCGCACATCCGGCGGCGTCGCTCCCGCCGGCACGCCCGCGGACGTCGTCACGGGCCTCGACTCCCCGTGGTCGATGGCGCGTCTCGACGACACGCGCGTGCTCGTGAGCGAGCGCGACACCGGCGACGTCGTCCTCGTCTCCTCGCGCGCGACGACGGTCCGACGCATCGGGACGGTGCCCGGCGTCGTCCACACGGGCGAGGGCGGCCTGCTCGGCCTCGCCTTGCACGGGTCCGGCGCCGGCCGCGAGCTCTACGCGTACGAGACGACGCGCGACGACAACCGCATCGTCCGCATGCCGCTGCACGACGACGGGGGCGACCTCTCGCTCGGCCCCGCGAGCGTCGTGCTCGACGGGCTCGCGAGGGCGAGCTACCATAACGGCGGCCGGATCGCGTTCGGGCCCGACGGGATGCTCTACGCGACGGTGGGCGACGCGGGCGTCACCTCGCGCGCCCAGGACCGCGGATCCCTCAACGGCAAGGTCCTGCGCATGACGCCGGCCGGGGACGCGCCCGCGGACAACCCCTTCCCCGGATCCCTCGTCTACACGCTCGGCCACCGCAACCCGCAGGGCCTCGCGTGGGACGCGAACGGGCAGCTGTGGGCCTCCGAGTTCGGACAGGACACGTGGGATGAGCTCAACCGCATCGTCGCCGGGTCGAACTACGGGTGGCCGGTCGTCGAGGGCGTCGCCCACGACGCGCGCTTCGTCGACCCCACGCTGCAGTGGTCGACGGACGAGGCGAGCCCGAGCGGCCTCGCCTACGTCGACGGGACGTTCTTCCTCGCCGCGCTGCGCGGCGAGCGGCTGTGGTCGATCCGCGTGCGCGGCGGCCGCGGTCCGACCGCGACCGCGCTCTACGCCAGCCGGTACGGACGGCTGCGGGACGTCGCGCCCGGTCCGGGGGGCACGCTCTGGATCCTCACCGACAACACGGACGGACGCGGATCCCCGCACGCGGGCGACGACCGCATCCTCTCGGTACGACTCGCCCCCACGGGCTGACCCCGTCTCGACGGTCCCGCATCAGCGGCCGAGGGCCTCGCGCGCGAGCGCGATCGCGCGCGGCCGGTCGCGCACGCCGAGCTTCGCGAAGATCGCGTTGATGTGGGTCTTGACGGTCGCGACGCTCACGAAGAGGAGGGACGCGATCTCGCCGTTGCTGAGCCCGTCCGCGATGAGCGCGAGCACCTCCGCCTCGCGCGGCGTGAGCGCGGGGAGGCTCCGCGCGAGCGCCTCCGCAGGCGCCACCGGCGCGACGGGAGCGGCGGACGCGGCGTCGACGCTCGCGCGCAGCCCGCGCACGAGCCGCTCGCCGACCTCCGCGGCGAACGTCGCCTGTCCCGCCGCGACGGCGCGCAGCGCGGCCGCGACCTCCTCCCGTCCGGCGTCCTTCGTGAGGTACCCGCGCGCGCCCGCGGAGAGCGCCGCGGCGATCGAGGAGTCGTCGGCGAACGTCGTGAGCACGAGCACGGCCGTCGACGGATGGTCGCGCGCGATGCGCGCCGTCGCCTCGACCCCGTCCACGCGCGGCATGCGCAGGTCCATGAGGACGACGTCGGGCGCGAGCTCGGCGACCGCGCGCACCGCCTCCTCGCCGTCGGCGGCACGACCGACGACCTCGACATCCGGCAGCAGCCCGAGCACTGTCGCGAGGCCGTCCCGCACGATCGCCTGATCGTCGGCGACGAGCACGCGGATGGGCTCCTCCGTCACGCCGCGACCTCGGCGCGCACGACGAACGCGTCCGTGCGCGCGCCGTACTCGAGGGACGCGCCGGGGAGCTCGCGGAACCGCTCGGCCATGCCGGAGAGGCCGTGGCCGCCACCCGTCGCGGCGAGGTCGCTCACGCGTCCCCGCGGCGCGAACGGCGTGCGCACCTCGAGCGCGATCGCGTCCGGCCGGAAGGAGAGCGCCGCGCGCACCTCGACCCCCGGCGCGTGCTTGCGCGCGTTCGCGAGCGCCTCCTGCAGGGCGCGCGTGAGAGCGGTCGCCGTCTCGGCGGACGACGAGCGCGGAGCTCCCGCGACCTCGAAGCGGATGCCGCCGCCGAGCCGCTCGTGCACGCGCACGACGTCGCCGAGGGACCGCACGAGCTCGCCGCCGGGCACCGCGCCCGGGTGCGGGCCCGCCGCGCCGGACACGGGGTCGCGCAGCGCGGCGACCGCGCGCCGGGCCTCGCCGAGGCCGTCGGCGGCGAGGGCGCGCGCCTCGCGCACGCGGGCGAGCGCGTCGTCCGCGCGACCCGACTCGAGGAGGGCCTCGAGCGCGTCGAGCTGGATGACGAGGCCGCCGAGGCTGTGGGCGAGCACGTCGTGGATCTCCCGCGCGACGCGCGACCGGTCGGCGAGCAGCTCGGCGCGCGCCTGCTCCTCGCGCACGGCGAGACGCTCGCGCTCGAGCTCCCGGCCCTGCGCGGCCGCGTGCGCGGCCTGGCGCCGGCTCACGCCGACGAGGGCCGCGATGACGAGCGCCGCCGCCGCGCCGAGCGCGAGCTCTGCGGGCGCGCCGGCCGCCCCCGTGCCCGCGAGCACGGCGAGGCATCCGGCGAGGGCGGCCGCCCCGTGCCACACGGGCCGCTCGGGACGTCGCAGCACGCCGACGAGCGCGACGGCCGGGGGGATGACCCCGAGCAGGTCGGTCGCGGGGGCCGTGAAGACGACCGCGAGCATGACGGCGCTCAGCACGGGCTCCACGCGTCGCGCACGCGGCGGCAGCAGGATCGAGACGAGCCACACGAGGATGCCGCCGACCGCGACGACGAGCATCCAGCGCGGATGGGCCGGCCCGCGCTGGAGCCACAGCTCGACCGCGAGGTACGCGGCGAGCGCGAGGAGGATCCCGCGGCGGAGCACCGCGACGACGAGCCGCTCCCTCCAGGTCGGGGCCGGGGGAAGCGGGCTCCCGTGCGACGGGCTGAAGGCGCTCACGACTTCATCATGCGGCGAGCGGCGGATGCCGGTCCAGGCGCTGCGCGACGACGAGCGCGCGCGCGACCCGGTTCGCGGCGACGACGATGAGGATGACGCCCGTCGACGCGGCCGCGTGCGCCCCGAGCGCCTCCGCGCCGACGTCCATGCCGACCCGGATCGCGATGAGGACGATCCACAGCGCCGCGCCGAGCCAGCCCGTGCGCACCTCCGCGCGCGGGGACGCGTCCGAGGGACGGCGTCGTGCGCGCCAGCGCTCGAGGGCCGCGTCGGTGATCGGCCGGAAGACGGAGAGCATGCCCATGACGGCGCCGAGCGCGAGCGAGACGACGAGCTCCGCGGCGAGCGCGGCGACGTCGATCGGGTGGATCGCGATGTGCTTCTCGCTCAGCAGCGAGTAGACGCCGATCGCGGCGAGGATGAGCGGGAGGCGCAGCATGCGTCCGAGCTGCACGGGCTGCCACGTCGTCTGGCGGTAGACGAGGAACGCGATCGCCGCGACGGCGAGCAGGACGTAGCCGACGGTCTGCAGTGTCATGGGGGTCTCCTCGCTCCGGGCGCGGTCGGCGCGCCCGGTTCCAGGCTCCCGCGGCGGGCCCGTTCGGCCCACCACCTCCGGGTGGAGCCCGGGTGGAGATCCGAACGACGCGTGGGAGGATGCTCGTCGTGGCCGCTCCCCCCGAGATCATCCTGCGCGGCAGCGGCATGCGCGCCGTGCTCGAGCCGGACCGATGGAACCCCGGGTCGGTGCAGCTCGTCGTCGACGGCACGCCCCAGTCCCACGTCGACCCGGCCGATCCGACCCACCTGTTCTTCGAGTACGTGCAGCGCATGGGTCACGTGCTCGACCGGTTCCGTCCGCCCGGGGAGCCGATCACGGTCGTGCACCTGGGCGCGGGTGCGCTCACCCTCCCGCGCTATGTCGAGGCGACGCGGCCGGGATCGCGGCAGCAGGTGATCGAGCTCGAGCGGGACCTCGTCGAGTTCGTGCGCGAGCACCTGCCGTTGCCGGCGGGGGCTTCCATCCGCATCCGCTACGGGGACGCGCGCGAGGTCGTCTCGCACCTGCCGTCGGGGCTCGACCACGGCGTCGACGCGATCATCGTCGACGTGTTCGGCGGATCGCGCATCCCCGCGCACGTGACGAGCCTCGAGTTCTACGCGAGTCTCCTGCGACTGCTCCGCCCGGACGGGATCGTGCTCGTGAACGTCGCCGACGGCCCGGGGCTGTCCTTCGCGCGGGGTCAGGCAGCGACCGTGCAGTTGGCCTTCGGCCACGTCGCGGTGCTCGCCGAGAGCGGGGTCGTGCGCGGCCGCCGGTACGGCAACCTCGTGCTGCTCGGCTCGCCCGCAGCCCTGCCGCTCGACATGCTCCCGCGCCTGCTCGCGCAGGGACCGCATCCGGCCGTCCTCGTCGCGGGCGCGGACGTGCGGGACTGGATCGGGGCCGCGCCGGTCGTGACCGATGCGACGGCGACGCCCTCCCCGCCGCCCGCGCGGGGGATTTTCGGCGTGCGGAGCACGGGCGACTGACCTGCCGAGCGCGGGACTGACCTGCCGAGCGCGGGCGCCGCGCCAGCACCCAGGCTGAGGGGCGCCGAACTGCCGGAGTGGGGCCCTCCACGCGACGATATGGCGCCCCTCAGCGGGATGGTTGCGGACGGGCGGGGCCTCCCGCGGGAGCGGCGCCGTGCGCCGGACGGGGCGCCACTCCTCCTCTCCAGAGCGGCACCGCGCCGCGTGCCTCACCAGCCGGCCGAGCGATGCCGAGGCAGTCGCGCGCAGGGCTTAGCCTCGACTCCGTGGCAGAGCTCGAGCGCGTGAGGAGGTGGGCGGAGGCGCTCATCGCGCTGCACCTGGACCCGGCGATCTGGTCGTTCGGCTTCGACTCGGCGAAGACGCGCGCGGGTCTGTGCAACTACTCGGCCAAGCGCATCACCGTATCCCGGCACCTCGCCGCTCGCTTCGAGGACGACGACATCCATCAGGTGCTCCTGCACGAGGTCGCGCACGCGCTCGCGGGCCACGCCGCCGGCCACGGCCCGCGCTGGCGCGCGATCGCGCGCGAGCTCGGCTACGGCGGCCGGCGCACGCACGACGGCGAGACCGCGACCGAGCTCGCCCCGTGGGTCGGCACGTGCCCCGCGGGCCACGTGCACTACCGCTACCGCCGGCCGTCGCGACCGATGGCGTGCGGACGCTGCTCGACCCGCTACGACCCCGCGCACGCGATCGCGTGGGTGCGGGTCGCTCGGTGAGTGCGGTGACTGCGGTCGTTCGGAGACCGCGGGTCACTCGGTGACCTGCACGTCCTTCCAGAAGGCGACGTAGCCGCTGAAGTCCTTGCCGACGCGCTCGAACGCGCTCGGGTACGGCGTCGGGTAGCTCCACCCGCGGTCCTGCAGCAGGGTGTCGCCGTCCTTCACGCTGAAGTACTGGCACTCCCCCTTCCACGGGCACGTGTAGGGCGTCGGGCTCTTCTCGAGGTACTCGGTGTGCACGCTCGACGGCGGGAAGTACCAGTTGCCCTCGATCTGGATGAGCTCCTCCTTCGGCGCCTCGGCGATCACGGTCCCGTTCAGCACGGCCTTCATGGCGTCCTCCTCTTCGTCGGCATCGTCCGGCGGGGCGTCACGATGCGCCCGCGCCCGCCGACGGGGCAACGCTAGGCGTCGAGCCTGGATTCCCGCACGACGTGCGCCTCCGCGTCCGCGTCGAGCTCGACGGCCGCGTCGAGCTCCTCCTCGCGTCCCGCCGCGAGGAGCACGCGCCCGCTCCCGGAGGCCCGCACGAGGTGCCGCACGGCGTTGCGCAGCCCCGCGAACGCGGCGCCAGCGGCGGCGGCCTCCGGCGACGAGTGGTCTATGCCGAGGTCGGCGAGCGCGTCGACGATCGCGCCCGCGGCGAGGAGGTCCTCGACGGCGAGCCGCAGCGCGCCCTCGTGCGTCTCGCCCGCCGCGACGACCGCGACCGAGAAGCGGTCGCCCTTCTCCGCCTGGCGCGCGAGCACCCACTCGGCGACGGCGCGGCGATCGCGCAGGCCGCCGCGCACGACTGCGGAGCGCGGCGGGACAGCCTCCAGGAGAGCGGCCGTCGCGTCCGCGCCGCGCGCGCCGACCCCGCGGTCTCCGCCGCCCGCGCCGCGCGCGCCGGAAGCGGCAGGAGCGAGCACGTCGACGAACACGACGACGTCGGCGGCGGCGAGCCGCCGGAGGCCGTCCGCCCCCCACTCGAAGCGGACCTGATACGTGGACTGGTCGAGCGGAGAGGCGGGAGCAGGCACGCCTCGACCCTAGTCGCGCGACCGCCCGCGGCACGGAGTGTGACGCGGCCGCGCCGCACGGCCCACGACGGCGCGCAACGGCATGGAGGACGCCGCGAGCCGCCCGCGCCGGCTCGCACGGGTCCAGACTGGGCGCATGCGCGTGACACTCCGGATGGTGCTCGACTGCTCGCCCGACGCGGCGTGGGAGGCGGTGACCTCGCCTGCGGGCATGGAGCACGTGGCGGCGCCGATCCTGTCGTTCCGGTCGCTCGAGCCGGGGGGCTTCCCCGACCGCTGGCCCGAGGGCGAGCACCGCGTCGAGGTCCTCGCGCTCGGGCTCGTGCCCGTGGGCGTGCACGTGCTGCGCATCCGTCGCTCGACGCGCCGGGGCGCGCGCATCCAGGAGGACGACGGTCGCGCGACCGGCGGCCCGCTCGCGCTCCTCACCGGCTGGCGGCACCGCATCGCCGTCGCTCCCGCGCCGGGCGGCCGCACGCTCTACCGCGAGCGGCTCGACGTCGGGGGAGGTCCCGCCGCCGTGCTCGCGTGGCCCGCGCTGTGGGCCCTCTGGCAGTGGCGCGGCGCGCGCTGGCGAGCCCTCGCCGCCCTCCTGCCGCTCGTGTGAGCACGGCATGCGGTAGGCTGGAGGCACATGCAGCGCGCATCGCGCGCTTCTTGCGTCGCAGAACGCATCCCTCACCGCATCCCGGTTGACATCTTCTTCGGCGAACGGATGTGCCTCCCGGCACCTTCGCCATGAGCCGCGATCCGACGCGGCGCTTCCGCCCGAAAGGCACCATGACCTCCACCGATTTCGGCACGCTCGGCGTGCCCTCCGCCCTCGTCGCCACGCTCGCCGCGGACGGCAAGACGACGGCGTTCCCCATCCAGGCGGACACGCTCCCCGACTCCCTCGCGGGCCGCGACGTGCTCGGCCGCGGCCGCACGGGGTCCGGCAAGACGCTCGCCTTCGCACTCCCCCTCGTCACGCGCCTGGCGCCCGAGGGCCGCGCCGTGCGGGCCCGCCCGACGCGCCCGCGCGCCCTCGTGCTCGCCCCCACGCGCGAGCTCGCGACGCAGATCGCCGCGACCGTGGCCCCGCTCGCGGACGTCTACGGCCTCCGCACGACCACGGTGTTCGGCGGCGTGTCCCCGCAGCGCCAGGTGACGGCCCTGCGCGCAGGCGTCGAGATCCTCGTCGCGTGCCCCGGACGGCTCGAGGACCTCATCGGCCAGCGCGCGGTCGACCTCGGCGACGTCGAGGTCACCGTCATCGACGAGGCGGACCACATGGCCGACCTCGGCTTCCTGCCCGTCGTCACGCGCATCCTCTCCCGCACGCCGCGCAGCGGCCAGCGGCTGCTCTTCAGCGCGACGCTCGACAACGGCGTCGACGTGCTCGTCAAGCGATTCCTCGAGCGTCCCGTGCTGCACTCGGTCGACGAGGTCGACGCGCCCGTCGCGGCCATGACGCACCACGTGCTCGAGGTCGCGGACGCGGACGGCAAGCGCGCCGTCGTGCAGGAGCTCGCGTCGGGCACCGGCCGTCGCATCCTGTTCAGCCGCACGAAGCACCACGCGAAGAAGCTCGCGCGTCAGCTCACGGCCGCGGGGATCCCCGCCGTCGACCTGCACGGCAACCTCTCGCAGCCGCAGCGCGACCGCAACCTCGCCGCCTTCGCCTCCGGTGCCGTGCGCGTGCTCGTCGCGACCGACGTCGCCGCGCGCGGCGTGCACGTGGACGACGTCGAGCTCGTCGTGCACGTCGACCCTCCGGCCGAGCACAAGGCCTACGTGCACCGCTCCGGTCGCACCGCGCGCGCGGGCGCGGAGGGCGACGTCGTGACGATCATGCTCCCGGAGCAGCGCGGCGACGTGCTCGCCCTGCTGCGCAAGGCCGCCATCGCGGTCAGGCCCCAATCGGCCACGGCCGGCTCGCCGGCGGTCGCCGCGCTCGTCGGCGAGGTCGCCGCGCACGTCGCGCCGTCCCCGGCACCGCCGGCGCGCGGATCGCAGCCGCCGCGCGAGCGCGCGCGTGTGAGCGAGGGCCGTGGCGGACCCGCTGTCGGCGGACCCGCGGGCGCTCCTGCTTCCGGATCGCGCCGCCGGCGCGGCGGCCGCGGACGCGCGAGCGGCGGCGCCGTGGCGACCGCATCCGCCTCGAGCGCCCAGCAGCCCGCCGCGCGGGCGCAGCGGTCGCGCTCCGTCTACTCGACCGGCTCGGGCACGGGCGGCGCGTACGTCGCCGCGCCGCGCACGGGCGGCGAGCGCCGCTCGCGTCGCGCGCAGTCGCAGCAGGGACGCGCCTGAGCCTCATCCGCTCGGTGTCCGCCGCACGGTGCGACGCCGGTCAGAGCACGCCGACGGAGGCGAGGGCGGCGCGCACGAGCGAGCCGCGCCCGCCCTCCATGTCCGCCGCGATGCGGTCGGACGCCGCGTCGGCGGGCGACATCCACGTGAGCTCGAGCGCGTCCTGGCGCGGATCGCACGTGCCCGTGACGGGCACGACGTAGGCGAGCGAGACGGCGTGCTGCCTCTCGTCGCTGTATCGGCCGAGGCCGGGCAGCGGGAAGTACTCGGCCACGGAGAACGGCACGGGCGAGGGCGGCAGCTGCGGGAACGCCATGGGGCCGAGGTCCTTCTCGAGGTGCCGGAAGAGGGCGTCCCGGAGCGTCTCGCCGTAGAGGACGCGCCCGGAGACGACCGTGCGCATGATCGCGCCGGCGTCGTTGACGCGCAGGAGGAGCCCGATCTCGGTCACGATCCCCATGCCGTCGACGCGGACGGGCACGGCCTCGACGTAGAGCAGCGGCAGGCGGCGCCGGATCTGCGCGAGCTCGTCGTCGGAGAGCCAGCCGGGGTTGGGATCGGGAGTGCCCACGGAGCTCATGCTCCATTCTTACCGCCGCGCGGCCGGTGCGGCGTCGTGCGCGCCCGCGCGCGTCGCGCACGACGCCGGTAGTCTCCTTGCCATGTCCGTGCTCTCCCGCTTCGACCTCACCGGCCGCACGGCGGTCGTGACCGGCGCCACGCGCGGGCTCGGCCGCGCGTTCGCGCGAGCCCTCGCCGAGGTCGGGGCCGACCTCGTGCTCGTGGGTCGGGACGAGTCCGCCGCGGCGGAGGTCGCGGACGAGATCCGCGGGCTCGGCCGCCGCGCGCTCGTCTCGCTCGCCGACGTCACCGAGCGCGCGCACGTGGAGCGCGTGCTCGACGAGGCGGTGCGCGAGTTCGGGAACGTGGACGTGCTCGTCAACAACGCGGGCGCGTGCATCCACCGCCCTGCGCTCGAGGTCACCGACGACGAGTGGCGGCACGTGCTCGACGTCAACCTCGACGGGCTCTGGTTCGCATGCCAGACCTTCGGGCGTCACATGGTCGAGCGGGGGAGCGGCACGATCGTCAACGTCGGCTCGATCTCCGCCCAGATCGTCAACCGGCCGCAGTGGCAGCCCGCGTACAACGCGTCGAAGGCCGCCGTCCACCAGCTCACGAAGAGCCTCGCGGCCGAGTGGGCCCCGCACGGGGTGCGCGTCAACGCGATCGCCCCCGGCTACATGGAGACGGACATGGCGCCCGTGCACGAGCCCCGGTTCCGGCGGCACTGGATCGAGGACGCGCCGCTGCAGCGCGCGGGGCAGCCGGACGAGCTCGGGCCGGCGATCGTCTACCTCGCGAGCGACGCCTCGAGCTTCATGACGGGATCCGTGCTCGTGATCGACGGCGGCTACACGGTCTACTGACCACTCCACCAATCCACCGCGCGCAATCCACCGCGCGGCGCATCCCGTCGCCGTCGATGCGCCGCAGTCCCGAGGCGCTCCGCATGTCGCCGGGACGGGCGAGGATGGTACGCATGCCCGCCGTGCTCGACCGCTTCTCCCCCGCGACACGGGAGTGGTTCGCGGGCGCCTTCCCCTCGCCGACGCCCGCGCAGCTCGGCGCGTGGGAGGCGATCAGCGGCGGCGGCCACGCCCTCGTGGTCGCCCCGACGGGCTCCGGCAAGACGCTCGCGGCGTTCCTGTGGGCGATCGACCGGCTCGTCGCACGCGGCGCTGCTGAGCCCGCGGCCGCGCGCCGCACGACCTCCGTGCTCTACGTCTCGCCGCTCAAGGCGCTCGGCGTCGACGTCGAGCGGAACCTCCGCTCCCCGCTCGTGGGCGTGCGCGAGACCGCGCGCCGGCTCGGCGCGACGCCGCCTGAGGTGAGCGTGGGCGTGCGGTCGGGCGACACTCCCTCGGTCGAGCGCCGCGCGCTCCTGCGCGAGCCGCCCGACATCCTCATCACGACGCCGGAGAGCCTCTTCCTCATGCTCACCTCCTCGGCGCGGGAGACCCTCGCGGGCGTCGAGACGGTCATCGTCGACGAGGTGCACGCGGTCGCGGCGACCAAGCGCGGCGCCCATCTCGCGGTGTCCCTCGAGCGTCTCGACGCGCTCCTGCCGCGGCCCGCCCAGCGCATCGGCCTCTCCGCGACGGTGCGTCCGCGCGAGGAGGTCGCGCGCTTCCTCGGCGGATCGGCGCCCGTCTCGATCGTCGCGCCCGCGTCGGCGAAGACGATCGACGTGCGCGTCGTCGTGCCCGTCGAGGACATGACCGAGCTCGGCACGACGCCCGGCTCGCGGGAGAGCGACGGCGACCTGCAGGGATCGATCTGGCCGCACGTCGAGGAGAGCATCGTCGACCGCATCCTCGACGCGCGCTCGACGATCGTCTTCGCCAACTCGAGACGGCTCGCCGAGAGGCTCACCGCCCGCTTCAACGAGATCTTCGCCGAGCGCATGGGATGGGCCGAGGACGCGCCGGCGCCGACGCGGCCGCCCGCCCAGCTCATCGGCGCCTCCGGCCAGGTGAGCGGGCGCGGGCAGCTCGCGGGCGAGGGCGGCGCGGACGTGCTCGCGCGCGCCCACCACGGCTCTGTGAGCAAGGAGCAGCGAGCGCGCATCGAGGACGACCTCAAGAGCGGCCGGCTGCGCTGCGTCGTCGCGACGAGCTCGCTCGAGCTCGGCATCGACATGGGCGCGGTCGACCAGGTCATCCAGGTCGAGGCTCCGCCCTCGGTCGCGAGCGGACTGCAGCGGATCGGGCGCGCGGGCCACCAGGTGGGCGAGGTCTCGCTCGGGCTCGTCTACCCCAAGCACCGCGCCGACCTCATCCACTCCGCCGTCGTGAGCGAGCGCATGACGGCGGGGCTCATCGAGGAGCTCTCCGTTCCCGCGAACCCGCTCGACGTGCTCGCCCAGCACACGGTCGCGCACGCCGCGCTAGGGCCCCGCGACGTCGAGGAGTGGTTCGACGTCGTGCGTCGCAGCGCCCCGTTCGCGACCCTCCCGCGCTCGGCGTTCGACGCGACGCTCGACCTCGTGAGCGGGCGCTATCCGAGCGACGAGTTCGCCGAGCTGCGCCCGCGCGTCGTGTGGGATCGCGTGGGCGGCACGATCACCGGACGCCCGGGCGCGCAGCGGCTCGCCGTCACGAGCGGCGGCACGATCCCCGACCGGGGCATGTTCGGGGTCTTCCTCGTGGGCGACGAGTCGGCCTCGGGCGGGCGGCGCGTGGGCGAGCTCGACGAGGAGATGGTCTACGAGTCGCGCGTCGGCGACGTATTCGCGCTCGGCGCGACGAGCTGGCGCATCGAGGACATCACGCACGATCGCGTGCTCGTGACCCCCGCGTTCGGGCAGCCGGGCCGCGTGCCGTTCTGGAAGGGGGACGGCATCGGCCGCCCCGCCGAGCTCGGGCGCGCGATCGGCGCCTTCACGCGCGAGGTCGCGACCGCGGACGAGGCCACGGCCCGCCGGCGCGCGGCGATCGGCGGCCTCGACGAGCGCGCGGTGCGCAACCTCGTCGACTTCGTGCGGGACCAGCGCGAGGCCACGGGGCACGTGCCGACCGATCGCACGCTCGTCGTCGAGCGCTTCCGCGACGAGCTCGGCGACTGGCGGCTCGTGCTCCATTCCCCCTACGGCATGCAGGTGCACGCGCCGTGGGCGCTCGCCGTGACCGCACGCGTGCGCGATCGCTTCGGATACGACGGGTCGGCGGTCGCGGGCGACGACGGCATCGTCGTGCGCCTCGCCGACGCGGAGGGCGAGCCGCCCGGCGCGGAGCTCTTCGTGTTCGACCCCGACGAGCTCGAGCAGGCGGTGACCGACGAGGTCGGCGGCTCCGCCCTCTTCGCGGCGCGGTTCCGCGAGTGCGCGGCGCGGGCCCTCCTCCTGCCCCGACGGGACCCCGGCCGGCGCTCCCCGCTGTGGCAGCAGCGGCAGCGCGCGTCCCAGCTGCTCGAGGTCGCCCGGCGCTACCCGACGTTCCCGATCGTGCTCGAGACGGTGCGCGAGGTGTTGCAGGACGTCTACGACGTGCCCGCGCTCGTCGACCTCGCGCGCGCCGTCGCCGCACGTCGCGTGCGCCTCGTCGAGGTCGAGACGGCGCAGGCGTCCCCGTTCGCGCGCTCGCTCCTGTTCGGCTATGTCGGCGCGTTCATGTACGAAGGCGACGTGCCGCTCGCGGAGCGGCGCGCGGCCGCGCTGAGCCTCGACTCGACCCTGCTCGCCGAGCTGCTCGGCCGGTCCGAGCTGCGCGAGCTGCTCGACGCGGGCGTGCTCGAGCGCACGGAGCGCGAGCTGCAGCGCCTCGCCGAGGACCGCAGAGCACGCGATCGGGAGGGCGTCGCCGACGTCGTGCGCGTCCTCGGACCGCTCACGGCGCGCGAGGTGGCGGAGCGCACGGATCCCGCGGCGGCCGACGAGCGGACGGTGCTCGCCTGGCTCGCCGAGCTCGAGCGCGACCGCCGCGTGCTGCGCGTGCGTGTCGCGGGCGAGGAGCGCTGGGCGGCGATCGAGGATGCGAGCCGGTTGCGCGACGCGCTCGGCGTCGCGCTCCCGATCGGCGTGCCGTCCGCCTTCGTCGAGCCCGTCGCCGATCCCGTCGGCGACCTCGTGAGCCGCTACGCGCGCACCCACGGCCCGTTCCGCGCCAGCGAGGTCGCCGAGCGACTCGGCCTCGGACCCGCCGTCGTGCTCGACGCGCTGCGCCGGCTCGCGGCGGACCGCCGCGTGCTCGAGGGCGAGTTCCGACCCGACGCGACGGGGACGGAGTGGGTCGACCCCGAGGTCCTGCGGCGCGTGCGAGCGCGCTCGCTCGCGGCCCTGCGGCACGAGATCGAGCCCGTGCCGCAGAGCGCGTTCGCGCGCTTCCTCCCCGCGTGGCAGCACGTCGCACGCCCCCTGCGCGGCATCGACGGCCTCGTGCAGGTCGTCGACCAGCTCGGCGGCGTCGCCCTCCCGGCCTCGGCGTGGGAGTCCCTCGTGCTCCCGGCCCGCGTGGAGGACTACTCCCCCGCGTGGCTCGACGAGCTCACGGCGACCGGCGAGGTCGTGTGGTCGGGCGCGGGGAGCCTGCCCGGCGACGACGGCTGGGTGCGTCTCGACCTCGCCGACGCCGTGCCGCCGCCCCTCGACCCCGTGCCGCTGCCCGAGCTCGCCGACGTGCACCGCGCGGTGCTCGAGGTGCTCTCCGGCGGCGGCGGGTACTTCTTCCGCCAGCTCGCGACCGCGGTGGGCAGCACCGACGACGGCGAGCTCGCGACCGCGATCTGGGACCTCGTGTGGGCCGGCCGGGTCACGAACGACACGCTCGCCCCACTGCGCACGCTCCTGGGCGGCGGCCGTCGGCGACGCACGGCCCCCGCCCGGCCGCGCACGCGCGCCTACCGCTACGCGCGACCCGCGATGCCGACGCAGTCGGGGCCGCCGACCGTGAGCGGTCGCTGGTCGCTCCTGCCGGATCCCGCGGCGGCCGCCGGCTCCGAGACGGCGCGGATGGCGGCGGCCGCCGAGCGCCTGCTCGAGCGCTACGGCGTCGTCACGCGCGGCTCCGTCGTCGCGGAGGGCATGCGCGGCGGCTTCGCGGCCGCCTACCGCGTGCTCAGCGGCTTCGAGGAGAGCGGACGCGCGCGTCGCGGCTACTTCGTCGAGGGGCTCGGCGCCGCGCAGTTCGCGCTGCCCGCGACGGTCGACCGGCTGCGCACGTTCGCGCGCGAACCCGACGAGACCGCGCCCGCAGATCCCGTCGCATGCACTCTCGCGGCGACCGATCCCGCCAACCCGTTCGGCGCGGCGCTCCCCTGGCCGAGCCCCGACGACCCCGAGCAGCGCGGCCATCGCCCGGGCCGCAAGGCGGGCGCCCTCGTCGTGGTCGTCGACGGCGAGCTCGCGCTCTACCTCGAGCGCGGCGGACGCACGGTGCTCACCTTCGCTCGGGAGGCGGCGCTGCCCGCCGCCGCGCGGTCCCTCGCGGCGACCGTGCGGCGCTCCGGCGGACGGCTGCGGGTCGAGCGCGCGGACGGCGCCTTCGTCGTCGGCACGCCTCTCGGGGACGCCCTGAGGGCCGCGGGCTTCTCAGAGTCGCCCCAGGGACTCCACTTGCGCTGAGGAAACTGTCAAGCTAGACGGATGAATTTCACTGCTCCGCCGAGCTTCACGACTCGCCCGACGCTGAGCGGCTCCTTCGGCATGGCCGCGTCCACCCACTGGCTCGCCTCGCAGAGCGCGATGGCGGTCCTCGAGTCGGGGGGCAACGCGTTCGACGGCGCCGTCGCCGCGGCCCTCGTGCTCCAGGTCGTCGAGCCCCACCTCAACGGACCCGGCGGCGACCTCGTCGCGCTCGTCGCCCCCGAGGGGGAGCCCACGAAGGTGCTCTGCGGCCAGGGCGTCGCGCCCGCCGAGGCGAGCATCGACGCCTACCGCGCGCTGGGCCTCGAGCTCGTGCCGGGGGCGGGTCTGCTCGCCGCGGCCGTGCCCGGGGCTTTCGACGCGTGGCTGCTGCTCCTGCGCGACCACGGGACGAAGGAGTTCGCCGAGGTCGCCGGATACGCCCAGCACTACGCGCGCACGGGTTTCCCCGCCCTTCCCGGGATCGTCCGCACGATCGCGAGCGTGCGCGACCTCTTCCTCTCCAGCTGGACGACGTCCGCGGGCCAGTGGCTCGCCGACGGGGCGGTGCCCGAGGCGGGGACGGTGCTGCGCAACGAGGCGTGGGCCGCGTCCCTCGAGCGGCTCGCGGCAGCCGCCGCGGGCGACTCGCGCGAGGAGCGCATCGACGCCGTGCGCCGGGAGTGGGCAGAGGGGTTCGTCGCCCAGGAGATCGACCGCTTCGTGCGCGAGCCCGTGCGCGACTCCTCGGGGGAGGACCACGCGGGCGTCCTGCGTGCGAGCGACCTCGCCGGATGGCGCGCGAGCTGGGAGGACGCGGTGCGCGCCTCCTTCCGCGGCGCGACGGTCGCGAAGGCGGGCGCGTGGAGCCAGGGGCCGACCCTCCTGGAGGCGCTCGCGATCCTCGACGGGTACTCGGACGAGGAGATCGACCCGTCGACGGGACGCGGCGCGCACCTCCTGCTCGAGGCCATGAAGCTCGCGCAGGCAGATCGCGAGGCATACTACGGCGACGGCGCACCCATCGACCCTCTGCTCTCGCCCGAGTACGCGGCGACGCGACGCGGCGAGATCGCCGAGTGGGCGAACGGCGACCTGCGACCCGGCCGTGTCGACGGCCTCACGGCGCACCTGCCGCGCGACCTCCGCGCGGTGGGGGATGGCGCGGCGGGCGGTGCCTCGGACGGCGCGGGCTCGACGGGGGAGCCGACCCTCGAGTCCTCGGGCGCTGCGCGCGGCGACACGTGCCACCTCGATGTCGTCGACCGCTGGGGCAACATGGTCTCCGCGACGCCGTCGGGCGGCTGGCTGCAGTCCTCGCCGTACATCCCCGAGCTCGGGATGTGCCTCGGCACGCGCCTCCAGATGACGTGGCTCGAGCACGGGCTCCCCTCCTCGCTGCGTCCGGGGGCGCGGCCGCGCACGACGCTCAGCCCGACGATCGTCGAGCGTGACGGCCGCGCCGTCATCGCTCTCGGCACACCCGGCGGCGACCAGCAGGACCAGTGGCAGCTCCCGCTGCTCGTGCGCGTGCTCGCGGGCGGCTGGGACCTCCAGCAGGCCATCGACGCGCCGACGTTCCACTCGACCTCGGCCCCCTCGTCGTTCTGGCCGCGCGAGCGCGTTCCCAACGGCGTCGTCGCGGAACCCGGCCTCGGCGACGACGCGCTCGCCGAGCTCATCCTGCGCGGGCACGACCTCGTCGTCGGTGACGAGTGGAGCCTCGGCCGCCTGTCCGCGGTCGCGCGCGAGGAGGACGGCACGCTGCGGGCGGCGGCGAACCCGCGCGGCATGCAGGGTTACGCGGTCGGACGTTGAGCGGATGCCCGAGGGCGATACCGTCTACCAGGCCGCGCGACGCATGCACGAGGCGCTCGCGGGCCGCGTCCTCACCCGGTTCGAGCTGCGCGTGCCGCGGTTCGCGACCGCCGACCTCACGGGCGAGCGCATCGACGAGGTCGTGAGCCGCGGCAAGCACCTGCTGCACCGCATCGGCGCCTACACACTCCACACGCACCTCAAGATGGAAGGCGCCTGGCAGCTCTACGCGCCCGGCCAGAGGTGGCGCCGGCCCGCACACCAGGCCCGCGCGGTGCTCGGCACCGAGCCGTGGGAGGCGGTGGGGTTCTCGCTCGGCGTCACCGAGCTCGTGCCGCGCGCCGAGGAGGACCGCGTCGTCGGTCACCTCGGCCCGGACCTGCTGGGCGTGGACTGGGACCGCGACGAGGCGACGCGGCGCGTGTGTGCGCGGCCCGAGACGCCGTTCTTCGTCGCCGTGCTCGACCAGCGCAACCTCGCGGGTCTCGGCAACGTCTACGCGAACGAGCTGTGCTTCCTGCGCGGCGTGCTGCCGACGCGTCCGGTCGGCGAGGTCGAGGACGTCGAGGGCGCGATCGAGCTCGCCGAGCGGCTCATCCGGGCGAACCGCACACGCGTCGCGCGCGTCACGACGGGCGTCGACCGACGCGGCTCCCGGACGTGGGTCTACGGGCGCGCGGGCGAGCCCTGCCGTCGCTGCGGCACGAGCATCCGCTCGGGGGAGCTCGGTCCCGACGAGCTGCAGGAGCGCATCACCTTCTGGTGCCCGCACTGCCAGCGCTGACGCGCGCGCGGGCCGCGTCGGCGTGCGCGGGGACCGCGCGCGGTCCGGGATCGGGCGTGCCGGGACGTGCGGCGGAGTCGTCGCTCCCCTCCCGCCCGTCCGCGCCCGGCGCAGGGTGCCAGGCGACCGCGTGCACGACGACGAGCGCGAGCCCCGCGAGGATGCCGCCGACGATGAGCGCGGGCCCGACGTCGCCGAGCAGACGCGTGAGCACGAGCACGTGCGGTCCGCTGAACCCGCTCGCACTCGTGTAGACGCTCTCGCTCGCGATGCACGCGAGCACGCCGCAGGCGACGAGCGCGATCGCGGCGATCCACAGGCCGCGCAGGAAGGGGTTGCCCGCGAGCGTCACCGTCGCACGCGGCGGCTGGGGATCGGGCGCGGGCGCGGCCGTCTCGTCGCGTGGCGCGGCGTCGGCCGCGGGCCGCTCCGATCCGTCGTCCGGGAACAGCCGGTCGAGATCGGGAGCGGAGGGCGGCGCGGAGGTCGCGAGGCTCGTCGGCACGAGCGTCGGCCGGCCCGAGCCGGACGCGCCCGGGCTGTAGCCGCGTTGGAAGATGGGGTCGTAGCGCGGATCGAAGCGCGGAGAGCTCTCGTTCGGCATGTCCTTCCCTCCTGCCGCGAGCCTAGTGGGCATCGCGCGCACGCCGGCGCCTCCCACACGACCGCCGTGCGGGCGACGGTCGACGCTCCGACCGGGGACCGGTCGGCACGGTCGGTCTACTTGCCACCGGCCCCCGCCTGCCTCGTATGGTGGGGGCAGGCGGCGACGTCACGGTAGATGGGGATTGGGGCGCAGCCGCCTGGGCGCCCGGCGCTGCCCGGGTGCCCGCCCCCGTCCCTGGCGCGCCGGCAGTCCGCGCACGGTCACCGCGCGGCAGTCACCCCCGCCGCCGTCAGGCGCCCGCGCCGTCCGATCCCGCGGGATAGGGCAGCCGCGCATCGGGGGCCTCGCGCTCCCAGCGCGAGCGGATCCACGCCTGACGCGGGTCGTCCGAGACCCGCTCCGGGTCGGGTCCGGCCATGACGTTGAGGTAGTACAGGTCGTACTCCGGCGGGACCGTGGTAGCCGTACGGCACGAGGGCGACGTCGCCCGTGCGCGCGAGCGCGTGCGTGTCGATCGCGCCCGCGGTCGACGAATATCTCGCCATGTGCCGTTACCCTGGGATGCCCGCGTCGACCACCGACTCCCAGCCCTCCCGTGCGAGCGAGCCACGCGGGAAGGACCACTCGTTGCGCGCGGCCGTGCGCCGCTCCCGCCCTCCCGTGTCGTCGGAGCTCGTCACGACGTCATCCCCTTCCTGCCCGGCACCACCCGCCCGGACCACCCACGCCGTCGTGCCCGGCCTGCCCGAGCCCGCGACGTCACGTCGTGCGCGTCGCCCTCCGCCGCCGGATCGCGCGGGCGCGCGAGCGCGGCGACGCGGTCGTGCTGCGGACGACGAGGACGGGGTCGAGCTGCGCGGGCTGGGCGTCCTGCTCCTCCTCCTCGCCGATCTCCTGCATTGCGACATGGAAGGCGCGCTCGCCGAGCTCGTAGAACCGCTGCGCCATGGTCGTGAGGGGCGGGAAGTAGAACTGCGCCTCCGGGATGTCGTCGTACCCGATGATGCTGATGTCCTCCGGCACCGAGCGGCCCATGAGCCGCGCAGCGTCGAGCACCCCGAGCGCCATCGCGTCGCATGCGACGAAGATCGCGGTCACGTCCGGGTCCTCGAGGATCTGCTGCGCCGCCTCGAACCCGGATCCCGGTCCCCAGTCGCCCGCGATGACAGGCCCCGGAGCGAGCCCGCGCTCCTCGAGCGCGCGCCGCCAGCCCCGCTCGCGGTTCTCCGTCTCCATCCAGCCGCGCGGACCCGAAATGTGCGCTATCCTCCGGTGCCCGAGGTCGAGCAGGTGGGAGGTCGCGAGATACCCGCCGCGCTCGTTGTCGGGGGCCGCGACCGGGCGCATCGTGCCGGGCGGCGTCCAGATGCCCACGCATGGGATCGAGCGCGCGAGCATCTCGACGGCCGCGCGGCTCGCGACCATGGGGGAGATGACGACGACGACCTCGACGGCGTTCTGTCGGAACTGGCGCCGCGCCTGGTGCACCGTCTGCTCGTTGATGTCGTCGAGGGTCACAACCGTGACCGCGTAGCCCGCCGCCCGCGCCTGCTGCTCGAGGCTCACGAGCACCTTTGCGAGCGCGCCGACGAGCTCGCTCGTGAGGCTGAGGAAGCCGATCGAGCGCGCGCGGCCCGCGCGCAGCGCCTGCGCGGACGCGTTCGGCGTGAAGTCGACCTCACGCATGACCGCTTCCACGCGACGGCGCGTGGCCTCGGCGACGCCGACGCCACCGTTGACGACGCGCGAGACGGTCATGGGCGACACGCCGGCGAGCTTGGCGATGTCCGCGATCGCAAGCGGGCGACGGCCGTGCCGCGCGCCCGCGTGCGGGGATGACTCGGAAACCGACATCTCGGCTGAACTCTAGCGCTGTCGCGGTCTACGCGGCAGAGCCGGCGAACCAGGCGAGCTTCGCGAACAGGTCGTCGAAGGTCAGTCGTGCATCGCCGCGCACGTAGACGCGGATCTCACGGCCGTCGGGCGCGTCCTCGTACGTGCCCGCGTCGGTGATGCGCGGCGCGCGGCGCCGCACGTATGCGCTCGACGAGCCGTCCGCGTGGAACGACGAGAGCAGGGCGGTGAGGGTCACGAGGGGCTGGTCGCCCATGATGTAGGTCTCGCCGATCCCCGGCGCTCCGCCCTCGCGTGTCCACCGCATGACGCGAACGATCGCGTCGTGGAGGAGCCGGCCGATCTCCCCGTGCGGGCGCACGTTCCGCACGATCTCGGCATACGACATGAGGTACTGGCGGTAGACGTCGCGCGGAACGTGCCACATCGGGATCGTCGAGTCGAAGACGACCTGAGCCGCCGTGAGGTCGATGCGCAGGTTGTACTCCATCGGCCCCGGATCGGGCGGCGGCGACGCGAGCCCCTCGTACTCGGGGCCGCCGATCCACACGAGGGTCAGCCGCTGCGCGATCCGCGGCTCGAGCAGATACGCGCTCGCGATGTCGGTGAGCCCACCTCCGCACAGGACGAACAGCGGCAGGTCGCTGTCCTCCCGCATCGCTTCGGCGACGATCGCGTCCGCGGCCTCCGACGGACGCGGCTCGTCGCGCGAGGCGAGGCCGTGGTTCGAACCCTGCACGACGCGGTACTCCCCGTCGAGTCCCATCGCCGCAAGCGTCTCGTGCACGACGCGCACGGCGTTCTCGGCCTGCGCCTGCGAGCGGTCCCACTCGTCGTCCACGCTGATGTGCGAGCCGACGATCGCGCGGATGTCGACCGACGGCGAGAGCACGTGGTGGACGAGCGCGAAGAGATCGTCCGGGTCTCCGGAGAAGTCGTTGTCGATGATGACGCGGCAGCGCGGGAGCACCACGCGATCGGCGCGCGCGGGGCGCAGGCCGGCGGCGAGGAGGTCTCGGTCTGTCATGGGGCTCCTGCTCTCGACGGTCACTTGACGGCGCCCACGGTCACCCCGCGGGTGAGGGTGCGCTGGAAGATGAAGAAGAACACGAGCGTCGGCACGAGGCTCAGCAGCGCCCCCGCGTTGAGCAGCGGGATCGAGGTCTGGTGCTGCCCCTGCTGGGCGATGAGCGCGATCGGGACCGTCTGCACGCTGTCGTCGACGAGCATGACGAGCGGGATGTAGAACTCGTTCCACGTCCACACGAAGAAGAGCGTGAAGAGCACGACGAGCGTCGGACGCGAGATGGGGAAGACCACGCGCCACAGGATGCGCCAGCGCGACGCGCCGTCGAGCGCCGCGGCCTCGAGGAGCGCGGTGGGGAACGTGCCGAACACTGAGGCGAGCAGGTAGGTGCCGAAGGCGCTGTGGATCGCGACGAAGATGATGATGACGCCGAGCTGCGTGTTGTAGAGCCCGACCTGCTTCGCGACGTAGTACAGCGGGTAGATCATCGCCTCGGCCGGCAGCAGGTTCGCGAGCAGGAAGAGCACGACGAGCGTGAGGCGCCCCCGCACGCGGCCGATGCCGATCGCATACGCGTTGAGGAGCGAGACGAGCACCGCGAGCACGGACGTCGCGGCGGAGATGATGAACGAGTTCGCGAGCTTGAGCGGGAAGTCGGACTGCGTCCAGTAGGTCGAGATCTGGTCGAACGTCCACGGCTGCGGCAGGCTCAGGAAGCCGCGGGTCGTGTAGTCCGGCTGCGTCTTGAACGCGTTGACGACGACGAGCAGCATCGGCGAGACGATGACGATCCCGACGGCGACGAAGATCGCGAGCATAACCCAGCGGCCGACGTCACGGCGGCGCGCGCGGCGGGGAGCCTCCGCCGTGCGTGCGGGGATCCCGGGGACGGGCGCGGTCATCGCTCCTCCTTCGCCTCGCTGCGGCGCTGTGCCCAGAGGATGGCGAGGGAGACCAGCAGGACGAGCAGCGCGAGCACGGTCGCCATCGCCGAGCCGTACCCCACCTGCAGCTTCTGGAAGAACGTCTGGTACGACAGGTAGGAGGGCACATACGTCGCATTGCCGGGGCCGCCCGAGGTGAGCGCGTAGACGGGGCCGAAGACCTTGAGCGCCGCGACCGTGCACGTGAGCACGACAACGAACGTCTCCGGCCGGATCTGGGGGATCGTGATCGCGCGGAACCGCCGGATCGCGCCCGCGCCGTCGAGCTGAGCAGCCTCGTAGAGCTCGGGGTCGACGCGCGAGAGGGCAGCCATGAAGACGACGACGGGATAGCCGATCTGCACCCATACGAGCACCGTCATGAGCGAGCCGAGGGCCAGGTGGGGCTGCCCGAGCCAGTTCTGGGCGAGGAAGCCGAGACCGACCGCGCGCAGGATCGTGTTGAGCGATCCGTCGGGCTGCAGCACCCAGCCCCACACGATCCCGGCGATCACGATCGGGATGATCTGCGGCAGGTAGAAGGTCGCGCGCAGCACCGCGACGACGTTGCCCGCGAATCGCCGGCCGAGGTAGTCGAAGAGCACGGCGGCGATCACGAGGCCCAGGAGCGTGGGGATGACGACGACCGCGACGATCATCGCGAGCACGTTCGCGAACGAGCTCAGGAAGACGCTGTCGGAGAGCAGCTGCCGGTAGTTGTCGAGCCCGACCCACACGATGTCGCCGACGCCCGACCACCGGCTGAACGACAGCACGAAGCCCCAGGCGAAGGGCACGAGGATGACCGCGAGGAGCAGCACTCCTCCCGGGATGAAGTACAGCCAGTACCCCCTGCGGTCCTGCAGCGGGGATCGCGCACGGCGCGCCCTCGGGCGGGCTGACGTCAGCTGCGTGTCACTCATGGATCCACCTCGCACTCGTGCCGGGGCGCGGGAGCCGGAAGCGACGGCCGGCTCCCGCGCGATGCGTCGTGCCGACTATCGGTAGTCGGCGGCGCCCTTCTCATAAGGCGCCTTGATGGCGTCGAGGACCTGCGACGGCGTCATCGTCCCGTTGATGAGGGACTGGAACGCGTTGACCATGGGCGGGTCGTAGCCCGGCACGGACATGTCGGGCCAGTACGCGAGGCCGTCCTGGATCTGGTTGTAGACCTGGATGATCTCCTGGGCATGCGCGTCGTCGACGCCCGTCGCGTCGCCCGTGATGGGCACGTTGCCGAGGTTGCCGAGCATGGCCTGCATCGTGGGCGAGAGCGTGATGTCGATGAACTCGGCCGCGAGGTCCTTGTGCTTCGAGGAGGTCGGCACGACGAGCGTGTTGCCGCCCGATCCCTCGAAGAGCTTGTTGCCGGGGAAGGGCAGCACGCCCCAGTCGAAGTCCTTGACCTCGCTCTGGAAGGTCGCCGAGTACCAGCTGCCGGAGATGAGGATGGGCGCCTTGCCCGAGGCGAACTGGGTGGCCGCGTCGTCGGCCTTGAGGCTCGTCGCGGACGACGAGATGAAGCCGCGCTTGACCCAGTCGGCCATCTTCTCGGCGCCGTAGGTCATCTCGGGTCCGTGGAAATCGACCTTGCCCTTGAAGAGGATGAAGTCGTCGACCCAGCTCCGCTCGGCCTTCGCGAGCGCGAGCTCATACCACAGCTGCCATCCCGGGTACTCGCCGCCCGCGAGGGAGAGCGGCGTGACGCCGTTGTCGACGAACGTCTGCATGTCCGTCTCGAGCTGGTCGAACGTCGTGGGCGCGGTGAGGCCGTACTTCTCGAACCACGTCTTGTTGTAGTAGAGGGTCACGAAGATCGGGAAGTCGGCGACGCCGTACCAGTCCCCCGAGCCCATGACTCCCTTGCTGTCGTACTTGTCGACGAACTGGCCGCCCGTGGGGATCGCGGAGGCCCAGTCGTACTTCTTCGCGTAGTCGTCGAGGTTGGCGATGAGCCCGTTCTTCGCGAGGAAGCCCGTGTCGCCCGTGCCCTGGTTGAACTGCAGCACGTCGGGGGCGCTGCTCGAGCTCAGCACCATCGCGCCGTTCGCCCGCACCTGCTGGAAGGCCTTCTGCTGGAAGTCGATCGTGAGATCCGGGTGCCGCTTCTGAAGCTCCTTGAGCGACGCCTGCCACATCTGCGACTCCGCCTGGGAGGGGTCGGAGTACAGCCACACCTTGAAGGTGTCGTCGGAGGAGGAGCCCCCGGAGCTGCATCCGACGAGCCCGAGGCCCGCGACGGCGCACATGGCGACGCCCGCGATCACCCGCCGCCACCGTGTTCTCGTGTGCACCACGTTGTGTCCTTTCGATCGATGGGTCGCCCCGGCCGCTTCGCCGTCGTGGGGGCGGAGGTCAGACGAGCGACTCGCCCTCGGCGAAGAGCTTGAGCTTGGCGAAGAAGTCGTCGAGCACGAATCGCGTGTCGATGTCCTTGTAGACGCGGATCGGCCGGTTCTCCCGGGAGAAGTCGTAGCTCGCGTCCCACCGGAAGTTCGGCGCGGGCCGCGTCTCGAACTCGCCGCAGTAAGGGTTGAGCAGCACGCCCACGGCGGGCGAGTCGCCGAGCGACCGGTACTCCATCGCCTGCTGCACGTACTTCGCGTTCCAGTCGAAGAGCTGCTGCGCGAGGTATCGGCCGATCTCGCCGTGCGGCGCGACCTTGTCGACGAGCTCGGCGTAGGTCACGGCCATCTGCAGGTAGACCGACATCGGGATCTGCCACACGTCGATCGCGGAGGAGAAGACGATGTTGGCCGCGACGAGGTCGTTGACGAGGTTGAACTCGGGCCAGTAGCGCGGGTGGGTCGCGCGGTCGTACGAGGATCCGCCGATCCAGATGACGGTCACGTCACGCTCGGCGATCTCCGGGTGCAGCATGAGCGCGGTCGCCATGTCGGTGAGCGGCCCGAAGAAGGCGATGTAGAGACGTCGCGGGTCCTCCCGCAAGCACTCCTCGACGATGAGGTCGGCGCCGGCGGAGACGACGGGCGTCTTCGCGTCGGGCAGGGCGACGGCGGCTCCCTCCTCGACGCGGTGGCGTCCCTCCATGCCGAGCAGGCGCACGAGGAGGTCGATCTCCTCCTTGCTGTCCTTCATGCTTCGCACGCTCTTGTCCGGGCGCGTGCCGAAGTGCGCGGCCACGAATCCGCGCAGGTCGAGGCTCGGCGAGAGCAGGGCGTGCACGATCGCGTACTGGTCGTCGGCCTCGTTCTTCGCATCGGTGTCGATGATGACCCGCGGGCGGTTCTGGAACTCCGGGATGGTCACACCCTTGGGCATCTCTCTCCTTGCTCTTCGGCGAACCCGGCATGGTAACGCTACCAAGCCGAGCATGGTAACGCTACCAATGAGGCCCGACGAGGTCAAGCCCTGTCCGGCGGCCCTCGTCCAGCGTGGGCCGCCGGGCCACGCCGGCGCGCTCGCCCCTGTCAGGTGGACTCGCGCACGACGAGGCGTCCGGGATGCGCGTGGACGCCGCGGGGGAGCGACCGGAGGCCCCGGATCGAGTCGGCGAGCATGCGCGCGGCCGTGACCCCGAGCTCCCGCAGCTCGAGGTCGATCGTCGTGAGCGGCGGGCGCGACGCCTCCGCGAGCACGACCCAGTTGTCGACGCCGACGACCCCGACCTGTCCCGGCACGCGGACGCCCGCCTCGCGCAGCCCCGTGACGACGCCGCGCGCGATCTCGTCGCTCGCGCAGAACACGCCGTCCACCCCGGCGCCCGAGGCGAGCAGGATGCCGGCCGCCTCCCGCCCCCAGCGCTCGCTCCACTCCCCGTCGAGCTCGGGCAGCGCGAGGGCGAGGCCATGACGGGCGAGGGCGCGGTGCGCGCCCTCGATGCGCTCGCGCACGACCGTCGTGCGCATCGGTCCCGTCACGTGCGCGATGCGGCGCCGTCCCGTCTGCACGAGGTGCTCCACCGCAAGGGAGGCGACCCGCAGGTTGTCGGGGACGATCGAGCAGTCCTTGCGGTCCTCCGACGGCTGGTAGGCGTAGAGCACAGGGAAAGGGAGGTCGCGTCCGAGCGAGGGCCGGGGATCGTTCGTCTTGCCCGTCACGATCACGCCGTCGACGCGACGGTGCAGCAGGAAGCGCAGGTAGTACTCCTCGCGGATCGGGTCGTCGCGCGCGTCGCACATGAGCACGGAGATCTTGCCCGGGCCGAACGCGTCCTCGGCGCCGAGCATGAGCGGGATCGTGAAGCGGCCGTAGCTGTCGGCCGTGAGCACCCCGATCATGAGCGAGTCGCGGAACTCGGGGTCCCGCGCGATGAGACTCGGGCGGAAGCGCAGGCGGCGCGCCGCGGCGACGACGCGCTGACGCGTCTCCGTGCGGAACGAGCCGCGCCCGTTGAGCACCTTCGAGACGGTCGCAGGCGAGACGCGCGCGGCGCGCGCGACGTCGTAGATCGTCGTTCGCGACGAGCGCTCGTCCACCATGACCGACCTCGAACCGGAGACCTCGCCGACGCGAGTCCCCGCGCACGTTATCGCCTCGCGGGGCGCCGCACAAGCTCGCCGAGGAAACAATTTCCTGCCCGAGAGGGGCGCGAAACCTTTTCCCAACTCGCGGTGCGGCCGCCGCTGGCCCGCCCCTATCGTGTGCCTGACGAGGCCGCCCGAGGCCGTCACGCGGAGCCGGGGCGCCACTCGACGAAGCGACTCGACGAAGCGACTCAACGAGGAGGAGACATGTTTCGACCACTTCGAGGGCTGGTCGCGGCCGGCGCCGCTGGCGTGGTGCTCGCGGCCGTGCTCACCGGCTGCTCATCCGGCGGCGACAGCGGGGGCGGCAAGATCACGCTCACCTACTGGAACCAGATCACCTCGACGGACACGACGAAGGCCGAGGACGCGATCATCGCCGAGTTTGAGAAGGAGCACCCCGACATCACGGTCAAGCAGACGCGCTATCAGCCGCAGGCGCAGCTGCCCTCCCTCGCGAAGAACGCGTTCCGCAGCGGCTCGACGCCCGACGTCGTCTACGCCGAGGTCTCGACGGGGAGGGACCTGTTCAACGCGGGCCTCGCGCTCGACCTCGACGCGGCGGCCAAGACCTACGGCTGGAAGGACCGCATCACCCCCTCGGGCCTCGCGTGGACGACGACGGCGGACGGCAAGCTCTACGGACTCGGCCTCGAGAGCGAGCTCTCGGGCGTCCTGTGGAACACCACGCTCCTCGACAAGCTCGGCACGAAGGTGCCGACGACGGTCGACGAGCTCACGAGCTTCTGCCAGGCCGCGCGCAAGAACGACCTCGTGCCGATCGCGACCGGCGCGGGCGGCGGCGGGTGGATCTGGTACTTCTACCTCGGGCTCCCGATCGTCAACGCCCTCGGGCCGCAGGCCGAGAAGGACTTCGTGAGCCACAAGTCGGGCAAGTGGACCGACCCCGAGATCAAGACGGCCGTGCAGACGGTCTTCGACGCCGCGAAGAAGGCCGACTGCTTCATCCCCGAGATGAGCACGCTCGACAACGGTGCCGCGATCGACATGCTCACCGGCAACAAGGCCGTCGCTCTCGCGCCCGCGTTCACCGGCAATCTTGGGCCCGTCGCGGCGGCCGACCCCAAGAGCGCATACGACTTCGCCCCATGGGTCGCCGTCCCCGGCGGTAAGGGGCAGTTCAACCTGCAGGGCATGGGCTCGGCCTTCGTCGTCAACAAGAAGAGCGAGCACCAGAAAGCCGCCCTCGAGTTCGTCGACTTCATGTTCCAGAAGGACATCGCCGAGCAGTACATCGAGAAGGCCGGCTTCCTGCCGCCCGTCACGGGCATCGACGTCGACGCGCTGCGGATCCCCGACCTCTTCAAACAGGGTGCCGACATCCTCATCAACCACAGCGAGGACACGGGCACGACCGTCGACCTCGTGAGCTCTGACAAGTTCAACGACCTCATCGGTCGCGAGGGCCAGGAGGTGTTCGACGGGCAGATCACTGTCGACCAGTACCTGAAGGACCTCCAGGCGCAATGGGTGAAGGACAAGATATGAGCAGCCACTCGCTCGCCGGCGCCGTGAGGAGCGGCGCCGGCAGCGCCCCCCGAGCGCGCAAGGCCGGCAAGGGCGTGCACCGCTCGCAGATCACCGGTCTCGTGTTCGCGACGCCCGCGATCGTGCTCGTCGCCGTGTTCGTGATCTACCCCATCGTCGGCACCGTCGCGCTCTCGCTCACCGACTGGGACGGCTTCTCGCCCACGCGGACCTTCGTGGGCCTGCAGAACTTCGCCGACATCCTCGCGGACGGCACGTTCCAGGCGAGCGTCGTGCGCAACCTCATCTACATCGGCGGCTTCTTCGTCTCCGTCGTGCTCGGCTTCGCGATCGCCGTGCTCCTGTGGGTGCGCCCGCGCGGCTGGGTCGTGTTCCGCACCGTCTTCCTCATCCCGGAGATGCTCGGCCCGGCGATCGTCGGCCTCGTGTGGCTCCGCCTGTGGCAGCCCGCGAACGGCGGTCTCGCCGCGCTCGGCGACGCCCTGCACATCCCCGTCCTCGCGTCGAGCCCGCTCGCGAGCCCGGGCGGCGCCATCTGGGTGCTCGCCCTCACCCAGGTGTGGGCCTCGACGGGCTTCTTCGTCGTCGTCGCGCTCGGCGGCCTGCAGAGCCTCGACCCGAGCCTCCTCGACGCCGCCGCCGTCGACGGCGCGGGCCGGTGGCAACGCCTGCGCTACGTCGTCATCCCGTCGATGCGCCCCTTCCTCGCCCTCATGACGATGCTCGCGACGATCGCCGGCCTCAAGGCGTTCGACCTCGTCTGGGTCATGACGCAGGGAGGCCCAGGCAACGCGACCCAGCTCCTCGGCACCTACGCCTACACGAAGGCGTTCAGCCAGAGCGACTTCGGCCACGCGTCCGCGATCGCGTGCGTCATGGTCCTCATCGCGCTCGCCTTCACCCTCCTGACGGGGCGGAGGAACGTCCGTGACAGCTGAGATCCGCATGCCGCTGCGCCGCCGGGGCCGGCCCCGCGAGCTGAGCCGGGACACCATCCGCTTCGCGCCGACGTGGCTGAGCTATGGGCTCATGATCGTGTTCTTCCTCCTCATCACGCTCCCGCTCCTGTGGATCGCGATGACGGCCCTGCGCTCGCCGGAGGCGTACGCGCAGAACCCCGTCGGCGGCTTCGAATGGCGGTTCTCGAACTTCGCGGACGCGTGGAACACCGCTAACTTCTCGTCGTACGTGCCGAACTCCCTCATCTACACGGGATCGGTCGTCGTGCTCGTGGTCGCGATCGCGTCCGCCGCCGGATACGGCCTCGCGCGATTCCGCTTCCCCGGCCGCCTCGCGATGATGCTCTCCCTCGTCGTCGCCCTCACCGTGCCCTTCAGCTCGATCATGTTCTCCGTCTACGACGTCGTGCAGTTCTTCGGCCTCATCAACACGCGAGCGGGGATCGTCGTCGTCGCGGTCGCGATGACGCTCCCGTTCGCGACGTTCTACATGCGCACCTTCTTCCTCGGCATACCGGACGAGCTCGCCGAGGCCGCGCGCATCGACGGCGCGGGCGAGCTCACGGTGTTCTTCCGCGTCATGCTGCCGCTCGCGCGGCCCGGGCTCGCGACGCTCGCGGTGTTCTCGGGCGTGTGGACGTGGGGCATGTACATCGAGCCGCTCCTGCTCGCGACGAGCGACGACCTGCGGACGGTCTCCCTCGGCCTGAGCTTCTTCACGACCGAGTTCGGCGGATCCAACGCCCCCCTCATCTGCGCCGCGATCGTCACGATCGTCGCGCCCTTGATCGTCGTGAGCGTGCTGCTGCAGCGCCGGTTCGTCGAGGGCATGACGAACGGCGCCATCAAGTGACCGATGCTCCCCATCAGAAAGGAAACCCCGTGAAGATCAGCGACGTCCACTACGCCGAGCCGCCGCACAAGGAGTTCGAGGACTACGCCGACAAGCTCTCGCGCTACTCGAGCCTGGCGGCGGAGCTCCAGCAGGCGGACGCCGGCGCCGAGATCGTCGAGCGCGTGAGCGAGGAGCTCAGGTCCGCGATGGACCGCTTCGACCGACTCGTCCGCGGCGCGGGGCCGTCCGCCGACGAGCCCGACGACCTCGAGGCGATCCGCGCGCTGCGGCCCGCGGGGGTGCGCCGCATGACCGACCGGGTGCCGACCGACTATCGCGAGCGGTGGCGCGGGTCCTTCCTCGGCCGCGGCGCCGGGTGCACGCTCGGGGCGACCGTCGAGTTCTGGAGCGTCGAGCAGATGGAGAACTGGTCCCGGCAGTTCGGTGAGGCCTACCCTCCCACCGACTTCTTCCAGTACACGCGCAGCCCCGGGCAGCCCCGCTACATCGTCGGCAACCACTCGGATCTCACGCGCGGGAGCATGGCGTACATCCCGGTCGACGACGACACCGTCTACACGCTCATCGGCCTCCTCACGCTCGAGAACTTCGGGCCGGGGTTCACGCACGAGCAGCAGGCCGCGCTGTGGCAGCGCAACTTCACGCTCACCTCGCCCACGAACGGCAGTTGGGGGGCCTACTGGGGCGAGCGCACCATGCTCCTCAACCTCGCCGAGGGCGTGCCGGCCGAGCAGGCGGGCACGCTGCGCAACCCGAACATCCAGTCCATCGCGGCGTGGACGCGCGCGGACGCGTGGGGATACGCCGCCCCCGGCTGGCCGGAGAAGGCGGCCGAGCTCGCCTACCGGGACTCCTCGATCAACCACCGCCGCAACGGCGTGTACGGCACGATGTACATGGCCGCGAGCGTCGCGGCCGCGTTCTGCGTCGACGACCCCGTCGAGGCGCTCCGGATCGGGCTGCAGGAGATCCCCGAGACGTCGCTCCTCGCGGACGCGCTGCGCTGGGCGTTCGACGTCGCGCCCGAGGTCGAGGGGTACCGCGACGCGGCACGGCTCGTCCACGAGCGCTACGGGCGCATGTTCGAGGGGCACGCGATCAACAACGCGCTCTACGTCACCTTCGGCATCCTCCTCGGCGGCCGCGACTTCACGAAGGTCGTCGGTGAGACGGTCGCGATGGGGTTCGACAACGACTGCACGGGGGCGACCGCCGCGAGCATCACGGGCGCCGTGATCGGCGAGTCGAACGTCCCCGCGCACTGGCGCGAGCCGTTCCGGAACCGCATGCAGAACTACCTCGTCGACGAGCCCGAGCTCATCGACGTCGACGAGCTCGCCGATCGGTTCCGCGCCCAGGCGGAGCGTCTGACGGCGATCGGCGAGGCGGTCGCCTAGCCTCGCATGCCGGCGAGCGGCACCACGCCCCGCGAGCACGCGCGCAGCACGCACGAGACCCCCCGGACCCCTGGCGATCGCCGGGGCCCGGGGGGTCTCCGTCTGGCGGTGGCGGTGGGATTTGAACCCACGGAACGCTCTCACGCTCACACGCTTTCGAGGCGTGCTCCTTAGGCCGCTCGGACACGCCACCGCGTACGAGCGTAGTACAGAGTTCGGCGAGAGGGGATGGGCCCGGCGTCGGCGATCCCGGGCAGCCGGCGTTAATGTGGCGGCATGCGTCCGCTCGTGGGGATCGTCGCGGCAGCAGCCGCGCTCGCGGCCGCGGCCGGGGTCGCCGCGTGGGCACGCTGGCTCGCGCGGCGGCGGCGGATCTGGTTCACGCGGCTCAACGACGCGATCCCGACGCACGCGGCCTACTGGCGGGAGCGCGCGCGGCGCGAGGGCGATCTGCTCTACCTCGCGATCGGGGACTCGGCCGCGCAGGGGATCGGGGCGAGCCGTCCGGGCAAGGGATACGTGGGGCAGCTCGCGCAGTACGTCGCCGAGCGCACGCGCCGCCGCTGGCGCGTCGTCAACGTCGGGGTCTCGGGCGCGACCGTCGCGCTCGCCGTGCGCGACCAGCTGCCGCGCATCCGCCGCCTCCGGCCGGCGCTGTGCACGGTCGCGATCGGGGCGAACGACATCGCCGCCTTCGATCCCGAGGCGTTCGCCGCGGGGCTGCGCGCGCTCGTCGACGCCCTGCCCGACCACGCGATCGTCGCCGACGTGCCCTCGTTCTACTTCCCGCCGCGCGAGCGCCGCGTCGTCCAGGCCAACCGGATCCTCCGCGCCGTCGCCGCGGAGCGCGGGCTCCCCGTCGTCCCGCTGCATGCCCGAACGCGACGGCAGGGGGCATGGGGCATCGTCACGCAGTTCGCGGGCGACCTCTTCCATCCGAACGATCGCGGCTACCGCGTGTGGGCGCACGCCTTCCGTCCCGCGGTCGACGCGCGGCTGCGGGACCTCGGGCTCCTGCCCTGAGGTGCGCCGCCCGGCGACACACGCTTGGCACGCGTTCCGCTGGAACTTAGGCTGACCTCAGCAGGCGCGAGGACGAGCGCGCCCGCCGACGGAAGGCCCCTCCTCGACATGAGCTACATCAGATCCGGCGCGCTCGCCGAGACCGGCTACGTCCTGCTCGACCGATACGACCAGTCGCGCGACCCGGAGGAGTGGCTCGACCTCGAGTACGTGGACTGGCGATCGTCGGGCGTCACACGCTTCGCCCCGCTCACGAGCGCGTTCGGCGAGCTCGAGTGCGACGGCTTCTGGAACCACACGCCGCCGCGCACCGACAAGGACGGCGTCTGGGTGCGGCGGAACGCCGAGCGGGCGCCGCGCCTGCGCTCGCGCGCGGAGGAGCCGGGCGTGAACATCGGACGCTGCCGCGTGATCGAGCTGCAGCCGAACTCGTACGCGAGCGCGCTGCGCAACCAGCACCAGGACGACAACAACCGGCTCAACCCGGACGGGAGCGGCTGGATCGTGCGCGCGTTCTTCAACCTCTCCGACGACCGCGAATCGGTGCTCGTGCTCCGCGAGGATCGCGCGGACCCGTCGACCGAGTCGCGCATCCCCCTGCCGGCCGGCACGCAGGTCATCGTCGACACCCAGCGCCTGTGGCACGCCGTGTGGCACGTGGGGACCGCGCCGCGCTACTGCCTCATCACCTCGTGGGAGTCGGGCCCCCTCCTCGACGCCTACATCGAGAGGCACCACGGCACGAGCAGGGTGGAGTCGGCCCCCGTCGACGCGCGCCTGCAGGCCGACGCCCAGGCCGAGCTCGAGCGCCGGCTCGAGGAGCGCGCGCGGGCGACGAGGCGGAGCACGGCGCGCACGCGGAAGGGCGCGCGCAGGAGCACGGGGATCGCGCCGGGCTGACGTCCTCCGCGGACGCGCGAGGCCGCACACCCGGGCCGGTGTGCGCGGGCAACGAGAACGCCTCCGCGCGCCGTTGTGCGGAGGCGTTCTAGTTGTTTCCGCGGTTACTCTACGCCGGGCCCCGACACGGCACCGGGTGCCGTTGCCGGATCGTTATGGCCGGCCGACGAGCGCCGCGTCCGCTCCTCCCCACCCGCGCTCGGGGCGCCGGCTCCCACTGCCGCGGGCGCGTCCGGGGCGAGTGACGGAGGGCGCGCCTAAGCTCGTGCCCATGGCTCGCACCGTCTCCTCCTTCCGCTGCACGGAGTGCGGGTGGACGACCGTGAAGTGGGCGGGGCGCTGCGCCGAGTGCCAGTCGTGGGGCACGGTCGTCGAGACCGTCCCGGTCGCACCGCGCGCCGTCGCCCCCGCGGCCGTCGCCGAGGCCCGCGCCGCACGACCCATCACCGCGCTCGGCGACGACGCCGACGCGACGCACTGGCCGAGCGGCATCGCCGAGTTCGACCGCGTGCTCGGAGGCGGCCTCGTGCCGGGCGCCGCGATCCTGCTCTCCGGGGAGCCGGGCGTGGGCAAGTCCACCCTCCTGCTCGCGGTCGCCGCGCGCGCCGCCGCGGCGGGCTCGCGCGTACTCTACGTGAGCGCCGAGGAGTCCGTCGGGCAGGTGCGCATGCGCGCCGCCCGCACGGGATCGTTGAGCGATCGCCTCTACCTCGCCGCGGAGACCGACCTCGCGACCGTGCTCGGCCACATCGACGAGGTGCGGCCCTCGCTGCTCATCGTCGACTCCGTGCAGACGGTGTCGTCGAGCCTCACCGACGGTCTCGCGGGCGGCCCCGCGCAAGTGCGCGAGGTCGCCGCGACCCTCATCCGCGTCGCGAAGGAGCGCGGCCTGCCCGTGCTGCTCGTGGGGCACGTCACGAAGGACGGCTCGATCGCCGGCCCCCGCCTCCTCGAGCACCTCGTGGACGTCGTGTGCACCTTCGAGGGCGACCGCCAGACCGCGCTGCGCTTCGTGCGCGCGCTCAAGAACCGCTTCGGCCCGACCGACGAGGTGGGCTGCTTCGAGATGACGGGCGACGGCATCGCCGAGGTGCCGGACCCGAGCGGGCTGTTCCTCTCGCGCTCGCGCGTGCCCGTGAGCGGCACGTGCGTGACGATCGCGGTCGAGGGCCGGCGCGCGTTCCCCGTCGAGGTGCAGGCGCTCATCGTGCGCACGACCGCGCCGCAGCCGCGCCGCGTCGTCAACGGCGTGGACTCCTCGCGCGTCGCGATGCTCCTCGCTGTGCTCGAGCGACGCTGTCGGCTCGCGCTCGCGAGCTCCGAGGTGTACGTCTCGACCGTGGGCGGCGTGCGCCTGACCGAGCCCGCCGCCGACCTCGCGATCGCGCTCGCGGTCGCGAGCGCCGCGCGCGACGCCGCGCTCCCGCCGAGCCTCGCGGCCGTCGGCGAGATCAGCCTCGCGGGCGAGATCCGCCCGGTCGCCTCGTCGCGGCAGCGCGCCGCGGAGGCCCGCCGGCTCGGCTACTCGACCGTGCTCGACGCCGAGGCGTCGTCCGTGCAGGAGGCCGTGCGCCTCGCGTTCGCCCAGGGGGCGCAGGATCGCGTGATCGCGCCCGCCTTCTAGCTGTACTCGGTCAGCACTTTGGTGCCAGCAGGCTGAGCGGCGGGTGACCGCCGAGGGCTGAGTGGCGTCGTCGAGTGTTGTAGTGCTCGAGCCAGGGGTCAAGTGCCGCGGTGCGGTCATCGTTCGAGGTGAATGG
>JAATFA010000035.1 GCA_015655445.1 Actinomycetales bacterium | reverse complement strand
TGCGCCTGCACCGTGACGTCGAGCGCGGTCGTCGGCTCGTCCGCGATGAGCAGCTCCGGGTCGGCGGCGATGCCCGCTGCGATGAGGGCGCGCTGCCGCAGGCCGCCGGACAGCTCGCTCGGGAGCTGACGCGCGCGCAGCTCGGGCTGCGGCACCCCCACCCGGCCGAGGAGCTCGATCACGCGCGCATCCCGTTCGGCCGCGGTGAGGGACGTGTGCACCCTCAGGGTCTCGGCGATCTCCCTGCCCACGGGCCGGAGCGGGTCGAGCGAGACGAGGGCGTCCTGCAGGATGAAGCCGACCCGCGCCCCGCGGATCCGCCGCCACTCGCGCGGCGCGAGCCGGAGCAGCGGGATCCCGTCGAAGCTCAGGGCGGCCGCCGTCACCGTCGCCCGATCGCCGGCGAGCCCGACGAGCGAGCGAGCGGTGACGCTCTTGCCCGACCCGGACTCGCCCACGAGCGCGAGCGCCTCCCCGCGCGCGACGCGGAAGTCGACGCCCGCGACGACCGGCGCGTCGGAGCCGAAGGAGACCGTGAGGCCCTCCACCGTGACGAGCGGCGCCGCCCCGCTCACGCGCGCCGTCCTTCCAGTCGGCGCTGCAGGTGCCGGCCGACGACCGTCGTCGAGCACACGAGCAGCGTGATCGCGAGGCCCGGGAACACGCTGTACCACCAGGCGTTGCCGACGTAGTTGCGCGCCGTGGAGAGCATCGACCCCCACTCCGGGTCCGGCGGCGGCGTGCCGAGGCCGAGAAAGCTCAGCGCGGCTCCCGCGACCGCCGCGGTCCCGACGCCGATCGTCGCGAGCACGACGACGGGACGCACCGCGTTCGGCACGACGTGCCGCACGACCACGCCGACGCGGCTGACCCCGAGCGCCCGCGCGGACTCGACGAACTGGGCGCGCCGGAGCGTGAGCGTCTGGGCGCGGACGAGACGGGCATAGCTGGGGATGCCGGCGACGCCGATCGCGATGAGGGCGTTGGCGGTGCCGCCGCCGAGCACGGCGATGACGACGAGCGCGAGCAGGATCTCGGGAAAGGCGAGGCCCACGTCGACCAGCCGCATGAGCACGAGGTCGAGCCAGCGGGCGCCGAGGCCCGCGGCGACGCCGAGGACGCTGCCGACGACGAGGCCGATCGCGACCGCTCCGAACCCTAGCCACAGCGAGGTGTGCGCCCCGTACACGAGCCGCGTGTACACGTCGCGCCCGTTCTCGTCCGTGCCGAGCCAGTGGCGGCCGCTCGGCGCGGCGAGCACGTGGTGCAGGTCGACGGCGAGCGCGTCCTGGCGCGCGAGCAGCTGCGGGACGAGGGCCGCGAGCACGATGAGCACGAGGACGGTCCCCGCGACCAGCACGCCGACCGGGGGCAGCCGCACGACGCGACGCGCCCCGATCCCGATCGGGGCCCCCTCCTCGGGCGCGCTCGCGGCGAGCGCCTCCACGGGTGACGACACGCTCACGCCACGGCTCCCTTCAGTCGCGGGTCGATGATCGGATACAGGAGGTCGACGACGATGTTGACGACCACGTAGACGGCCGCCGACAGCAACACGATCCCGAGAACGACGGGCATGTCCTGGCTCGTCACGGCGGTCAGCAGGATGCGGCCCAGCCCTTGCCGGGAGAAGAGCGACTCGGCGATGACGGCCCCGCCGAACAGGCCGCCGACGACGAAGCCGGCCATCGTCACGAGCGGGGTGAGCGCGTGCCGCAACGCGTGGCCGACCCGCACCGCCGCCTCGCCGAGACCGCGAGCCCGCGCGGTCACGATGAACGGCTGCTCGAGCGCGTCCTCGAGTGCCGTGCGCAGCACCTGGCTCACGACCGCCGCTATGGGCAGGGCGATCATGACGGTCGGGAGCACAAGGCTCGCCGGACCCCGGTTCCCGATGGACGGGAACCAGTGCAGTCCGTACGAGAACGCTGCGAGCAGCAGCAGGCCGAGCCAGAACGAGGGCGTCGAGGCGAGGATGAGCTCCGCACCGGACGCGGTCGACCGGACTGCGCGGCGTCGGTTCGCGGTGAGCAGCGCGACGACGAGGGCGAGGCCGATCGCGACCGCCCCGGCGGCGACGGCGAGCTGCACCGTCGCGCCGAGCTGCTGTCCGATCACGACGCTCACCGGTTGATGCATCTGATAGGAGACGCCGAGGTCGCCGCGCAGCAGCCCGCCCAGGTACCGGGCGTACTGCACGACGAGCGGCTGGTCGAACCCGTACTGACGACGCACCTGGGCGAGGACTGCAGCGGTCGGCGCGGCGTTCTCGCCGCCGACGATCGCCTGGACGGGGTCCCCCGGCATGATGTGGATGGTCAGGAAGGTGAGCGTCGCCGCCCCCCAGATCACAAGCACGCCGGTCGCCACCCGCACGAGCGCATGGCGCACGAGCGGGTGGCGGCGTGCCGGGCGCGTCGTCAGCGCGAGAGCCATGTGTCGTAGAAGACGAGCGCGCCGTAGGCGTCGTCGAACGTCACGCCGTGCACCTTCGTGTCGTACGTCACGAGGTCGGGCCGGATGTAGAGCGGGATCGCCGGGGCGAGCTCCACGAGCCGAGCCTGCGCCTGCTCGTACAGCGACGCACGCTCCTTGCTGTCGGTGGTCTCCCGCGCGCGCTGGACGAGATCGTCGAGCTTCGCGTCGCTCAGCCGCGAGGTGTTCTGCCCCTGCCGCTGCGGCGTCGTGATGTTCTGCGAGGAGTACTGGATCCACAGCACGTCGGCGGTGTTGGTCGTCCAGATCCCCGCCGACAGGTCGAAGTTGCCCGCGACGGCGTCGGCGGAGGCCTGGGTCGGCGTCTCCTGCCTGATGTCGACCTTGACGCCGATCTTCTTCACCGCCGCCTGGATGAGCTGGGCGAACTGCGTCGTCTGCGGGTTCACGCCCGCGTCGATGTATGTCGCGCTGAGCTGCTTGCCGTCCTTCACGCGGTAGCCGTCCGCGTCCTTCTGCGACCATCCCGCCTCGTCGAGCAGCTGCGCGGCCTTCTTCGGGTCGTAGGCGATCGTGGCCGTGTTCGCGGCGTAGTCCGGCGTCACCGGGGTGATGTATCCGTTCGCGGTCTTCCACTGGCCGAACGACACCGTCTTCACGAGCTGCTCGCGGTCGACCGCGTCGACGATCGCCTGCCGCACGCGCACGTCGTCGAAGGGCGCGTGCGAGGTGTTGAACCAGAACGAGAACGGATGGCCTGGCCGCTCCTTGGACGCCGACCGCAGGTCGGGGTTGCCCTTCACCTGCGCGACGCTCTGCGGAGGGGTGTTCTCGATGATGTCGACGTCGCCAGCGCCGACGGCGTTGAAGCGCACGGAGTCCTCGGCGATGAAGTTGATCTTGATGCCGTCGAGGTAGGCGGGGCCCTTGTGAGCGGACCCCGGAGGGGCCCAGTCGTACTTGTCGTACCTCTTGTACTCGATGTACTGCCCCTTGACCCACGTGACGAACTCGAACGGCCCGGAGCCGATGGGATGCGTGTCGATCGTCTCCGGCGACTCCTTGATCTGCTTGGGCGAGATGATCGAGAGGTAGCTCTGGGCGAGCACGTTGAGGAACGCCGAGTACGGGTACGACAGGTGCACCTCGAGCGTGTGGTCGTCGATGACGGTCGAGTCCTTGTACGGCGCGATGTACGAGGCCGCGAGCGGGGACTTCGTCGCGGGATCGAGGATGTGCTCGAAGTTGAGCTTGAGCCCCTCGGCGTCCCACGTCGAGCCGTCCTGGAACACGACGCCCTTGCGCAAGTGGAACGTGTAGGTCAGGCCGTCCTTGCTGACGTCCCAGCTCGAGGCGAGGTCCGGCTCGAACGTCTTCTTCGGCGTCTCCCACACGAGCGTGTCGAACACGGGCCGCAGCAGGATCGTCGTGTTGGTCGTGGACAGCGCGTGCGGGTCGAGCGTCGTCGGCTCGTCGGAGTTCTCTCCGACGTTCAGCACGCCGCCGGAGACGGGCTTGCCGTCGTCGGCGCTCTGCGGCTGGCCCCCACCGCCACCGCCGCTGCACCCGGCCAGCAGCAGGGTGAGGGCGGCGGCTGCCGCGACGGACGCGAGGAACTGCTTCTTCATGGCGGGATCTCTCGGGAGGTCGGAATCGCTCGGACGTCGGACGTCGGGAGGCGGCGGTCGAAGGCCGCGACCCGGCTGCCGATGCTCGCATCCGGTCCGGCCGAGGACGAAGGAATGTTACGAACCGTGCGCTTTCGTTGCGGAATGTAACGACCGGCTCGACGACACCGCCCTCGGGAGGGCAGGTTCGGGGGTGGGCGCCGGTCCCGCATCCGGTTCGGCCCGTCAGGAGAGCCATGTCACGCGAGCGCAGCCGTCCCCTCATCCTCAGCCTGTTCGAGATGGCGTCCGTCGTGCATCTCGCACCCGGCATGTGGACCCATCCCTCCGACCGCCGGCGGGAGATCGGCGACCTCTCGTTCTGGCGCGAGCTGGGGCAGCTGCTCGAGCACGGCACCTTCGACCAGCTCTTCCTCGCCGACGTCGTCGGCGTCTACGACGTCTACGGCGACGGCCTCGAGACGCCCGTGCGCGAGGGCTTCCAGGTGCCCGCGCTCGACCCGCTCATCGTGCTCGCGGCCGTCGCCGACGTGACCGACCGGCTCGGGCTCTCCGCGACGTTCTCGACGACCTACGAGCCGCCGTTCGCGTTCGCGCGGCGCCTGTCGACCCTCGACCAGCTCTCCCGCGGCCGTCTCGGCTGGAACGTCGTCACCTCCTACCTCGGCAACGCCGCGCGCAACTTCGGCCTCGCCGACCAGATCGAGCACGACGAGCGGTACCGGATCGCCGACGAGTTCCTCGATGTCGTCTACAAGCTCGTCGTCGGGTCGTGGGAGTCCGACGCCGTGCGCGCCGACGCCGCCGCCGGCGTCTACGCCGACCCCGCCCGAGTGCACTACATCGACCACGCGGGAGAGCGCTTCCGGGTGCAGGGACCGCACCTCGTCGCCCCGACGCCGCAGCGGCTTCCCGTCATCATCCAGGCGGGCAGCTCGCTCACGGGTCTCGCGTTCGCCGCGAAGCACGCCGAGGTCGTGTTCGTCGGCGGCGGAACGCTCGAGGAGGTCCGCGACAACATCGCCTCCATCCGTCGGGAGGCCGAGGCCTTCGGCCGCGACCCGGAGCAGCTCGCGTTCATCGCCGGCGCGACCGTGACGGTGGGCCGCACCGAGGGGGAGGCGCACGAGAAGGCGCGGGAGCACGCCCGCTACGCCTCGCACGCGATCGACCACCGCCGCCGCGGGCCCGACCTGCGCCGCTACCGGCCCGACGAGCTCGTCGAGGACATCATCGCGCGCAAGGACGACGGCTACCTCATGCTCATCCGTGGCTGGCGCCCGGGGCAGGTCGTCGCCGACCTGCAGGCCGCGTCCTCGCGCCGCGACGATCGCGGACCGCGGCCGTTCACGGTCGTCGGGAGCCCGCGGCAGGTCGCCGACGCCATCCAGCACTGGACCGAGCAGACAGGACTCGACGGCTTCAACTTCGCCCAGCGGGTCTCCTTCGACTCGATCCGCGACATCGTCGAGCTCGTCGTGCCGGAGCTCCGCTCCCGCGGGCTCGCACGGTCCTCATACCGCGACGGCGAGACGCTCCGCGAGCGGATCCTGGGCACGGGGCCGCTCCCGCACGGGAGCCACCCCGCGTCGCGCTACCTCGACCCCGCGCAGCTCGCGGTGCCCGCACCGCAGTTCGCCGTCGCCGCGACCCCGCGCTGACCGACCGCGCGCGGCCGCGGTCGCCGCGAGAGGGGCGCGCGGCGGCGGCTGCGGCGGGCATAGCATCGGAGTCACGCTGCGCACCTCGCGCCCGGACCGCCCAGGGATCCCCTCATGACCGCACGCCTTCGCTCCTGGGTGCTCGCCGCCCTCGCCGCCTCCGCCGCCATCGTCCTCGTGGCCGCGCCCGCCTCCGCCGCGTCGACCGACGACGCGTCGAAGGCGACGTCGCTGAAGCTCACGGTCACGAACACGACGGGCGGGTACCTCGCGCTGCAGAGCGCCGTCAACTCGCACGGGCACTGGCAGGATCGTCCGGACGCGTCGCTCGCCCCGGGCGCGTCCACGGACGCGTCGAGCTACGACTCGGGCGTCAACGGGTCGAAGATCACGCTCGCGTGGGTCACCGCGGACGGCGTGACCATCACGGTCGAGGCGACGGTGCCGTTCGACTCGCCGAACTCCGGCTCGGCGAGCGTCTCCTCGGGCACGCTCTACGGGGCCGACGTGAACGTCGGCAGCGGCTGGCATTCGGACTCCTCCGCGACGATCTTCGAAGGACGGCAGACCTACGCGTACACGGGCGGCGCACAGACCTTCACCGTGCCCGACGGCGCGACGAGCGTCGACTTCATCGCGATCGGCGCCGAGGGCAACACCTCGTGGGGCGGGATCGGCGGCCAGCTCAGCGGCAACTACCCGGCCACGGGCGGCGAGCAGTTCACCGTCGGCGTGGGCCAGGGCGGCGCGCCGGGCACGAACGCGTGGGGCCTGCCGACCGGATCGGGCGACTGCTATTGCGGGGGATCGGGCGAGAACTACTCGGGCGGGGCGGCGACCGCGATCCTCGACGGCAGCGGCGACCTCGTCACGGTCGCCGGCGGCGGGGGCGGCGGCGGCGCCGTGCAGTTCCCCGACAACGGCAACTACTACGGCGGGAGCGCGGGCGAGCCGCTCGGGGGCAACGACGGGGACAGCGGCGACTTCGCCAGCGGCGGCGGAGCGGGAAGCCAGTCGACGGCGGCGGGCGAGAACGCGTCCGGCGGGAACAACGGCGGAGGAGGCGGCGGATACCGCGGAGGCGGCGCGGGCAGCGGCGACGGCTCGGGCGGATCCGGCAGCTCGTACTTCTCGCCGTCGGCCACGAACACGAGCAACGCCGTCGCCGTACCGTCCACGACGCTCGACGGCTCGGCGGTCATGACCCCGCGGTGGACGAGCGCCGGGCTGGGCGAGCCGCGCATCTCCGTCGTCACCTTCGCGCCCGGCACCGGCGAGCCTGCCTTCCAGCTCGCCGCCTTCCCGGGCCACGCCGTCGGCGCGCCCGACGACCCGGTGCGCGACGGCTACGCGTTCGCGGGCTGGTTCACCGATGCCGGCGAGCGCTGGGACTTCGCCTCCGCGCCCGAAGGGGACCTCGTGCTCACCGCGCGGTGGACTCCGCTGCCCGCGAGCGTCACGACCTCCGGCGACGCGCAGCGGTCGGGGACGGAGCTCGCCGCTACGGGCCTCGAGGTCGCTCCCGCGGTGCCGGCCGGAGCCGCGGCGCTCGTGCTCGCCGGCGTCACGCTCGTGCTCGCCGCACGCGTGCGGCGTCTCCGTCCGCGCCGGCGCTGACCGGCCTGCGGACGCGGACGCGTCGCGCGCTCCCCGGCTCGCGCCGGGGCCGCGCGCGACGCGCGACCGCTAGTCGTGCTCGGCGAACTTGAGCGCCATGCGACCGTGCGCGAATCCCCCGCCCGCGCGGATCGCCGCGGCGACCCATGACGCCTCCGCGACCTCCTTCGCGGTCGCGCCCGCCGCGACGGCACCCTTCGCGTGCGCCTCGATGCAGTAGGCGCACTGGGTCGTGACGGCGACCGCGAGCGCCATGAGCTCGCGGTACTTCAACGGGATCTCGGCCCCCTCCTCCGCGAACACGGCCTTGTCGAACTGCAGGAACGCCTTCATCATCTCGGGGGTCTCGGCCGAGTAGACCTTGTTGTACGCGGAGTCGGACGGGTCGTGGTAGTGGGACATGGGTCTCCTCAGGGGTCGGGGGTGGAGGTGGACGAGACGGGAGCCTCCCGCTGGAGCGCTGCGACGAGGGCCGCCATGGCCTGCTCGAGCACGGGTGACGCCTCGTCCGGATGGGCGGCTCCTCACCCGGCAACGCGCCGCCGCGCGCGCCCACGGCAACGTCCGCGACGACGCCCGAGACAGCTTGCGAGGGGAGGCCGGGCGCCCACGGAGGCGACCGGCCGCCTTGTCGCGAGTATACGACGGCGAAGAGCCACGTCCTCATCGTCGGTGCCGCAGGGCCCGGGAGACTGAGCGCCGGCGCCGCGCGGGATCAGCGGCGCGCGCTGAAGGCGGCGAGGAACCGGTCGCGGAACGCGCTCATCGGCCACACGGGCGCATCGGGCGCGGGCAGAATCCCGTTCTGCCAGTGCCATCCCGCGATCGAGCGGAACACGGCGGGGTCCTTCGCGATGACGCTGATCGGCACGTCGTGGTCGGCGCCCCGCCCGCTCACGATCGTCGCCGGCTGGTGGTCGCCGAGCACGACGAGCACGAGGTTCGGGTCCGTGGAGTTGTGCAGGAACGCGAACATCGCGCCGAGCGAGTACCGGATCGACTGCGCGTAGGCCTGCTGCACGCGCGCCGGGTCCTGCCAGACGACGCTCGCGGGCTGCCCCTGCGCGGGCTGCGGGCCGTACACGGAGCCGTCGCCGATCTGCGACCAGGGCACGAGCCGCGGCAGCGGCGCCCACGGGGTGTGCGAGGAGACGAGGTCGATCTCCGCCATGACGGGCGCGTGCGGCCCCTCGAGCTCCTGGTCGTCGAAGTGCTTCCACGTGTACTCGTCCGGGATCCGCGCATACCCGAAGGACGGGCCGCGGTATCCCACGTCATGCGCGTTGAGGAGCGTGTCGAAGTGGTAGAACGAGGTGCCGAACGACCACGGCTGCGTGTCGGAGGGCACGTCGCTCACGGTGCGCCATCCGGCCGCGCGGAACGCGTCGCTGAGCGTGAGCCGATCGCTGCGGATGACGGTGCTGTAGACGGGCTGGCGGTCGATCCACAGCCCCGTCTGCAGCGTCGAGTGCGCGAGCCAGCTGAGGCCGCCGAAGGTCGGCGAGGTGAGGAACGCGCTCTGCGAGGAGTATCCGTCCGCCGCGAGCTGCGCCTCGCCGTCGCGCAGCACGCGGTCCACGCCCGGCGAGAAGCTCGACCCCTGCACGGCCACGCGGCCGTAGCTCTCGACGAAGGCGAAGACGACGTCCTTGCCGCGCAGGGAGGTGAGCAGGTCGGATCCGGGCGTGTCGCGGTACGGGTCGGTCGCGACCTCGTGCGGCACGGCCGCTTGCGCGGCGAGCCCCGACGCGGCGCGCGAGGCCGACGCGGCGATCGCGTCGACGGACGACGACGCGGCGGCGGGCTGGCCGGCCACGAGCTGCGAGCCCGCGAGCGCGGCGACGACCCACGCGGCGACGATCGTGGAGGTGAGAGCCGCTCCCCGTCCGTGTGCGCGCCGGAGCGCGGCGTCCACGCGCAGCGCGGCCCACGCGAGCGCGACGGCCACGCCGACCGCGACGACCGCGAGCAGCGCCGTCGACGCGATCGCGAGGGGCGAGCCGATGGAGTCCTCGACGACCCCGAAGGCGTCGCCGAGCTGCTGCCAGTCGAGCGGGTCGAACGGGATGTCGAGCACCGACTCGTAGCCCGCGTCGATCGCGGCGAGCACGAGCGCGACGACGACAGCGAGGCCGAAGACGCCGGCGACGGCGACGCGCACGCCGCGCCGGGGAAGGAGCGCGAGCAGCAGGAGCACGAGGATCGACTCCGCCGGCAGCCGCACGAGGGCCGCCGGGGTGCCGCTCGCGAGCACGCCCGGCGCGAGCGGGACGACGACGAGGAGCGCGACCGCGAGCGCGAGGCGCGCGCGCCACGGCGCGCGGCCGCGCCGTCCGGCCCGCTCCATCCGCCCGACCCCCCGCTCCGTCCGCGGGTTCCGGCTCTGCGAGACGCCCACTGCTCCTCCTCCGCGACCGGTGTGGCCCCCGCCTCGTGCAGCGCGACGGGCCCGGCCGCTGCGACGTATCACGAGACGGGCGCGGCGATGGTTCACCCGCCCGCGACCGCCGGGCCGCCGCCCGCCGCGCCGAAGCCGTCGAGCGCTCGATTGAACTCTTTCCGTCGCGCGCTCGTGTCTCGTACGAAGGCCTCCGCGGATGGGGGCCCGAATCGGAAGCGGGTGTGCACATGACCGGAAGCAGCCGGGGCGTTCCGAGGACCATGCGGGTCCTCAGCGCGATCCTCCTTCTCGCCGCGGGCGGGATCCATCTGTTCCTCGTCTTCGACGGCGTCGGGGGCACGCTCGGCGTGCTCTTCGTGCTCAACGCGATCGCCGGCATCGTGCTCGCGATCGGGATGCTCGCGCTGCGCGGTCGCCTGCTCGCGATCGCGACCGTGCTGAGCCTGCTGTTCATGATCGCGAGCCTGCTCTCGATCGTCCTCGCGCTCACCGTCGGCCTGTTCGGCATCACCGAGTCGTGGGACTTCACGCTCGTGCCGCAGACCGTCGTCGTCGAGTCGATCGGCGTCGTGGTGCTCGCGATCGCGACGGCCCTCGCGCTGCGCACACGCCGCGTGGCCTGATCGGCGCCGCGCGAGCCATACGACGTCGCGGCCGAACGACTCGACGAGCAGCGCGAGGGCGACGCCGACGAGGAGTCCCGCGAGCGCCGGGACGAGGCCCAACGCCGCGAGGGTCAGGGCGATCCCCTGCGCAGCCGTCACGACCTTGCGCCAGTAGCGCGGCGGCAGCTGCGCCCGCAGCCAGGGCAGCGCCCATCCCGCGGCGACGAAGGCGTAGCGCATGAGGCCGATCGCGAGCACCCACGCGCCGAGAGTCCGTGCGACGTACGCGCTGAGCACGAGGAGCAGGAACGCGTCGACCTCCATGTCGAAGCGCGCGCCGAGCTCGCTCGCCGAGCCTGTGCGACGCGCGACCCATCCGTCGACGGCGTCGAGGGCGAGGGCCGGCGCGGCGATGCCGACGAGCAGGGGCGTCGGGACGGGTGCGACGAACGAGGCCACGACGAGCCCGGTGACGACGCCCACGAGAGCCGACCGGGCGACGGTGACGGCGTTCGCCCAGCCGAGGCTCGGCGCGCGCCGGCGCCACAGGGCGGCGAGCAGGAGCGCCGTGCTGATCGCGAGGTGGAGGAGCGCGGCGGTCCCGCCGATCCACGACAGGGCGCACGCGACCCAGACGGCGACGACCGCCGCGGCGCCGAGGATCGCCGTTCCGATCGGGACGAGGTGAACCTTCTGAATCGCCATCACGTGTCCTTGATAAGAGCTTCTTGCGGAGCGTGCCCCTTAACACGTCGGGCGCACGTCGATTCGTTCACCGGGGGAAGCGATACGTTCGCTCGAGGAGGGGTGCAGGTGCGTGAGGCCGTGGCGTTCTGGGTCGACGAGCCGGGGGCCGGGGTGCTGCGTCCGCAGCGGCTCCCCCGCGCGGGCGAGCGAGACGTGCTCGTGCGCACGAGGTGGACGGGCGTCAGCCGCGGCACCGAGTCCACCGTGTTCCTCGGCCGCGTGCCGGCGAGCGAGCGCGAGAGGATGCGCGCGCCCTTCCAGGAGGGCGACTTCCCCGCTCCCGTGAAGTACGGCTACCTCAACGTCGGCGTCGTCGAACAGGGCCCGGAGCACGTGCGCGGTCGCACGGTGTTCACCCTCTTCCCGCACCAGTCGGCCTTCGTCGTGCCCGCGGACGCCGTCGTGCCCGTGCCGCCCGGCGTCCCGGCGCGCCGCGCCGTGCTCGCGGGGACCGTCGAGACGGCCGTGAACGTGCTGTGGGACGCCGCTCCCCTCGTCGGCGACCGGGTCGCCGTCGTGGGCGCGGGGATGATCGGGTGCTGCATCGCGCGACTGCTGCACGGCGTGCCCGGGACCGACGTCGTGCTCGTCGACGTGGACCCCTCGCGCGAGGAGGTCGCCGAGCGGCTCGGCGTGCGGTTCGCACAGCCGGGCGACGTGCCGCGCGATCGCGACGTCGTCGTCCACGCGAGCGGGTCGGAGGCGGGGCTGCGGCTCGCCCTCGAGTCCGTCACGACGGACGGCGAGGTGATCGAGGCGAGCTGGTACGGCGACCGGCCCGTGACGCTCACGCTCGGCGCGGACTTCCACTCCCGCGGGCTCACGATCCGCGCGAGCCGCGTGGGCGCCGTCGCCCAGCGCCGGCGCGCGACGCGCACGCCCCGCGACCGGCTCGCGCTCGCTCTCGAGCTCCTGCACGACGCGGCCTTCGACGCCCTGCTCACGGGGTCGTCGTCGTGGCGCGAGCTCCCCGCCGTCATGGCCGCCCTCGCACACGGCGAGGTCGCGGCGCTGTGCCACACGATCGACTGGGAGGACGCGACATGACCTTCACCGTGACAGTCCGGGACCACATGATGATCGCCCACAGCCTCGCGGGCGAGGTCTTCGGGCCCGCCCAACGTCTGCACGGTGCGACCTTCGTCGTCGACGCGTCGTTCCGCGCGCGCGAGCTCGACGCGGACGGCATCGTCGTCGACATCGCGCGCGCGACCGCCGCCCTGCACACGATCACGAGCGCGCTCTCCTATCGGAATCTCGACGACGAGCCCGAGCTCGCGGGGGTGAACACGACGACGGAGCGGCTCTGCCAGGTGATCGCCGACCGGCTCGCCGAGCGCGCGGCCGCCGGCGTGCTCGGCGAGCCGGGCCGGCGGCTCGCGTCGATCGCCGTCGTCCTGCACGAGTCGCACATCGCGTGGGCGAGCTACGAGAGGGCGCTGGAGCGCGGATGACCGACGCGATCGTGCACTTCGTCGTGCCCGAGGCGGTCGACGACGACCGGCGCGTGAGCGGCGGCAACGTCTACGACCGCCGCGTGCGCGACGAGCTGCCCGCGCGCGGCCACCCCGTGCGGATGACGCCCGTCCCCGAGCGGCGGCCGTCCGCGGTCGCGCGCGCCCTCGCCTCCGTGCCGGGCGACGCGGTCGTGCTCGTCGACGGGCTCGTCGCCGTGTCCGCGCCGGGCGCGCTCGCCGCGCACGCCGCGCGGCTGCGCATCGTCGTGCTCGCGCACATGGTCGCGAGCGCGCTGCCGGGGACCGGCGAGAGCACGCGCGTGGCCGAGCGCGAGGCCCTGCGCGCCGCCCGGCACGTCATCGCGACGAGCGAGTGGACGCGCTCCGAGCTCCTCGCCCGTGCGCTCGCCGAGCCGGACCGCGTCACGGTCGCGCGGCCCGGCGCGGACGCCGCGCCGCCGGCGAGCGGGTCGCCGTCGGGCGGACACATCCTGTGCGTGGGCGCCGTCGCCCGACACAAGGGGCAGGACGTGCTCGTGGGCGCGCTCGCCGACCTCGCGGACGCACCCGGGTGGACGTGCGCGATCGTGGGCTCGACGAGCGTCGAGCCGGTCTTCGCGGCGCGCGTCGCGGCGACGATCCGCTCGACGGGGCTCGCCGAGCGCGTCGCCCTCACGGGCGTGCTCACGGGCGCGCCCCTCGCGCGCGCATACGACTGCGCCGACCTCGTCGTCGCGCCCTCGCGCTCGGAGAGCTACGGCATGGCCGTCGCCGACGCCCTCGCCCGCGGCGTCCCCGTCGTCGCGTCGAGCGTGGGCGGCATCCCGGAGGCGATCGCAGGCAGTCCAGCCGCGATCCTCGTGCCGCCGGACGATCCGTGGGCGTGGAGCACGGCCCTGCGGCGGTGGTGGCGGGACGCGGACGGGCGCGCGCGGCTCAAGGCCGCGGCGCTGCGCGCGCGCGACGCCCGGCGCGGGTGGGACGGGACGGCGGAGGCGATCGCGGCCGTGCTGCGCGCCCAGGCCCCGGCCGGGCGAGGCGCACGATGAGCGAGGTCGTCGAGGTGAGCGCCGACTGGCTCGCGCTGCGCGAGGACGAGGACGCACGCGCCCGGTCGCGCGAGCTCGCCCTCGCCGTCGCGGCTCGCATGGCCCCGGGTCCCGTCATCGTGCACGACCTCGGCAGCGGCACCGGGTCGATGGCGCGCTGGCTCGCGCCGCTCCTGCCCGGGCCGCAGACGTGGGTGCTCCACGACTGGAACCCGGGCCTCACCGAGCGCGCGCGGCGCGGGCTCCCCCCGCTCGATCGCGACGGGCGCCCGGTCGCGATCGTCGCGCGCGAGGGCGCGCTCGCTCGCCTCGCTTCCGGAGACCTCACGGGCGCCTCGCTCGTGACGGCGTCGGCGCTGCTCGACGTGCTGACGGCGGAGGAGGTCACCGCGGTCGTCGACGCGTGCATCGCGGCACGCTGCCCCGTGCTCGTGAGCCTGAGCGTGACGGGCGAGGTCGCGCTCGATCCCGCGGATCCGCTCGACGCGGCGCTCGGGTCGTCCTTCAACGGACACCAGCGGCGGCTCGCGGGCGGCCGCCGCCTCCTCGGGCCCGACGGCGCGGCGCTCGCCCGGCGCCTGCTGCTCGAGGCGGGGTGGCACGTGCGCGCGGTGCCGACCTTCTGGCGGCTGGGCGCGCGCGATCCCCGCCTGATGCGCGCGTGGCTCGACGGATGGATCGACGCGGCGCTCGAGCACAGCCCCGCGCTCGGCGCGCAAGCGGCCGGCTATCGCGCGCTGCGCGCGGAGCAGGTGCGCCGCGGCGCGCTCTCGGCCGTCATCGTGCACACGGACCTGCTCGCGTGGCCGCGATGACCGCGAGCGCACGCCTCGGCCGAGCGCGCATGGTGCTCGCCTCGCGCCCGTCCCGCCTCGCCGCGCGTGCGATCGCGGGCGGGAGCGTGCTCGTCGCGCTCGTCGTGCGCGCGGGCACGGGGCCGTTCCTGCACGGCGTGCTGAGCATCGACGTGCGCGCGATCGGCGCCGCGCTCCTGCTCACGGCGGCCGCGACGGCCGCGGCCGCGTGGCGGTGGCGCGTCGTCGCCGCGCGCCTCGGCGCGAGCCTGCCGTGGCCCGCCGCCGTCGCGATGTACTACCGTTCGCAGTTCCTCAACTCCGTGCTGCCCGGGGGCGTCCTCGGCGACGTCGAGCGCGCCCTCGCGCGGGCGGGTGGGCGGGCCGGCCTCGCGGCCGCGGCGCGCGCCGTCGTCGTCGAGCGGACGGCGGGGCAGCTCGTGCAGGTCGCGCTCGCGGTCGTCGTCGTCGCGTGCTCCGCCGCGGAGTTCGAAGGATACCTCCTCGCGGCCGTCGGCGCCGGGCTCTCGCTGCTCGCCCTCGCGCTCGCGGCGGCGGCGACGAGCGAGCGAGCGCGGAGCGCCGTCGTGCGCGAGCTCCGCACGCTAGCGACGGCCGTCGGCTCTCCCGCCGCCCTCGTCCAGGTCCTCGCCGCCTCGATCGTCGTGGTCGCGTGCCACGTCGCGACGTTCGAGGTCGCCGCGGTCGCGGTCGGGGCGCGCGTGCCGCCGGGACGTCTCGCCGCGCTCGCGCTCGTCGTGCTCCTCGCGGCGTCGATCCCCCTGAACGTCGGCGGCTGGGGCGCGCGCGAGGGCGCGGCGGGATGGGCGTTCGCCGTCGCGGGAACGGGCGCGTCCGCGGGCATCGCCGCATCGACCCTCTTCGGCGTCCTCGCCTTCCTCGCCGTCCTCCCCGGCCTCGTCATCGTCGTCGCCTCCACCGCCCGGCGGGGCCGCACGGCCGTCCCGGTGCGCGCGCTCGCGCTCGCGGGCGCTCGCCGAAAGGCACGGCCATGAGCAGCAGGCCCTACGTGATCCTCTCCGCGGCCGTCTCGATCGACGGCTACCTCGACACTCCCGCCCCGCCGCGCCTCGCGCTCTCGAACGCGGCGGACCTCGATCGCGTCGACGAGGTCCGCGCGCACAGCGATGCGATCCTCGTGGGCGCGCGCACGGTGCGCTCGGACAACCCGCGGCTGCTCGTCCGCAGCGCCGAGCGGCGCGCGCGGCGCGTCGCCGAGGGGCTGCCGCCCTCGCCGTGGAAGGTGACGGTGACGATCACGGGCGAGCTCGACCCCGCCGCCGCGTTCTTCACCGCGGGCGACGTGCCGAGACTCGTCTACTGCCCGCGCTCGGCGTCCGCGCGCGTGTGCGAGCGCCTCGGCGAGGTCGCGACCGTCGTCGGCCTGGGCGAGGAGGTCACCGTTGCGGGCCTCGTGCGGGACCTCGGCGAGCGGGGTGTGCGGACCCTCCTCGTCGAGGGCGGCGGCACGGTGCTCACGCAGTTCCTCTCCTCCGCGCTCGTCGACGAGCTGCAGCTCGCGATCGCGCCGTTCTTCGTCGGCGACGCGCGCGCCCCTCGCCTCATCGGCGACGGCGACTTCCCGTGGACCGCCGAGCACCGCGCCCCCCTCGTCGAGAGCCGCCGGCTCGGCGACATGGTCCTGCTGCGATACGCGCTCTCCGAGCGCTGCGTCGCGGGCGATCCGCTCGTCCCACCGGGCGCCGGACGCACGCCGCCGTCGACCCCCGTGTCAGGCACGGGCGTCTCGTCGGCGTAGCCGCGGTCCGTCTCAAGCCACGTGACGACGAAGGGGAGCTCGCTGCCGTCGTCCGATGCGACACTGGATCGGGATCGGGATCGGGATCGGGATCGGAGGGACGATGCAGTCGACCGCGCCGCGCGAGGGCGATCGCTGGCCGCACGCCATGACCATCCGCGTGCAGCACGCCCCGCTCGCGGTCATCGAGCTGCTCTGGATCCGCGAGGCCTACGCGCTGCACCCGCCGGGGGACGCGCCGCCGCCGCTCGTCGACACGCCCCCGCGCGCGGGCGAGGCGGACGACGTCCGTGCATGGGAGGAGTCCTGGCGGGACATGTGGGAGGCGTGCGTCCGCCACGCCGCGGGCTCGGTCGGCCCCGGCGCGCTCGGAGAGCTCGCGCGCACGGCGGACGGCTTCCCCGAGCGTGCCGCGGTCCTCCGCGGGCTGCGAGGGCCGAGCTGGCGGGACCGTCTCGGCGACGCCGCATTCACGGACGACTACCGGAGGTGGGACGGGCAACGCGCCGACGCACGCCCGCGCGTGCGCTCCCTCGCGGACTCGCCCGAGCGCAGGGCGCTCGACGCGCTCGTGCCGGCGTGGGAGGCGGGCCTCTCGACGATCATCACGATCCCGTGCCGCGGCGAGCACACGCGCGTCGTCGGGGACTCGGGGCTGCTCATGACCGCGGCGACACGCGCCGACCCCGAGAGGTATGCGGCCGCCCTCGCCGTGTTCCGCTGAGGCGCCCGCCCGCCCCGCTCGAGCGGGGGACGGACGACGAGATGCGCGTCACCGATCCCACGAGCGTCGTCCCGATCACGAGCTGCTCGACGCGACGGGAGCGGAGGGTCGCACGTCGGAGGCGTCGCGCGCCGCGATCCCGTCGAAGAGGTTCGCGAGGAGACCGTCGACGAACCGCCGGGTGACGGGCTCGTCGGGCACGAGCAGGCGGTGGTACACGGCGCCCCACAACTGGTCGACGACGGTCTGCGGGTCGACGTCGCCGCGCACCTGCCCGAGCTCCTGCGCCCGCCGCAGTCGCTCCTCCGCGAGCGCCCTGCGCCCCGACGAGTAGAGCCGCCGATAGGCGTCGGCGAGGTAGCGGTCGGTCTGCGCGCGTCCGATGAGCTCGAGCACGGCGCGACCGGCCGGCGTCTCGGTCATGATGTGCACGAACGAGTCGAGCTGGCGGCGGAGGTCCGCACGGATGTCGCCCGTGTCGGGGAAGACGAGCGCGTCCTCGACGCTGTGGAAGTATCCGTCGAGGGCGAGGGCGCCGATCGACGGCCACCACTTGTGCAGCGTCGTGCGGCTCACGCCCGCCTGCTGGGCGACGCGATCGAACGTCAGGTCGGCGAGGCCCTCCGCGAGCAGGATCCCGCCGGCCGCGCGCAGGGCGTCCGCGCGCACCTGCTCGGCGGGCCGCCGACCGCGGCCCCGGCGCGGCGCGGCGTCGCTCCCGTCCGGCACGCTCGGCCCCCCTCGCGTCCGCACCGCCGCGGGCGGCTCGCTCTCGGCAGGACGCCCGCTCATCCGATGTGCAGGCTCGCGATGCGGCCGTCGTGCAGCGCGAAGGTCATCGGACCCGTGCCGTTGTACCCGTTGCCGCTCACGCGCAGGGTCACGACGTACGTCCCCGCCCGCGCCCCGGGCTCGGCGGCGACGAGGTCGAAGTGCGCCTGCACGCCGATGTTGTCGGTGCGGCTCCAGGATCGCACGCCGGATCGGCCGTGGAACTCGCGGCCCCAGTCGTCGAGGTGCGCGTCCTCGGTGAAGGTCGCGACGAAGCCGTCCTCGTCGCCTGCGTTCGTCGTCTCGATGAATCGCCGGATGGGGTCCGGGAGCTCGATGTCGGCCATGGTCCTCTCCTCTTCGTTCTTCCTGTGCTCTCGTTCCTGTGCTCTCGCGCCGGCCCGCTCTACGCCATGCCGCCGTTGGCGAAGAGCACCTGACCGTTGACCCAGCGAGCGGGACCCGCGAGGAACGCGGTGACCTCGGCGATGTCCTCGGGCTGCGCGAGGCGCTCGAGCGGCGGCACCTTCGCGAGGCGCTCGATCGTGGCCTCGTCCTTGCCGTCGAGGAAGAGCGGCGTCGCGGTCGGGCCGGGCGCCACGGCGTTGACGGTGACGTCGCGGCCGCGCAGCTCGCGCGCGAGGATGAGCGTCATCGCCTCGACGGCGCCCTTGCTCGCGGCGTACGCGCCGTAGGTGGGCAGCTGCGTGCGCGTCACCGAGGTGGAGAAGGTGATGATCGCTCCCCCGGCGCGCACTCGGCGGGCCGCCTGCTGGGCGACGACGACGGTCCCGCGGATGTTGGTGCGGTG
>JAATFA010000100.1 GCA_015655445.1 Actinomycetales bacterium | reverse complement strand
TCGACCTGCCGGAGGTCTCGCTCGTCGCGATCCTCGACGCCGACAAGGAGGGCTTCCTGCGCTCCTCGACGTCCCTCATCCAGACGATCGGCCGTGCCGCGCGCAACGTGTCGGGCGAGGTGCACATGTACGCCGACGTCCTCACCGAATCGATGCGCTCGGCGATCGAGGAGACGAGCCGGCGCCGCGAGAAGCAGATCGCGTACAACCACGAGCACGGGATCGACCCGCAGCCGTTGCGCAAGCGCATCGCCGACATCACGGACACGCTCATCCGCGAGGAGGCCGACACGGCGGCACTGCTCAGCCGCAGGGGCGGCGAGGGACGCAAGCGCGCCGCCACCCCGGCGCTCGCGCGCGAGGGCCTCGCCGCGGCGGGCGCCGCGGAGCTCGAGGCGGTCATCGCCGACCTCAACGAGCAGATGGTGCAGGCGGCAGCGGAGCTCAAGTTCGAGCTCGCGGCGCGGCTGCGCGACGAGCTCGCCGACCTCAAGAAGGAGCTGCGCCAGATGGAGATCGTCGGGCACGCCCGCTGAGTCTCCTACGAGGCGAGCGCGGCCTCGCCGAGCGACTCGTGCAGCTCGAGCATGCGCCGCACCGTCTCCGACCACGGATACTGGGCGGCACGGAAGCGCGCCTTCTCCCGCCGGTCCTCGACGGGACGGGCCGCGATGCGCGTGACCGCATCGGCCCACGCGCGCGCGTCCGGCTCGGCGATCTCGCCCGCGTCCGGGGTCACGAGCTCGGGGAGCGCGGACGTCGTCGCGGCGACGACGGGCGTGCCGGAGGCGAGCGCCTCGAGCGCGGAGAGGCAGAAGGTCTCGATGGGCCCGGGGTTGAGCGCGACGTCCGCCGTCGCGAAGAGCTCGGCGAGCTCGCGCCGGCCTGAGAGGAACCCCGTGAAGTGCACGGGCAGGCCCGCAGCGGCCCGCTCGACGCGCGCCCGGAGCGGGCCGTCGCCCGCGACGACGAGCCGCGCGTCGACGCCGCGGGCGCGCAGCTCGCGCAGCGTGTCGACCGAGCGCGTGGGCGCCTTCTCCGGGGAGAGGCGACCCGCGTGCACGAGCAGGAGCGACCCGTCGCCGAGGTGCCGTCGCCGCAGCTCGGGCGAGTAGCGCAGCGGCGTGAACGTCTCGAGGTCGACGCCGAGCGGGATGCGCGTGACCTGTCCGGGCAGGAGGCGCTCGAACTCCTCCGCGGCGTACGCGGTCGTGCACACGATGCGGTCGTAGTTGCGCAGGCTCGCGGCGTTGAGCAGGTCCGCGATGGGCTGCGGGGAGTCAGGGGCGGACGGCACGGCGGCGGGCGCCGCCATCTGCAGGATCCAGTCGCTGAGCTTCTCGTGCGAGAACATGACCGCGGGGATCCCGTGCTTGCGCGCCCACACGCCGAGCCGGCGCAGGGTGAGCCGGTCGGACACCTCGATCCGGTCGGGCTCGAGCTCGGCGAGCGCGCGCCGCACGCCGATCTCGGTGGGGATGAAGCTGTACCCCGTGCCGACGAGGGGCAGCCCCGGCACGCGGATGCGCATGCCGTACGGGGTCTGCTCGACGGCGGAGCGCGTGCCGGGCACGATCATGACGAACTCGTGGCCCGCCTCGCGATACCCGCGCCCGAGCTCGTGCATCGTCGTGCGCAGTCCGCCCGACCGCGGCCCGTAGAAGTTGGCCACGTGGACGATGCGCATCGGTCCATTATCTCCTCATCGAGGCGCGTGCCCGGTGCGACGCCGCGCGACGGTGCGCAGGCCCAGATCGCGAGGACCGCGCCCGCGACGACAGCCGCGACGAGGGCGTCCGCGAGAGCGGATCGAACTGTGGGGCCTCGCCCGATCGCGTGGCGCCGTGCGGCTCGAGTACCCGGTGTCAGTGGTCGCCGTAGAATTGTTGGAGTGTCGATCTCGCCCGTGGGGGACGCCCCCAAGCTGAGTGTCCGCGGCGCGCGCGTGCACAACCTCCAGGACGTCGACCTGGAGATCCCTCGGGACGCGCTCGTCGTCTTCACGGGGCTCTCCGGCTCGGGCAAGTCCTCTCTCGCCTTCGACACGATCTTCGCCGAAGGCCAGCGCCGCTACGTCGAGTCGCTCTCGGCGTACGCCCGGCAGTTCCTCGGCCAGGTCGACCGTCCCGACGTCGACTTCATCGAGGGCCTGAGCCCGGCCGTCTCGATCGACCAGAAGTCGACCAACCGCAACCCGCGCTCGACGGTCGGCACGATCACGGAGATCTACGACTACATGCGCCTGCTCTGGGCGCGCGTGGGCGTGCCGCACTGCCCTGTGTGCGGCGAACGCATCTCCCGGCAGACCGTCCAGCAGATCGCCGACCAGCTCATGGAGCTCGCGCCGGGCACGCGCTACCAGGTGCTCGCCCCCATCGTGAGCGCCAAGAAGGGGGAGTTCGTCGACCTCTTCCGCGAGCTCGCCTCGAGCGGCTACTCGCGCGCGGTCGTCGACGGCCAGGTCGTGCAGCTGAGCGACCCGCCCGCGCTCAAGAAGCAGGTCAAGCACGATATCTCCGTCGTCGTCGACCGGCTCGTCGCGGGCGACGACATCCTCACGCGCCTCACCGACTCGCTCGAGACGGCGCTGCGCCTGACCGACGGGCTCGTGACGGTCCACTTCGTCGACGAGCCCGCCGAGCGCGCCTACCGCAGCTTCAGCGAGAAGCTCTCCTGCCCGAACGGGCATCCGCTCGCGCTCACCGAGGTCGAGCCGCGCACGTTCTCCTTCAATGCGCCGTTCGGCGCGTGCCCGGAGTGCTCGGGCCTCGGCATCAAGATGTCCGTGGATCCCGACCTGCTCCTCGGCGACCCGACGCTCTCGCTCAACGAGGGCGTGATCCTGCCCTGGCAGCAGCAGGGCAAGGGCCTCTACAACTACTTCCAGCGCATGCTCGAGGGCCTCTCTCGCGACCTCGACTTCTCGCTCGACACCCCGTGGGGCGAGCTGCCCGAGCACGTGCGCTCGGCGATCCTCGAGGGCAACGACTTCGAGGTGCAGGTGCGCTGGCGCAACCGGTACGGGCGCGAGATGAAGTACACGACGGGCTTCGAGGGCGTCATGCCGTACATCGAGCGCAAGTACCACGAGGCGGAGAGCGACTGGTCGCAGCAGCGCTACGGCGAGTACCTGCGCGAGGTGCCGTGCCCCGTGTGTCACGGCAAGCGGCTCAAGCCCGAGGTGCTCGCCGTGCTCGTGCACGACCACTCGATCTCCGACGTCGCCGAGCTGAGCCTGAGCGACGCGTACGCGTTCATGGAGCGCCTCGAGCTCACCGAGCGGGAGGCGCGCATCGCCGCGCAGGTGCTGCGCGAGATCCGCGTGCGCCTCGAGTTCCTCATCGAGGTCGGCCTCGGCTACCTGAGCATGGCGCGCGCGGCCGCGACCCTCTCCGGCGGCGAGGCCCAGCGCATCCGGCTCGCTACGCAGATCGGGTCCGGGCTCACGGGCGTGCTCTACGTGCTCGACGAGCCGAGCATCGGCCTGCACCAGCGCGACAACCGGCGGCTCATCGACACGCTCGTCAAGCTCAAGAGCCTCGGCAACACTCTCATCGTCGTCGAGCACGACGAGGACACGATCCGCACGGCCGACTGGATCGTCGACATCGGCCCCGGAGCGGGCGAGCACGGCGGACGCGTCGTGCACTCGGGCGACTACCGCACGCTCCTCGCCAACACGCACTCGCTCACGGGCGACTATCTCGCGGGCCGCAAGGCGATCGAGGTGCCCGCCCGGCGGCGCCCGATCGACCCGGAGCGGCAGATCACCGTCGAGGGGGCGCGCGCGAACAACCTCCAGGACGTCACGGTCTCGTTCCCGCTCGGCGTCTTCGTCGCGGTCACGGGCGTGAGCGGCTCGGGCAAGTCCTCGCTCGTCAACGACATCCTCTACAAGGTGCTCGCGAACCGCCTCAACGGCGCGCGCCAGGTGCCCGGCAAGCACCGCCGCGTGACGGGCCTCGACCACCTCGACAAGGTCGTCCACGTCGACCAGGCGCCCATCGGGCGCACCCCGCGCTCGAACCCGGCGACGTACACGGGCGTCTTCGACCGCATCCGCACGCTCTTCGCGGAGACGGTCGAGGCGAAGACGCGCGGCTACCTGCCCGGGCGCTTCAGCTTCAACGTCAAGGGCGGCCGCTGCGAGAACTGCGCGGGCGACGGCACGATCAAGATCGAGATGAACTTCCTGCCCGACGTCTACGTGACGTGTGAGGTGTGCGGCGGCGCGCGCTACAACCGCGACACGCTCGCGGTGCACTACAAGGGGAAGAACATCGCCGAGGTGCTCGACATGCCGATCGCCGAGGCCGCCGAGTTCTTCGAGCCCATCACGGCCATCCACCGCTACCTCCAGACGCTCGTCGACGTCGGCCTCGGCTACGTGCGGCTCGGCCAGAGCGCGACGACCCTCTCCGGCGGCGAGGCGCAGCGCGTCAAGCTCGCGACCGAGCTCCAGCGGCGCTCGAACGGGCGCAGCGTCTACGTGCTCGACGAGCCGACGACGGG
>JAATFA010000094.1 GCA_015655445.1 Actinomycetales bacterium | reverse complement strand
CGCCGTCCGCCCCTGCGCATCCACCCCCACATCCACCACAGAGGCCACCAACTCACTCGCCTCCAAATCCGCCCTCAACACCTCCTTATACGCAAAACCCGCATCATCCGAACCCACCACCACACGCCAACCAGCGCTCATGCGTGCTCCTCCGCTCGCTCCGACACCATCACATCCGCGACCGCTCGCGCGACGGCCGCGAGCGACACGGCCCCCGGATCGGGGGTCCCGAGGCTCTTCTCCGCGTGCGGGCGCGCGCGGCCCATGCGCGGCAGCATGTCGGCCGTCGCCTCCGCCGCGCGCGTCGCCGTCTCCGCGGCGCGCGCCCACGCGCTCGCGAGGTCGCTCCCCGCGGCGACGGCCGTCGCGAGCTCGTCCGCGAACGGCGCGAGCGCGTCGAGGAGCGTCTTGTCTCCCGGTCGCGCCCCGCCGTAGCGCATGACCTCGTCACGGCCCTCGGCCACGCCGCGCGCGACGTCCTGCGCGCCCGGCTCGTCCTCGTCGCCGAGGGCGCGCCCGAGCGAGCGCAGGAACAGGCCCCACAGCGCGCCCGAGGTGCCGCCCGCGCGGTCGGCCCACGCGTCGCCCGCACGCGTGAGGGTCGTGCCCGCTCCCGCCTCTGCGGCGACCGCGACGCGCGCGGCCGCGAGGGCGGCGGCGGACCCGCGCTGCATGCCGATGCCGTGGTCGCCGTCGCCGGCGATCGCGTCGAGCCGGCCGAGCTCGTCGACCGTGTCCTCGATCGCCCGTGCGGCGGCCTCGATCGCGGCGAGCGCGACCCGCGCGGCGCGCCGGGAGGCGTCGCTGCCCTCGAGCACCGCGTCGTCCGCGGCGTCGAGCGGGGCTTCTCCCGCGTCCGCGCCGGCCGCCGCGGCGCCGCCCCTGCGGTAGGCGGGGCTGAGGGCGGGCGCGGTCCACGCCGTCTCGAGCTCGTCGTCGAGCCAGAGCAGGGTGAGCGAGAGGCCCGCCATCTCGAAGCTCGTGACGAACTCGCCGACCTCCGGCGCGACGACCGTGACACCCGCGTCGGCCAGCCGCGCGACGACCGACCGGTAGGTCACGTAGAGCTCCTCGTACTTGACCCCGCCGAGCCCGTTGAGGATCGCGACGGCGCGCGCGCCGCGGGCCGTCGGCACGTCGTCGGGGAGCTCGGCGAGCAGGCGCTCCACGAGGAGCGCCGCGAGCCCGTCCGCCGACGGCACGTCCTGCTCGTCGATGCCCGGCTCGCCGTGGATGCCCATCCCGACGCCCATGCGGCCGTGCGGGACGGTGAAGAGCGGCGCGCCCGCGCCCGGGAGGGTGCATCCGCCGAAGGCGACGCCGAGCGAGCGCGTGCGGTCGTTCGCGCGGCGCGCGAGCGCCTCGACCTCGTCGAGGGTCGCGCCGCGCGCGGCCGCCGCACCGGCGACCTTGAAGACCGCGAGGTCGCCGGCGATCCCCCGCCGCCGCGCGCGCTCCGCGCGCGATGCGCTCGCGATGTCGTCGGTGACGGCGACCGAGCGGCACGGGATGCCCTCGGCCTCGAGCCGCCGGCGCGCCTCCTCGAAGTGGAGCACGTCGCCCGCGTAGTTGCCGTAGGCGAGCAGCACGCCCGCGCCGCCCGACACGGCACGCGCGACCGCGTGCACGCGCTGGGCGGATGGGCTCGCGAAGACGTCGCCGAGGGCCGCGCCGTGCGCGAGACCGGCGCCGACAAGGCCGGCGAACCCGGGATAGTGCCCGGACCCGCCGCCGATGACGACCGCGACCTCACCCGGCGGCGTCGCCGTCCGCCGAGCCACGCCCCCGGGCACCCGTCGCACGAGGTCGGCGTGGGCAGCCGTGAAGCCGTCCAGGAACTCGTCTGCGAAGTCGGCCGGGTCGTTGGAGAGGTAGCTCATGCTCATGCCTTCCGGGTCGGGCGCTCTCGGTGTCCTGGGTCGGGTCGGGGCTCCGAGACCGCCCTCGGCCCCCCGGGGGGCGGGACCGGCCCCGTCCGCGGACGGGGCCGGCGCCGTGTCACTGCTTGAGCGTGAACGGACCCGTGTAGTCGTCGACGTTGTCCTTCGTGATGAGGACGCAGTCGAACGCCTGCTTCTCGGCCGACGCTCCCGTCTTGCCCGTCTTGAGGTAGCTGTCGGCCTCGTCGACGGCCTTCTTCGCGAACGTGGCGACGGGCTGGAGCACGGTGTACTGCAGCTCCCCCGCCTTGATCGCCGCGACCGCGTCCGGCGATCCGTCGAAGCCGCCCACCTTGATGCTGTCGAGCTTGCCGGCCTCCTTGAGCGCGGCGATCGCACCGAGCGCCATCTCGTCGTTGCCCGCGATGACGCCGATGATGTCGGGGTGCGCCTGCAGGATCGACTGCATCTTGTCGTGACCCTGCGTGCGGTCCCAGTTCGCGACCTCCTGGGCGACCTTGTGCAGGCCGGGGTACTGCGTGAGCACGCTCTCGTAGCCGGTCGAGCGCGTCTGGGCGTTGTTGTCGGAGGGCGCGCCGAAGAGCTCGGCGTAGTTGCCCTGCTGGCCCACGTCCTTGACCCACTCCTGCGCCCCGAGCGCCGCGCCCTGCGCGTTGTTGGAGACGAGCTGCGCCTTCGCGAGACCCTCCTGGTTGATCTCCGCGTTCACGAGGAAGACGGGGATGCCCGCAGCGTCGGCCTTCTTGACCGCGCCGATCGATCCGCTCGCGTTCGCCGGGTCGAGGATGATGGCGACCGACTTGTTCGTGATGGCGGTGTCGACGAGCGTGCTCTCGGTGTTGGTGTCGCCCTTCGACGCCGACACGTTCGTCTTGTAGCCGAGCTTCTTGGCCTCGGCGGAGGCGACGTCGCCCTCCGTCTGCCAGTACGGGTTCGACGGGTCGTTGACGATGATGGAGATGAGGCCGCCCTTGGTCGATCCGCCGCTCGAGCCGCCTGAGCCCGAGCTCGAGCCGCCGGACGAGCATCCGGCGAGGGCGACGACGACTCCGGCGCTCGCGGCGAGCACCATGGCCACTCTGCGATTCATGCCTGCTGCTTCCTTTCGCTGTGTGATCCACCTGACGAGGGTCAGGCGGCCGTCTTCTCGGGAACGGGACCGGCCGCGGCGGGCGTGCCCTCGCGAGAAGGGGTCTGGGGGCCTCCGCCGGTCGCCGCGGCCTTCCGCCGCCCGCGGTACTGGACCGCGTTGAGGAGCACCGCGAGCACGATGACCGCGCCCGTGAACACCGTCTGCCAGTACGCGGAGACGCCGATGATGACGAGTCCGTCGGAGAGGAATCCGATGACGAAGGCGCCGAGGAGCGTGCCGCGCACGGTGCCGCGACCGCCCGTGAGGGCCGCACCGCCGATGACGACCGCGGCGATCGCGGTGAGCTCATACGAGTTGCCCGCGGTGGGCCCGGCGGAGGTGAGCTCGGAGGAGAGGATGAGTCCCGCGATCGCGGCGCACAGGCCCGAGACGACGTAGACCCAGATCTTCACGCGCCGCACGGGCACGCCCGAGAGCTCGGCCGCGCGCTCGTTGCCGCCGGAGGCGTAGAGCCAGCGACCGAACGCCGTGCGGTTGAGCACGACGCTCACGACGATCGCGACGACGACCATGACGAGCACGCCGACGGGGATGTCGAGGATGCGGTTGAAGCCGAGCCAGTCGAAGCCCGTGTTGCCGAGCTCGGGCTTGCCGCCGAGGTCGTTGTAGGTGAGGCCGTTCGTCATGAGCAGCGCGAGGCCGCGCACGACGTAGAGCATGCCGAGCGTCGCGACGAACGGAGCGACCTTGAAGCGCGCGACGAGCACGCCGTTGACGAGCCCGATGAGCGCGCCGACGGCGCACGAGACGATCACGACGACCCACACCGCGGGGTAGAGGCTGATGCCGAGGAGCTTGAGGTGCACGCCCTGCATGAGGAAGCCCGCGACCATCCCCGAGATGCCGAGCGTCGATCCGACCGAGAGGTCGATGCCGCCGTTGAGGATCACGAGGAGCATCCCGATCGAGAGGATCGCGTACACGGCGACGTGCGAGGACATCGTGAGGAGGTTCGCGATCGTGAAGTAGTTGGGCGACAGGATCGAGAAGACGACGATGATCGCGATGAGGGCGAAGAACGCGCGGCCCTGCAGCAGGAGCCGGCCCAGGTTGAAGCCGTTCGCGAACATCGCGGGACGCGAGCCGTTGCGCCCCGGGGCGGAGGTTGTCATGGTGTTCCGTTCTGGAGGGTTCCGAGGGTTCCGGTGACTGGGTTCACGCGACCACGGCCTCGCCCGAGGCCGCCATGATCGCTTCCTTGGTGGCGTCCGATCCGAACTCGACGACGATCCGGCCGCGCCGCATGACGACGATGCGGTGGGCGATGCTCAGGCACTCCCCCACCTCGGAGGTCGAGTAGACGACCGCGAGCCCCTGGGCGGCGCGCTGCGCGAGCAGGCGGAAGACCTCGCCCTTCGCGCCCACGTCGATGCCGCGGCTCGGCTCGTCGAGCAGGATGACGTCGGGGTCGGTCGCGAGGATCTTGCCGATGACGACCTTCTGCTGGTTGCCGCCCGAGAGCGATCCGATGGGAGCCTCCCCGCTCGCGGTCTTGACCTGCAGACTGCGCACCATCGTGCTCACGAGCTCGCGCTCGCGTCCGCCGGAGAGGAAGAGCCCGCGCACGAACGCGCCGATGCTAGCGAGCGACAGGTTCGACCCCACGCTCATGGTCTGCACAAGGCCGTCGCGCTGGCGGTCCTCCGGCACGAGGCCGAGGCCCGCGTCGATGCGCTCGGCGATCGAGAGGCCCGAGATGTCAACGCCGTCCTTGACGATGCGGCCGCCGGCGATCGGCACGCGTCCCGCGACGGCCTCGAGCAGCTCGGTGCGTCCCGCGCCCATGAGGCCGTAGATGCAGACGACCTCCCCCTTGCGCACCTGCAGCGAGAGGTCGTCGACGACGAAGCGCTCGGGGTTCTCGGGGTCCGCGACGCTCACGTGCTCGATCGAGAGCGCGACGTCGCCGAACGCGTAGCCCGTCGGCGGCTCGCCGAGGTCGTAGTCCGAGCCGACCATGTTCCGCACGATCCACTCGAGGTCGATGTCCGCCGCGTTCGCCGTCGCCGTGATCGAGCCGTCGCGCAGGACGACCGCGAAGTCGGTCACCTGCAGCGCCTCCTCGAGGTGGTGCGAGATGTAGACGATCGAGACCCCCGCCGAGGTGAGGTCGGAGATGACGCGGAAGAGCACCTCGACCTCGGTCGCGCTGAGCGCCGACGTCGGCTCGTCCATGATGAGGATGCGGGAGTTGATCGAGAGCGCGCGCGCGATCTCGACGATCTGCTGCTGCCCGAGCCGCAGGTCGGCAACGGGCGTGAGCGGGTCGATGTCCTCCTCGAGCCCCTGCATGAGCGCGCGCACCCGGCGCTCCTCCTCGGCGAAGTCGATGCCCGTGCGCGTGCGCAGCTCGCGGCCCATGAAGATGTTGTCGCGCACGTTGAGGTTCGGCGCGAGGCTCAGCTCCTGGTGGATGATCGCGATGCCGCGCGCGGCCGCGTCCTGGGTGGAGGCGAACTCGACGATCTCGCCGTCGAGCTCGATCGTGCCCGACGTGGGCCGCTCGACGCCGGAGAGGATCTTCATGAGGGTCGACTTGCCCGCGCCGTTCTCGCCGAACAGCGTCGTGACCTTGCCGCGGTGGATGTCGAAGTTGACGCCCTTGAGCGCCCGCGTCGCGCCGTAGGTCTTGACGATGTCGCGCGCGCGCAGGACGACCGAATCCGTGCTGCTCATTGCACGCTCAGGGTCGCCGGCGTGACAAGCCAGCCGTTCGGGTTGATGAGCTGGAATGCGCCCACGACGGTGATCGTCTTGCCCTGCAGGTTCGCGGTGTCCACCTTGGCGAGCACCTTCTGCTTGAGCTGGTCGTTGAGCGCGCTCGCCGCGTTCTGGTAGTCGATCTGGTTCGTGAAGTCGCCGAACGTGATCGTGCCGGGCGCGTCCCGCAGATCGGTGCCGTTGATGGCAGGACCCGTCTGCACGCGGATGAGGATCGTAGAGGGAACGCCGTCGACGGTCACGGGGTAGATGCCCGTCGCTGGGTCCTTCTGCCCTGCCACTCCTGTGAAGCGCACCGAGATCTCCGGACCCGTGCCGCCGGTGACGCCGTACTTCTTGCCCGCAGCGGCCGGATCGGCGGCGATGGCCTGGGCGAGCGTCGCGGCGTCGACGGCGCGCTTCTCGATCGCCTTCTGCACCTTGGGGAAGTTCTCCTCGCCCCACTTCTGGGCGTTGAAGGACTCGGGTCCCTTCGCGAGCGCGGAGTCGCTGCCGACGACCTTCGTGCCGAAGCCCATGGCGACGAGCACGACGACGATGACGCCGACGACGATCCCCCGCTTCGCACCGCGGGAGAGGCCCTTCCTCGACGGGGATGTCACGGTCGCGCTCATCCGATGAGCACCTTCGAGGACGCGTCGTTCGGGCGGATCTGCAGCTTGCGTCCCGTGCCCTTGCGGAACATCTCGAGCGCGTCGGCGTAGTCGTCGAGCGTGAACGCGTGGCTGATCATGGGACCGGGCTTGATCGCGCCCGCCTCGAACATCTGCACCGCGCGGCCGAACGTGTTGAGCACGGCCATCGTGCCGACGATCGAGATCTCGTCGCGGTAGACGCGGAAGGGCGAGTAGCCGGCGACGGCGTCGGTCGGCGCGACGCCGAAGTGCTGGAAGGTGCCGCCGGCCTTGACGCGCGGCAGGCCGTCCTCGATCGCGCGCACGTTGCCCGTGCAGTCGATGACGACGTCCCACTTGTCGATGTCGGAGTCGTCGGCGCGCGTGAAGCGGTTCTCGACGCCGACCTCCTCCGCGACGCGCAGCCGCTCCTCGTTGACGTCGACGATCGTGACCGAGGCCGCGCCCGCGCGCGGCGCGAGCTGGGCCATGAGCAGGCCCATCGTGCCGGATCCGTAGATGAGCACATGGTCGCCGATGCGGCGCGGGAGGATGTCCCAGCCGCGGATCGCGCACGCGAGGGGCTCGATGAGCGCGGCCTCGTACAGGTCCGTCTCCGGCTTGAGCTTGAAGACGTTCGCGACCGGAGCCGTGAAGCGCTCCTGCGACGCGCCGTCGGAGGCGACGACTCCGAGGCCGTTCCACCGCCGGCACAGGTTCTGGCGCCCCGTGAGACAGAACTCGCACTCGCCGCACGTCGTGCTCGGGTTGACGGCGACGTGGTCGCCGATCGCGAACGTGTTGACGCCGTCGTTGACCTCGTCGCCGAGCGCGACGATCGTGCCCGTCGCCTCATGACCGGGGACGATCGGGAAGACGGTGCCCTCGAACTCGCCGTCGAAGACGTGCGTGTCCGTGCCGCAGATGCCGACGGCCGCGGTCTCGATGACGATGTCCTTGGGACCGGGCGTGGGCTCCGGTCGGTCGACGAGCCCCAATCGCCCGGGCGCTTCGAATACAACCGCTCGCATCTGCTCTGACGCTCCTCATCTCGTGATCCTCGGTGATCGCCACGCCCAACGACGGCCCCGGAGCGGGATCCGAGGGACATGGCATGCGCTATCACGAGTTGTGGTCTCGTGATAACCCCGGCGTTGAGAAGTAACATAACTTTGCCCCATCGGGGTGTCAAACCGGCGCGAGAGCGGCGCGCACATCGTGACCGAGCCGTGATCGACCCCGCTTCCCGTCATCTGGTGCTGCACGACGCCGCATCGGCGGCGCACGCCGCTCCCATTCGCGTGTGTTCCCGTGAGGGAAACCGGACTCATCCCCGCGATATACGCGTGGTTATCCCACAACCCGTGCGGGGAATCACACGACAAGAGCGATCGACGGGGGCTGGCGCGGTGATGCCTCCCTCTCGCGTGCGACGCGCGCACGAGCGTCTCGCGTGCAACGTGCGCACGCACGCGCGCCGGACTTCGGGGACGGGGCGGGGCGGGGCGGGGCGGGGCGGGAGGGCCGGGCGAGCGCCCTCGAGCGTCGGCGAGACGCCGAGAGGGCGCATCGCGCACCGAGCGCTATTGTGTGCCTCGTGAGCGAGCGACGGCGCACCCCGGGCAATCAGGCTTCACTTCGTGAAGCCAATCGCACGCGCATCCTCGACGCCGTCAAGCTCCACGGCGCCCTCACGCAGGTCGAGCTCGCGGGCGCGACGGGCCTGTCCCCCGCGACCGTCTCCAACATCGTCAAGGAGCTGAGCACCTCGGGCGTGCTGCACACCGCGCCGAGCACGCGCAGCGGGCGTCGGGCGCAGCGCGTGACCCTCGCGCACGGGCTCGGGCTCGTCGCCGGGGTCGACGTCTCCCACCGCCACATGCGCGTCTCCCTCGCCGACTTCGCGGCGACCATCGTGGCCGACCACCGCGTGCCGCTCGCGCGCGACCATCGGGCCGACAACGAGCTCGACAAGGCGACCATGCTCATCGTCGACATGGTCGAGTCGCTCGACTCGAGCCTCGACGAGCTCGCCGGCATCGGCGTCGTGGTCGCCGCCCCCGTCGACGAGCGCACGGGGCGCGTCGCGCGTCGCGGCATCATGCGCGGCTGGCAGGACGTCGACATCGCCGCGACGATGCGCGAGCGCCTCGGACGGCCCGTCGTCGTCGAGAACTCGGCGAACGCCGCGGCGCTCGCGGAGCTGCGCTACGGCGCTGCGCGCGGGAAGCGCGACGTGCTCGTGCTGGAGATCGGCGACGGCGTCGGCGCCGGCATCATCGCGGACGGCAGGCTCGTGCGCGGCCACCGCGGGGTCGCGGGAGAGTTCGGGCACGTGCCCCTCGTGCCGGACGGACCGCCCTGCCGGTGCGGACGCATCGGCTGCCTCGAGGCGGTCGCGGGGGCGCGCGCGGTGCTCGACGGACTCGACGGCGTCACGGGAACGCTCACCCTGACCGACCTCATCGTCGGCGCGATGGCCGGCAACGCCGAGTACTTGCGCGCGATCGCCGACGCGGGCCGCACGATCGGCCGCGCGACGGGGGCGCTGTGCACGCTCCTCGACCCCGAGCGCATCGTCGTGGGCGGCGACTTCGCGCGCGCCGGGGAGCTCCTCCTCGGCCCCATGCGGCACGCGCTCGAGTCGACCGTCCTCGTCGAGGCGGACGGCACGCCGGACCTCGTGCAGTCCCAGCTCGACGGGAGCGCGGCCGTGCTCGGGGCGGTCGGACTCGCCGTCGACGAGGCTGGGATCCCCCGCAGCACCCCCTCCGCGTAACGATCCGGACACTGCCCCCCGAGCCCTTGTGTTCAAGACTTGACACCAAGGGGCAGCACTGGAAGGCTTCTGTGCGCCGCCGACGAGGGCGGCTCGATTTGGGAGGACTTTCAATGAGGACAGCCACCACGAAAGCGGCCGTCGCCGCCGTCGTCGCCGTGCTCGCGGCGATGGGGATGACCGCGTGCTCCAACGGCTCCGGCTCCGGCTCCGGGGGCTCGAACAGCACCGCCAATGCGGACACCGCCAAGATCGGCCTCCTCCTCCCCGACTCCGTGACGGCCCGCTACGAGAGCGCCGACCGCCCCTACTTCGAGGCCGAGGTCAAGGCGAAGTGCCCGAAGTGCACCGTGCTCTACCAGAACGCGGCGGGCAGCGCGTCGACACAGCAGCAGCAGGCGGAGGCCATGCTCAACCAGGGCGTGTCGGTCCTCGCCCTCGACCCCTTCGACGGCGAGGCCGCCGCGTCGATCGTCGCCGAGGCCAAGCAGAAGAACGTGCCCGTCATCTCCTACGACCGGCTCGTCGACTCCCCCGACCTGACCGCCTACATCTCCTTCGACAACGAGAAGGTCGGCGAGCTGCAGGGCCAGGCCCTCGTCGACAAGCTCAAGAAGGACGGCGTGCCCGAGGGCTCGGGCATCATCATGGTCGACGGCTCGCCGACGGACAACAACGCGAAGTACTTCAAGCAGGGCGCCCACAAGGTCATCGACCCGAGCGGCTACAAGGTGCTCGCCGAGTACGACACCCCCGGATGGGACCCCGCGAAGGCCGGCAGCTGGGCCTCGAGCGAGATCCCCTCGCTCGGCGTCTCGAACATCAAGGGCGTCTACGCCGCCAACGACGACACCGCAGGCGCCGTGATCGCGTCGCTGCGCACCGCGGGGGCGAACCCGATCCCGCCGACCACGGGTCAGGACGCCTCGCTCGCGGGCATCCAGCGCATCCTCACGGGCGACCAGTACATGACCGTGTACAAGGCGTTCAAGCCCGAGGCGTCGCAGGCGGCCGACCTCGCCGTGCAGCTCGCGCAGGGCAAGAAGCCCAACCTCACGCAGACGACGCAGACGGCCAAGGGCGACAGCGTGCCCTCGATCCTCCTCACGCCGGTCGCCGTGACGGTCGACAACATCAAGGACACGGTCGTCAAGGACGGCCTGTACAAGGTGTCGCAGATCTGCACGAGCGACTACGCCGACGCGTGCGCGAAGGCCGGCATCCAGTAATCCATCGTCTCGCAGCAGGGCCGCCGCGACTCTCCCGGGAGCGCGGCGGCTCTGCGATGCTCGGAGCGGGACCAACGCTCGCGGATTCAGGGAGGAATCGTGACAAGCACACAAGGCCTGGCGGAACGGCCGGTGCGTCCGTCCGAGCCGGTGATGTCGCTGCGCGGGATCACCAAGCGGTTCGGCGCGGTGCAGGCGCTCTCCGGCGTCGACTTCGACATCAACGCGGGCGAGGTCGTCGCCCTCGTCGGCGACAACGGCGCGGGGAAGTCGACGTTCGTCAAGATCCTCTCGGGCGTGTACACGCCCGACGAGGGCACCATCACCTATGACGGCGAACGGGTGACGATCCCGTCCCCGGCCGCGGCCCAGGAGCTCGGCATCTCCTCCGTGTTCCAGGACCTCGCCCTCGCCGACAACCTCGACGTCGTCGCCAACCTCTTCCTCGGCCGGGAGATCGGTCGCTTCGCGCTCGACGAGGAGGAGATGGAGCGCCGGTCGTGGGAGCTGCTCGGCCAGCTCTCCGCGCGCATCCCGTCGGTGCGCATCCCCATCGCCTCCCTCTCCGGCGGCCAGCGGCAGACGGTCGCGATCGCGCGATCGCTCATCGGCGACCCGAAGGTCGTCATCCTCGACGAGCCCACCGCGGCCCTCGGCGTCGCGCAGACCGCGGAGGTGCTCAACCTCGTCGAGCGACTGCGCGAACGGGGGCTCGGGGTCGTGCTCATCAGCCACAACCTCGCCGACGTCCAGGCGGTCGCGGACCGCGTCGCCGTGCTGCGGCTGGGCCGCAACAACGGCACGTTCCGCATGAAGGACGTCACGTACGAGCAGATCATCGCCGCGATCACCGGGGCGACGGACAACGCGGTCACACGGCGGGCGAGTTCCCGCGGAGCGAAGGAGCAGTCGGATGGCAAGTGAGACGGCGGTCGACCTGCAGGACGAGCGCCTGCTGCGGGATCAGGGCCTGCGCGGCGCCGCGATCGCCTTCGGGCGGCGGGTGCGCGCGGGCGACCTCGGCTCGCTGCCCGTCATCATCGGGCTCGTGCTCATCTGGGGCATCTTCTCGATCCTCACGCCGACCTTCCTCTCGGCGGCGAACCTCGTCGACCTCCTGCGACAGGTCGCGGCGGTCGGCACGATCTCGGTCGGCATCGTGCTCGTGCTGCTGCTCGGGGAGATCGACCTCTCAGTGGGCTCGGTGAGCGGCCTCGCCTCGGCGATCCTCGGCGTGGGCCTCGCGAGCGCGCACTGGCCGCTGTGGCTCGTCGTGCTCGTCGCGCTCGCGGCCGGTGCCGCGATCGGCGCGCTCTACGGCCTCCTGTTCACGCGCTTCGGCGTGCCGAGCTTCGTCATCACCCTCGGCGGCCTGCTCGCCTTCCTCGGGCTCCAGCTGCTCGTCCTCGGGCCGTCCGGGTCGATCAACATCGACTACACCTCGCCCATCGTGCAGTTCGCCTCCGCGTCCTTCCTCCCGCCGTGGGCGGCGTACCTGCTCGCGGCGATCGCGGCGGCCGGCCTGCTCGTGAGCGACCTGCGCCACGCGGCCCGGCGTCGGCGCGCGGGCCTCTCGGTCGGCTCGTACTCGCTCATCTACCTGCGCGCGGCGGCGCTGCTCGTGGGCCTCGCGGTCGTCGCGTGGTACCTGTCGACGGATCGCGGCACGATCGGCTCGTTCGTCTTCCTCGTGCTCGTCGTCATCGTCATGAACTACCTCACGAAGCGCACGCGGTGGGGCCGCTCGATCTTCGCGATCGGCGGCAACGTCGAGGCCGCCCGGCGCGCGGGCATCCGCGTGAACGCCGTGTACATCTCCGTGTTCATGCTGTGCTCGATCTTCGCCGTCGTCGGCGGCCTCATGTCCGCGGCGCTCATCAACGCCGCGACGCTCTCCTCGGGCACAGGCGACGTCAACCTCAACGCGATCGCGGCGGCCGTCATCGGCGGCACGAGCCTCTTCGGCGGTCGCGGCAGCGTGTGGAGCGCGCTGCTCGGCATCGTCGTCATCCAGTCGATCTCGAGCGGCCTCAACCTGCTCGGCTTCGACGCGTCGGTGCGCTTCATCATCACGGGCGTCGTGCTCCTGCTCGCCGTCATCGTCGACTCGCTCTCGCGGCGCTCGCGCGTGACGCACGGAGCGGCATAGCGCCCCGCCCCGCCCCGTGCTTGCGCCGGCGTGTCTGGCGTGCGCGGCCGGAATTCCGGCCGCGCACGCCAGACACGCCGGCGCAAGGGCCGACACGAGAGAACCCCTGGTCGGAAGACCAGGGGTTCTCTCGTGTCGCGCGATGACCGCTCGGAGTGGAGATGGGGGGAATCGAACCCCCGTCCACTGCTGTGAGCCTGCGCCTTCTACGGGCGTAGCTTGTGAAAGCGTTTTACTCGGGTCTGACCTTTGCCACAAGCATCTAGGTCAACGATCCCAGCCTGAGTTCACGTCCCGCACGGCCCTAAGGCGTAACCGTGCAGCAATCTCTCTTGGATGATGCCGGCGACCGGGTAGAGAGCATTCCCGGGCCGACAGACTTCATCGAGCTAGCTTATGCAGCGAGCTGGAAGTCAGCGCGTGATTTATTCGCACTTATTTTTTGCAGGCTGCGTTAACGAGATAACCCTGCATCCTCGACCCGCTTCTCGCAGTTT
>JAATFA010000063.1 GCA_015655445.1 Actinomycetales bacterium | reverse complement strand
GCCTGGTACTCGCTGTCCCGGGCGAGCTTGGCCGTGCCGAGCGCCGAGTCGCCCTCGACGATGAACAGCTCCGTGTCCTGCACGTTCGTCGACCGGCAGTCGACGAGCTTTGCCGGGAGCGACGAGTTCTCGAGCGCGTTCTTGCGGCGCTGCGTCTCCTTGTGGGCGCGCGCCGAGATGCGGCTCTTCATCTCGGTGACGACCTTCTCGAGCACGAGCGCGGACTGGGCGCGGTCCTCGCGCTTGGAGCTGGCGAACCGCGCGGCGAGCTCCTTTGCGACGACGGAGGAGACGATCGACCGGACCGCGGGCGTGCCGAGCACCTCCTTCGTCTGGCCCTCGAACTGCGGCTCGGGCAGGCGCACGGTGAGCACGGCCGTGAGGCCCGCGAGCACGTCCTCCTTCTCGAGCTTGTCGCTGCCGGCTTTGAGCCGGCGGGCGTTCTTCTCGACCTCCGCGCGCAGGAAGCGCAGCAGGCCCTGCTCGAAGCCCGCCTGGTGCGTGCCGCCCTTCGGGGTCGCGATGATGTTGACGAAGCTCCGGAACACGGTCTCGTAGCCGGTCCCCCAGCGCACGGCGATGTCGACCTCGCACTCGCGCTCGAGCTCCGTCGGCACCATGTGCCCGTTCTCCTGCAGCACGGGGACGGTCTCGGCGTAGGAGCCGCGCCCCGTGAGACGCCACGTGGCGGTGAGCGGCGAGTCGGGCGCGAGGAAGTCGACGAACTCGGCGATGCCGCCCTCGAAGCGGAACGACTCGCGACGCGGCTCCCCGTCGTCGCCGCGCGTGCGCTCGTCCACGATGTCGATGCCGAGACCCGGCACGAGGAAGGCGGTCTGGCGAGCGCGCGCGTACAGCTCCTCGATCTGAAAGGTCGCGCCGCGCGTGAAGATCTGCGGGTCCGCCCAGTAGCGCACGCGCGTTCCCGTGACGCCCTTCGGCACGCGCCCGACGACGCGCAGCTCGCTCGTGGCGACGAAGGGCGTGAACGGCGCGTCCGGTCGCGGCTCGCCCTCGTCGGCGAAGACCCCCGGCTCGCCGCGGTGGAACGACATCGCCCACGTCTTGCCCTCGCGGTCGACCTCGACGTCGAGCCGCTCGGAGAGCGCGTTGACGACGGACGCGCCGACGCCGTGCAGGCCGCCCGAGGCGGAGTACGACCCGCTGCCGAACTTGCCCCCCGCGTGCAGCTTCGTGAAGACGACCTCGACGCCGGACAGGCCCGTCTTCGGCTCGATGTCGACCGGGATGCCACGGGCGCGGTCTCGCACCTCGACGCTCCCGTCGGCGTGCAACACGACCTCGACCGTCGTGCCGTGCCCCGCGAGCGCCTCATCGACCGAGTTGTCGATGATCTCCCACAGGCAGTGCATGAGCCCGCGGGAATCCGTCGACCCGATGTACATGCCCGGCCGCTTGCGCACGGCCTCGAGGCCCTCGAGCACGGACAGGTGACGAGCGGAGTAGTCGGATGCGGGCACGGATCTCCTCGGATCGAGGCCCGCCGCACGCGCGGGCCGCACCTCAGGCTACTGATGTGTCGAGGGGTGCGGGCGCGGGACACTCCCGGCCCTACGCGGACAGCGAAATACAGCGAAATGACGCGGCCCCGTAACACTCCAGTGCTTTGATGGAGAAGGACAGACCTGGTCGACCATGCGAACCGAAGGAGCACCGGATGTCTCAGATCGTGAGCCAGAACGCCGACGACCGCATCGCCCAGGATCGTGAGCTCACCGCGCTCGACCGGTGCGACAGCTGCGGCGCTCAGGCATACGTGCGCGTGACCATGGCGAGCGGCGAGCTGCTGTTCTGCGCCCACCACGCGGCACGGTTCAAGGACAAGCTCGCCGAGTCCGCCCTCGCGTGGCATGACGAGTCCGGACGGCTCGCCGACGAGGGACGCGGCTAGCCTCGTCCCTCACCGATGGGGACGCCCACGCGCTCCGCGAACGCGCGCCGCGCCCCCGCCGCGATCTCGTCAACGCGCCGGATGCCGTCCGCATCCGGCGCGTAGTCGTCCGAGAGCAGGGCGAGGATCTCGTCCGCGAGCACCGGGTTCTTCGCGAGAACGGGCCCGTGCACGTGCGTGCCGACGAGGTTCGCGACGCGCGCGCCCTCCGTCGCCCCGTCGTTCCCGTGGCCGAGCAGCACGCGGCCGAGGGTGATCGCCGCGTCCGCGCGCACGCCGCGTGCGTGGTTCTCGAAGCCCACGAGGCGCCCCGCAGGCGTCTCGACGACGATCTCGGTCGCGATCCGCGCCGGGAGGGGCGTCGTCTCGATCGGGAGCACGCCCGCCCCACGGACCTCCACGCCGTCGATGGTCACGCGCTCGCCAAGGAGCTCCATGCCCGTGCCGACCGCGAGCACCGGCAGGCCGTCGCGCACGCGCGCCGCGAGCTCCGCGGCAGCGCTGCGCACGCGCTCGGCGAGCGCGGCGAGCACGCCGTCGGGAGCCGAGCCGATCACGAGCGCGTCGACGCGCGCGAGGTCGGCCGGGTCGTCGAGCTCGACGGCGTGCGCGTCGAGACCCGCCCAGCGGGCGCGCGCGACGAGCACACGCGCGTTCTCGAGGTCCCCGTGGACGTTGCCGAGCGCCGGGAAGAGCCTCCCGATCGTGAGCGTCATGCGAGCCCCAGGTGTGCGCGCGTGCGCCGCATCGAGTCGGCCGTGAAGACGATCGTCTTGAGCCCGGAGGCAGGGTTCGGGAGCGCGAGGAAGCCGTCGAGGGCACGGCCCAGATCGGGGTCGATCGAGCCGACGCGCACGCCCGAGTACTCGAGGTGCAGGGCGAACTCGTGGGCCTTCGACCCCGTCGCGACCGTCACCGAGCGCAGCCGCGACGGGTCGACGGGCCAGAAGTAGGAGGGGTCGCGCACGTCCGACCCCATCGCGACGAGAACCTGGTCGAGATCCGCCGGCAGCTGATCGACGTTGAGCTGATAGCTGCCCGGGTTCTGGACGAGCACGAACTCGACGCGGCGGCCGCGCACGCTCACGAGCTCCCCGCGTCCGAAGACGGGCTCGAGGGAGCCGATCGCGCGGGCGGCGGAGGAGAGGTCGAAGCGATCGCCGAGCACGACGTGCGCCGCGGCGAGCGCGGCCGCCGCGTCGACCGCGTAGTGAATACCCCGCGCGGGCAGCACGACCTCCGCGGCTCCCACGGGGGTCTCGACGACGGCCTCGCGTCCGTCGACAGAGGAGACGAGCACGCCGCCGGTCGCGCGCTCGGCGCGCGTCGCGCTATAGCCGAGGCCGCGGGGCGCGTCGTCGAGCACGGCCTGCGTCACCCCGAACCGCTCGACGCGCACGTCGGGCGTGAGCTCGGCGACGACGTCCTCGAGCAGGGCGTCGTCCGCGTTCGCGACGACCGCCTCGCTCGCCGTGCCCGCGATCGTCGCGAGCAGGCGTGCGACGACGGCGGAGTCGGAGAACCGGTCGATCTGGTCGGTCATGACGTTCGTGAGCACGGCGACGCGCGGGCGGATGCGCGGCGCTATGCGCGCGCCGTGCCCCTCATCCATCTCGAGCACGGCGATGTCGGCACGGATGCGGCCGTCGAGACCGACGCGCTCGAGGAGCGCGGACGTGAGCCCTTGGGCGATGTTGGCCGTCGAAGGGTTCGTGAAGACGCGCATGCCGTGCGCCTCGAGGAGCGCGGCGAGCATCTTCGTCGTCGTCGACTTGCCGCTCGAGCCGGACACGACGACGACGCCGCGCGGGAACGAGCGCAGGACGCTGTCGAGAAAGCCCGGCGCGATCCGGTTCACGACGAGCCCAGGAACCGCCGAGCCGCCGCCGCGCTTGCGCAGCCGAGCCGCGATTCGCACCGCGCGCCCGACGAGGATCGCCGCCGCGTACCTCATGCGGCGGTGGTAGCCGCGATCACTCGAGGTAGTCGCGCAGCGACTGGGAGCGCGACGGGTGGCGGAGCTTCGCCATCGTCTTCGACTCGATCTGCCGGATCCGCTCGCGCGTGACGCCGAACGTGTCGCCGATCTGGTCGAGCGTCTTCGGCATGCCGTCGCCGAGTCCGAAGCGCATGCGGATGACACCGGCCTCCCTCTCCGAGAGCGAGTCGAGAAGGCTCTCAAGCTGCTTCTGCAGCATCGTGAACCCGACGGCGTCCGCGGGCACGACGGCCTCGGTGTCCTCGATGAGGTCGCCGAACTCGCTGTCGCCGTCCTCACCGAGAGGTGTGTGCAGCGAGATGGGCTCTCGGCCGTACTTCTGCACCTCGATGACCTTCTCCGGGGTCATGTCGAGCTCCTTGCTGAGCTCTTCCGGAGTGGGCTCGCGGCCGAGGTCCTGCAGCATCTGCCGCTGGACGCGCGCGAGCTTGTTGATCACCTCGACCATGTGCACGGGGATGCGGATCGTGCGGGCCTGGTCGGCCATCGCGCGCGTGATCGCCTGGCGGATCCACCACGTCGCATACGTGGAGAACTTGAAGCCCTTCGTGTAGTCGAACTTCTCGACCGCGCGGATGAGGCCGAGGT
>JAATFA010000005.1 GCA_015655445.1 Actinomycetales bacterium | reverse complement strand
GACGCCGTCGACGGCGTGCATGCGGGACTCGCGCGCCCACGTGCGCGGCCCCGTGCCGCCGAAGCCCTTCGCCTCCATCGCGGTCGCGAGCGCGCTGCCGCGCCGCACGCCGAGCACGAGCAGGGCGAACGACTGGCCGAGCAGGCGGCGCAGGACGCCCCGGTCGGCGACGCCTCGCGCCCGCCGGGCGAGCGCGAGCGAGCGCCAGTCCTCGACGAGCAGGCCGACGAGGCGCAGACCCGCGAGCGCGCCGAGCACGAACCGCGCGGGCAGGTGGAGCACCTGGGCGAGCCCGTCCGCGAGCTCGGTCGGGTCGACGGTGACGAACAGGACGACGGCCGGCAGCCCCGCCGCGAGGATGCGCAGCGCGATGACGCCGCCGAGCGCGAGCGACCCCTCGGTGACGGTCGCGAAGCCCGCGCGGGCGAGCACGGCGCCCGAGTCGACGCCGTAGAGCACGGTCACGAACCCGCCGAACGCCGCCGCAAGCACGAGGGGCCACGTGCGGGCGAGAAGGGCGCGGACGGGCACGCCGGCGAACGGCAGGAGCGCGAGCTCGGCCGCGAGGGCGACCCCAGCGGTCACGGCGTCGAGCGAGACGAGCAGCACGACGGCGACCACGAGCGCGGCCGCGAGCTTCGCGAGCGGGTGCACGGACCGCGCGTGCTCGCGCTCCGACACGAGCGGCCTGCCCCCGAGACCGCCCGGAGCACCCGGAGCACCCGGAGCACCCTGACCGCCGGCATCCCCAGCACGCCCGGCGGCTTCACGACCGCCGGCGCCCCGCCCTCTCTCGGCACCCTCGACATCCCCGGCACCCTCGGCCCTCCGGGCGCTCACGGCGTGAGCTCCAGCGTCGCGTCGGCGAGCACGGCGAGGAAGGCGGCGTCGTGGCTCGCCGCGACGATCGACCGGCCGTCGTCGAGCAGCGCGGCGAGGAGCGCGACGAGCTCCGCCCACGTGCGCGCGTCCTGCCCGAAGGTCGGCTCGTCGAGCACGAGAATCGCGGGCGCGGTCGCGAGCACCGTGGCGACCGAGAGACGACGCTTCTCGCCTCCCGAGAGCGTGAACGGGTTCGCCGTCGCGAGCGCCGTGAGCCGCAGGCGCTCGAGGAGCGGATCGACGCGCTCGGCGAGCGCGGCGCCGCGCAGGCCGAGCGCGCGCGGCCCCACCTCGAGCTCCGCGCGCACCGATCCGGTGAGGAACTGGTGGTCGGGCTCCTGGAAGACCGTGCCGAGGCGCGTGAGCAGCTCGCGCGAGCGCCAGCGGATCGGCTCGCGTCGTCCGCGCGCGGCGAGCGCGGGGGCGGACCGCACGAGCCCGCCGAGCGGCGGCAGCAGCCCGCCGAGCGTGAGCGCGAGCGTCGTCTTGCCCGAGCCGTTGACGCCCGTGAGCCCGAGCATCCGTCCCGCCTCGACGCGCACCTCGAGGTCGCGCCGCACGACGGATCGCCCGCGGCCGACCGCGAGGCCGTCCGCGGCGAGGAGCGGCTCGTCCGTCGCGAGCGCCGATCCCGTTTCCGCCGCCCGCGGCGCGCGCGGGGGGACGGGCGGACGCCGCCCGGGCAGCCACACGCCGGCCGCCGCGAGCGACCCGGATGGATCGGCGAGCACGCGATCCGGCGGCCCGTCCGCCACGAGGCGTCCCCGCTCGAGCACGAGCACGCGGTCGACGAGGTCCGCCCAGACCGCCACGTGGTGCTCGACGACGAGGAGCGTCGCACTCGAGGCGACGACCGAGCGGGCGACCGCATCGCGCACCTCCGCGACGCCCGCGGGGTCGAGGTTCGCGGTCGGCTCGTCGAGCAGCACGAGGCCCGGGCGCATCGCGAGCACGCCCGCGAGCGCGAGCCGCTGCTTCTGCCCCCCGCTCAACCGCCCGGTCGGGTGCTCGAGCGGCACGCGCAGGCCCACGTCCTCGAGCGCGGCCGGCACGCGCCGCCAGATCTCCTCACGCGGCACGCCGAGGTTCTCGCACCCGAAGGCGACGTCGTCGCCGACGCGCGCGAGCACGACCTGCGCGTCCGGGTCCTGCAGCACGAGCCCTGTGCGTCCGCGCGAGGCCGCTGGCGGCAGGCCGTCGACGAGCAGCTCGCCCGTCGCGGCCCCCTCCTCGTCGCCGAGCACGCCCGCGAGCGCCGCGAGGAGCGTCGACTTGCCCGATCCCGAGGCGCCGAGCACGAGCACGCGCTCGCCGGGCCCGATCCTCACCTCGAGGTCGACGACCGCGGGCTCGCGTCGGCCCGCGTGCCGCCAGCCCCAGCCGCGCGCCTCGACGAGCGCGGGAGCGTCCACCTACGCGGTCTCGCGTCCCGCCGCGAACCGGCTGAGCGCCCCCGCGCGAGCGAGACCGCGCACGGCGAGCCAGCTCAGCACGCCCGCGAGCACGGCGCCGGAGATGAGCGAGCAGACCGCGTAGACGACCTTGAAGAGGCCGTCCATCGCGGGGTACCACACCGTGAGGTCCGTCGCGATGAGGCCGACGGCGCCGCCCATGCCCGCGAGCACGGCCGCCCACGGCCGCCAGTGCCGGTACAGCAGCACGACGAGCACGAGCTCGACGCCGAGCCCCTGCGTCACGCCCGACAGGAGCGTGAGCCATCCCCACTGGGTGCCGATGACCATCGAGACGACCGCCGCGACGACCTCCGTGTAGAAGGCCGCACCGGGCTTGCGCACGACGAGGCCGCCGAGCACCCCGGCGAAGAGCCAGCCCCCGTTGATGAGGCCGACGAGGCCGGGCAGCACCCCGAGCGCGACGCCCAGGGGATCGGAGAGCAGTCCCCACGCCCAGAAGACGACGCCGCTCGCGACGCCGAGGACGCTCGCGACGACGATGTCGACGACGCGCCAGCGGCGGGTCGTCGCGGGGACGGGGACGGATGCGGTCGACGTTGCCATGTGAACGTGCCTTTCACTCGATGCGAACGATGCGAAGCGGCACGGGGTGCGAGAAGCTGCCTCCCTGCGCTGGCATGATCCAGATCAGGTTCGACGGTCGGAGCTTGGAGAAGCTCCCTCTCAGCCCGGCTCACCGGACTCCCGTGTGCGAGCACCAGCATAGGCCCCGTGCGGCGCCCGCGGGAGCGCGGCGCCAGTAGGATCGGTGACATGTCCCTGTGCGCCTCCGCCCGCCCCCGCCTCCTCGGATCGGATCGCTGACCGGATGCTCGATCGCGCTCTCGTCGACTCGCTCTTCCCCGACGACCTGCCCGACCCCGGCCACTGGGAATCGCGCTACCCCCCGCGCGAGCTGCCCGAGGGCGCGCACGTCACGCGCTTCGCGCCGAGCCCCACGGGCTTCGTGCACATCGGCGGCGTCTACACGGCGATGGTCGCTCAGGACCTCGCGCGGCACTCGGGCGGCGTGTTCTTCGTGCGCATCGAGGACACCGACAAGGCGCGCGAGGTCGCCGACTCGGCGAGCCAGTTCGCGCGCGCGTTCGCCTACTTCGGCATCGAGGCGGATGAGCGCGACCCCGACGGGCCCTACGGCCCGTACCTGCAGTCGGAGCGCGAGCGCATCTACCACAGCTACGTGCGCGAGCTCTTGCGCGAGGGGAAGGCGTTCCTGTGCTTCGCGACGCGCGAGCAGCTCGCCGCGATCGCGGAGGAGCAGCGCGCCGTGAAGGCGCAGCCGGGCTACTACGGGCGGTGGGCGCCGTGGCGGGACGCGAGCCAGGCGGAGGTCGAGGCGCAGCTCGAGGCGGGCGCCCCCTTCGTCGTGCGCTTCCGCGCGCCCGAGTTCACGGGCGCGCGGTCGAGCTTCGTCGACCTCATCCGCGGCCGCATCGAGCAGGACGACAACCGCAACAACTTCGTGCTGCTCAAGGCCTCCGACACGCGACCATGGCTGCCCACCTACCACCTCGCCCACGTCGTCGACGACCACCTCATGCGCGTCACGCTCGTGCTGCGCGGCGAGGAGTGGGTGTCGTCCGTGCCCGTACACCACCAGCTCTTCGACGCTCTCGGCTTCGAGCGCATCCCGTACGCGCACGTCGCGCCGCTGCTCAAGCAGGAGGGCTCCTCCAAGCGCAAGCTCTCCAAGCGCAAGGACCCGGAGGCATCCGTCGACTTCTACATCGCGACGGGCTATCCGCGCGACGCCGTGCTCGCCTACCTGCGCGGCCTCGCCAACGGCCGGCTCGCCGATGTGCCCGTCGCGCAGGCGCTCGCCGAGCCGCTCACGCTCGAGGACATGGGCGTCACGGGCGCGCTCGTGGACACCGCGAAGCTCGCGAGCATCGCGAAGGACGTCATCGGCGCCATGGACGCGCGCGCGGTCTCCGACGCCGTCTCGGCCTGGGCGGAGGAGTTCGATCCCGAGTTCGCGTCCGTCCTGCGCGCCGACCCCGAGTACACCGTGCGCGTCTTCTACGTCGAGCGCGGGGGCGCCGAGAACGTGCGCAAGGATCTCGCGGCGTGGTCGGACGCGCGCGCCGCGTACGGCTTCTTCTTCCCGAGCCTGTTCGCGCTCGTGACGGACCCCGCCGACGAGCGGCTCGGACGCATCGACCCCGAGGAGGCACGCGCGGTCGCGGCGGACTTCGTCGAGCACTATCGCGAGGACGAGGACCGCGACGCGTGGTTCGCGCAGATCCGCGAGCTCGCCGTGCGGCACGGCTACGCTCCCGGGCCCGCCGAGCTCAAGGCCGAGCCGGAGCGCTACCGCGGGCCGCTGCGGGTCGTCGCGACGGTCATCCGCGTCGCCCTCACGGGCTCCTCGCGCAGTCCCGACCTGTGGGAGGTCGCACGCGTGCTGGGCTCCGACGAGGTGCGGCGGCGCGTCGGCGCGCTCGCGGGCTGAGCCACGCCCGATCGCGCGTCCGGCACGCGCTCGCCCTTCGGGGCGGCGCGCACATCGGCGCGCTCGCGCGCCGCCGTGGGGAGGAGGCGTCGACGCCCCTGACCGGCTATTCTCCCCGTATGCCCGTCCGGCTCACCCCGGGCCGATCAGAATGGACCGTCATGGGAAAACTGCTCTACGGGGACTCGCAAGTGGAGATCCAGTTCGACGATCGGGCGCTCGCGCACCTGCAGATCGTCATCGGAGCGAAGCTGCGTCGCCGGGAGAGCTTCTTCCTGACCTGGAAGGACGACCCGTCGGTCGGCGATGGGCGCAGCAGCATCTGGATCGACGCCGCGATCCCCCTCTACTTCAAGTACTTCGGCTCTCGCATGCCCGAGATCAACCGGGACTGGCTCGAGCTGCTCACGCAGTCCTCGCACTCCTCGCAGGGCCTCCAGCTCGTCGAGGAGCCCTTTGCGGGCTCCCCGCGCGCAGTGCTATAGCACAGCGGAACGACGGTCCGCAATCCCTTGTTGGAGGGCGGCGCCCCTCCTTAGCGTCGATATCGCAACGCGGTACAGAACGAGAGAGAGGGGATAACGATGGACAACGCACTCGTCGCTCCGAAAGCCGCTCCGACTCCGCACCGCCCGCGACGGGAGCTGGTCTACCGGCCGTTCTCGACCCGCGAGTGGCGCGTCTGCGACTCCCGGTTCGACTCGAACGACATCAGGGGGCTCCTCGGTTTCGTGCAGCGTCGCGGTGACCTGTTCGAGGTCGTCCGCGTGGGGAATCCGCACGTGCGCTCGTGGTACAGCTCCCTCGAGGAGACGCGCGCGCAGTTCATGCGTCCGCACGTCTTCCTCGAGCACCTGCCGTGGCACATCCCGGAGATCGACCCCGACGCCCCGCTCGACGAGGAGGAGGCCCCCGAGACCGTCCGCGCCATCGGGCGTCGCGACGAGGGCTCGCTCCTGGCGTCCTGACAGGGCCCGGTCCGGGGCCCGCCGATCGCGTCGCTCCGGGGCGCGTGCGGCGGGGATGCCGGGCCGACGCGTCACCACGGAAGGCGCCCCTCCCGGCGGATCTCGCATCCGGTCGGAGGGGCGCCTCTCGTGCGACCGGGCGCGCGTGCGATCCCGGACGCCGCGCGATCCCGGCGATCCCGGCAATCGGCGCGAGCAGCGATCGGCGCAGGGCGGCGATCAGTGCAGCGTCGTGCCGAAGAGCAGGCCGAGCACGTAGGTCGCAGCCGCCGCGCCGTAGCCGATGCCGAGCTGCCGCAGCGCGCGGACGAGCGGCGAGGTGCCCGAGAGGAGCCCGACGAGCGCGCCCGTGCCGAGGAGCGCGAGGCCCACGAGGCCCGCGGCGACGAGCACCGCGGGAGCGCCGCCGAGCCCGAACAGGTACGGCAGCACGGGGATGATCGCACCGGAGGCGAAGAAGCAGAAGCTCGACGTCGCGGCGCCCATCGCGCTCCCCACCGCCTCGTGCTCGTCGGCCACGGGATCCTGCGGCGTCGTCACGCCGCGCAGGATCTCGTCGGCGTGCCGCTCGGCGTCCTCCTCCGACATGCCGCGCGCGCGGTAGACGAGCGCGAGCTCGTTCGCGTCGACGTCGAGGCTCGGCACGACGGCGCGCGCCTGCGGGTTCGGGTTGGACGCCTCGAGCAGCTCCCGCTGCGAGCGGATCGAGACGAACTCCCCTGCGCCCATCGAGAGGGCGCCCGCGAGCAGCCCCGAGATGCCCGTGAGGAGCACCGCCGAGCGGTCGATGCCCGACGCGCTCACGCCGAGCACGAGCGCGAGGTTGCTCACGAGGCCGTCGTTCGCGCCGAAGACGGCCGCGCGGAAGGTGCCCGAGAGGCGCGCGCGCCCGCGATCGGCGAGCCCGCGGATGACCTCCTCGTGGATGACCTCGTCGGCCGCCATCGAGTCGGTCGCGTCGGCGTCGGAGCCGTACGGCGAGCGCGACTCGGCCCGCTGCGCGAGCGCCAGCACGAACACGCCGCCGAGGCGACGCGCGAGCAGCCCGAGCAGGCGCGTGCGCAGGTCGCTGCGCAGCGGAGCGCCCACCTGGTCTCCGAGCAGGTCGAGCCAGTGCTTCTCGTGCCGCCGCTCCGCCTCGGCGAGGCCGAGCAGGATCTCGCGTTCCTCGCCCGTGCGACGGGCCGCGAGGTCGCGGTACACCGCGCCCTCCGCCCGCTCGTCGGCGAGGTACTGCCGCCAACGACGCAATTGACGCGGGGTGGGTGGCGTGCTCATCCTTCCCATTATCCGGGGCGCGGCACGCCGCGCGGGCGCGAGGACGACCCGCGCGCGGCTACGGCGCCGTCGTCACGAAGTCGATGAGCTCCTCGACGCGACCGAGGAACGCCGGCTCGAGGTCCGTCCACGACCGCACGCTCCCGAGGATGCGCCGCCACGCGGCGGCGAGGTCCGCCCGATCCGCGTGCGGCCAGCCGAGCGCCGCGCACACGCCCTCCTTCCACTCGACGCCGCGCGGCACGACCGGCCACGCGTCGAGCCCGAGCCGCTGCGGTCGCACCGCCTCCCACACGTCGACGTACGGATGCCCGACGACGCGCACGTGCGCCCCGAACGGCCCGCGCTCGACCTCCGCGGCGATCCGGCTCTCCTTCGAGCCGGGCACGAGGTGGTCGACGAGCACGCCGATGCGCCGCCCCGGCTCCGGCCCGACGCTCGCGAGCACGTCCGCGAGCCGGTCGACGCCCTCGAGCGGCTCCACGACCACGCCCTCGACGCGCAGGTCGTGGCCCCACACGCGCTCGACGAGCTCCGCGTCGTGGCGACCCTCGACGAGGATGCGGCTCGCGCGGGCGACGCGGGCGCGCAGGCCGTCGACGGCGAAGGACCCGCTCGCCGAGCGCGCCCTGCCGGCGCGCGCGGGCGCGGAGGGCGGCACGAGCTCGACGGGCTCCCCCTCGAGCAGGAAGCCCGTGCCGAGCGGGAAGCCGCGCACCGCCCCGTGACGGTCCTCGAGCTCGACGACGCCTGCTCCCGCGTGCGTCACCGCGCCGCAGTAGCCGCTCGCGATGTGCTCGATCACGAGGCCGCGCTCCGCCGCGACGCGACGCGGAGCACGGCGGGCGGCGCGCTCCGCGCGCGCTCGCGCGAGCACGTCCGGCCCATAGCGGTCCACGTCCACCCGCCGAGACTAGACCGCACATCCGTCGCCCGCCGCGCAACCCGCCCGGCGAGATCCCAGCCGCGAGCCCGGAGCCGCCGCCCGTGCGGCGAATGCGGCGGCGGGGCCATACGCTGAGGTCCAGACGGAGGAGGACACGTGAACATCTGGCCGGGCAGTCCGTACCCGCTCGGGGCGACCTTCGACGGGAACGGGACGAACTTCGCGCTCTTCAGCGAGGTCGCCGAGCGCGTGCAGCTGTGCCTGTTCGACGAGACGGGGACCGAGACGCGCGTGGACCTCACCGAGGTCGACGCGTACGTGTGGCACGGCTACCTGCCCGACATCCAGCCCGGCCAGCGCTACGGCTATCGGGTGTGGGGGCCGAACGACCCGTCGCGCGGGCTGCGCTGCAACCCCAACAAGCTCTTGCTCGACCCGTACGCGAAGGCGACGGCGGGCGAGATCGACTGGGATCCGTCCCTCTTCTCGTACGACTTCGCCGATCCGTCCAAGCCCAACGACGCGGACTCGGCGGCCCACATGATGCTCGGCGTCGTCGTCAACCCGTACTACGACTGGGCGGGCGACCGGCCGCCCGCGATCCCCTACAACCGGAGCGTCATCTACGAGGCGCACGTCAAGGGCCTCACGCGACTGCACCCCGCGATCCCCGCCGCCGAGCGCGGCACGTACGCGGGCATCGCCCACCCGCGGACGATCGAGCACTTGCGCCACCTCGGCATCACGGCGATCGAGCTCATGCCCGTGCACCAGTTCGTGCAGGACTCGACGCTGCTCGAGAAGGGGCTGCGCAACTACTGGGGCTACAACACGATCGGCTTCTTCGCCCCGCACAACGCCTACTCGTCCACGGGCGAGCCCGGCCAGCAGGTGCAGGAGTTCAAGGGGATGGTGCGCACGCTCCACTCCGCGGGAATCGAGGTCATCCTCGACGTCGTGTACAACCACACCGCGGAGGGCAACCACCTCGGCCCCACGCTCTCGTTCAAGGGCATCGACAACGCCGCGTACTACCGGCTCGTCGAGGACGACCCCGAGTACTACATGGACTACACGGGAACGGGCAACAGCCTCAACGTGCGGCACCCGCACGCGCTCCAGCTCATCATGGACTCGCTGCGCTACTGGGTCACCGAGATGCACGT
>JAATFA010000049.1 GCA_015655445.1 Actinomycetales bacterium | reverse complement strand
TCGGTCGGCACGATGAAGCCCTTGACCTGGCCGTCCTCGGTGCTCTTGGCCCACACGATCGTGATGTCGCTGAAGGTCGCGTTGCCGATCCAGCGCTTGGCGCCCGTGAGGATCCAGTCGTCGCCGTCGCGACGCGCGGTCGTGCGCAGGCCCTGCGCGGAGTCCGACCCGGAGAGCGGCTCGGTGAGGCCGAACGCCCCGATGACCTCGGCGCTCGCGAGGCGCGGGAGCCACTCCGCGCGCTGCTCGGGTGAGCCGCCGACGGCGATCGAGCCCATGACGAGGCCGTTCTGCACGCCCACGAAGGTCGCGACGCTCGCGTCGACGCGCGCGAGCTCGAGTGCGACCCAGCCGCGGAAGACCGCCGAGTTCTCGAACGCGCGCGTCTCGGGCCACGGCATCCCGAAGAGCCCGATGCCCGCGAGCCGGGGAGCGATCGCGTGCGGGAACTCCGCGCGCGCCCAGTGGTCGTTGACGATGGGCCGCACCTCCGACTCGAGGTATGCGCGCAGCTCGGCGAGCACGGCCTTCTCGCGGTCGGCCAGGAGTCCCTCGAAGCCGTAGAAGTCGCTCGGGAGGGAGGAGAAGGTCGCAGAGGGGGAGGGGGTCATCGAACGCTCCATCGCTTGTCGGACGCCTCCCGGGAGGCTACGGCGCCGCGGGGTCGCACTCCAGCCGCTTGGTACTTTGGTCCAAGCGCCCGGGAGGTATGCCGTCGGATGTTTGTAGCGATCACCAACACGCCCCGCGACTACGCGTGGGGCTCGACGACCGCGATCGCCGAGCTGCTCGGCACCCCCGCCTCGGGCGGCCCCCAGGCGGAGCTCTGGCTCGGCGCGCACCCCGGGTCGCCCGCGCGCGTCGTCGCCGACGGGCGCGAGCTCGCGGAGGTCGCGGGCGGCAGGCTGCCCTTCCTGCTCAAGGTGCTCGCGGCCGCGTCGCCGCTCTCGCTGCAGGCGCATCCGACGAGCGAGCAGGCGCGCGTGGGGTTCGAGCGCGAGAACGCGGCGGGCGTGCCGCTCGAGGCGCCCTTCCGCAACTACAAGGACCCGTTCCACAAGCCCGAGCTCATCGTCGCGGTCTCGCCGGTCTTCGACGCCCTGAGCGGCTTCCGGCCCGTCGCCGAGACGCGCGCCTCGCTCGAGCGGCTCGAGCGCGGCCCCGAGATCGAGGGGCTGCTCGCCCGGCTGCGCCGCGACGAGGACCTGCGTGCCGTCTTCGAGTGGCTGCTCACGCGCGGCGAGGGCGTGGACGAGCTCGTCGCAGCGGTCGTCGAGGCCGCCTCTCGCGCGACCGGCCTCGAGTTCGCGACCGTCTCCTCGCTCGCGGAGAGCTACCCGGGCGACCCGGGCATCGTCCTCTCCCTCCTGCTGCACCGCGTGCGGCTGCGCCGTGGCGAGGCGCTCTACCTGCCCGCGGGCAACATCCACGCGTACCTCGAGGGCGTCGGCATCGAGCTCATGGCCGCCTCCGACAACGTGCTGCGCGGGGGCCTCACCCCCAAGCACGTGGACGTGCCCGAGCTGCTCGCGGTGCTCGACTTCGCGCCGCGTCCCGCTCCCCGCCTCGAGCCCGAGCGCCCCGAGCCGGGCGTGGGCGTCTTCCGCCCCGACGTGCCCGACTTCCTGCTCGTGCAGTACGAGGGCGGCGAGCGCGAGGACCCGCACGCGCGCGTGCGGTGGCCGCTCGCAGGCCCCGCGATCGCACTGTGCACCGCGGGCAGCGCAGAGCTCGCCGGGGCGAGCGGGTCGGCGGCGCTCGCGCGCGGGGAGGCCGTATTCGTGAGCGCGGACGAGCGCGAGCTCGCGCTCTCCGGGCCCGGCGCGGTGTTCGTCGCGACGACCGCGCTCCCGCTCGCGAGCTCGACGTAGGGCGCTCAGCCGGCGAGCTCGGTGCTCCCGAAGGCGCGGCGGTAGGCCGTGGGCGTCGTGTGCAGCACGGTGACGAAGTGGTGCCGCATGACCGCGGCGCTCCCGAAGCCCGTGCGCTGGGCGACCGTCTCGAGCGTCTCGTCGCCGCTCTCCAGCAGCTGCTGGGCGCGCAGGAGCCGCTGGCGGTTGAGCCACGCGGCGGGGCTCGTGCCCATCTCGGCGCGGAAGCGGCGCGCGAAGGTGCGCGGCGACATGTGGGCGCGGCGCGCGAGCTCGGCGACGGGGAGATCGGCCTCGAGGTGGTCGAGCATCCAGTGCGTGATCGTCGCGACGGAGTCGTGCGGCTCGACGGCGACGGGCGTGCGGATGTACTGCGCCTGTCCGCCGTCGCGCTGCGGTGGCACTACCATGCGGCGCGCGACGACGTTCGCGGCCGCCGCGCCGCATTCGAGCCGCACGACGTGCAGGGACGCGTCGATCCCCGCCGCCGTGCCCGCGCTCGTGACGATCCTGCCCTCCTGCACGAAGAGCACGTCGGGGTCGACGCGCACGGACGGATGCTCGCGCGCGAGCCGCTCCGCGTGCATCCAGTGCGTCGTGGCCCGCCGTCCGTCGAGGATGCCCGCCTGTGCGAGGGCGAAGGCGCCGCTGCACACGCTCAGGACCCACGCGCCGCGTGCGGCCGCGCGGCGGATCGTCTCGAGGTAGCGCTCGTCGACCTGCTCCATCGCGTGCGCGGGCACGGCGAGCAGGTCGGCGTCCTCGGCGACCTCGAGCCCATGGCGGATGACCATGTCGAATCCCAGGCTCGTGGGCACCGGCCCGGGGTCGGCTGTCGCGATCGTGAAGTCGAAGGCGGGCCCGCCCGTGTCGCTGCGGTCGACGCCGAACACCTCGCAGATGACGCCGAACTCGAAGGGAGCCACTCCCGGCAGCGCGAGGGCGACGACGGAGCGGAGCACGCGGCCTCCTTGGCAGGAATTCGATGATGAGCGTCCATCCTGCCGCTCGTGGCTGTTTCGCGCAAACTGTAACGTTCCTGCCATGATCGGTCTCGCGCTCCTCGGACTCCTCGCCCTCGCGGGCGTCGTCGGCACGATCCGGGCCGCGCGCAGCGACGGCTTTCGCGCGCGTCCCGACGACGGCCGACCGCGCGAGCCCTCCTCCCGCTAGCGTGGAGGCATGACCTGGTTGGTGACCGGCGGTGCCGGCTACATCGGGGCCCACGTGGTCCGGGCCCTCGCCGAGGCGGAGATGCCCTCGGTCGTCGTGGACAACCTCTCCAGCGGCCACGAGAACTTCGTGCCCCCGGAGATTCCGTTCGTGCGCGGCTCGATCCTCGACGGCGCCCAGCTGCTCGAGATCATGGAGGACCACGACGTCACGGGCGTCATCCACATCGCGGGCTTCAAGTACGCGGGCGTGTCCGTGCAGCGACCCCTGCACACCTACGAGCAGAACGTGACGGGCACGGCTGTGCTCCTCGGGGCCATGCAGGAGCGCGGCGTCGACCGCATCGTCTTCTCCTCGAGCGCCGCGGTCTACGGCACGCCGGACGTCGACGTCGTGACCGAGCTCACGCCCCCGCACCCGGAGTCGCCGTACGGCGAGTCCAAGCTCGTCGGGGAGTGGCTCCTGCGCGACCAGGAGATCGCGGCGGGGCTGCGGCACACCTCGCTGCGCTACTTCAACGTCGTCGGCTCGGGCGATCCGAGCGTCTACGACACGAGCCCGCACAACCTCTTCCCGCTCGTCTTCGAGGCGCTCCTCGCGGGGCGCACGCCGCGCATCAACGGCAGCGACTATCCGACGCCGGACGGCACGGCCGTGCGCGACTACGTCCACGTCGCCGACCTCGCGGTCTCGCACGTCGCGGCCGCGCGCCGCCTCGACGCGGAGGAGCCGCTCGAGCGCGTCTACAACCTCGGCAGCGGCACGGGCGCATCGGTCGCCGAGATCATGCGCGAGGCGCGCGAGGTGACGGGCATCGACTTCGAGCCCGAGGTCGGTCCGCGCCGGCCGGGCGACCCCGCTCGCATCGTCGCGTCGGGCGAGCTCGCGGCGCGCGATCTCGAGTGGCGCATGCGGCACACGCTGCGGGAGATGGTCGAGAGCGCGTGGATCGCGCGCACGGCCGCCGACTGATCGCGCGTCCTCCGGCGCGCCGCAACCCTCGATGAGCGCCTGAAGGTCCTAAGATTCCCGGACTTGACTCGAGGGGAACTACACGGGTGTAATTATCGTCAAGCGGCGGCGTGCCAGAGCGACCGAAGCGGAGGGGAGAGTCCGATGAGCACCACGGGTCGGCGAGGTGTCCCTGACGACTGGTACGTCGACCCCGTGCGCCTCGGCGTGCCCGGAGTCCGGCGCCGCGACGACGACGAGGAGGACGCGCTCGCCTGGCAGGCCGACTCGCTGTGCGCGCAGACGGACCCCGAGGCGTTCTTCCCCGAGAAGGGCGGCTCGACGCGGGATGCGAAGCGCATCTGCGCGGCGTGCGAGGTGCGCGCGCAGTGCCTCGAGTACGCCCTCGAGAACGACGAGCGGTTCGGCATCTGGGGGGGCCTCTCCGAGCGCGAGCGTCGCCGACTGCGTCGACGCGCCTGACGCGTCGCCGTGTGATCTGACGACTTGCCCCCGCGGTTGACCGTGCTCGTCGCGCTCGCCGCTTAGTCTCGACTGCGATGCAGCCCACAGTCACCGCGATCGTCGTCGCGCGGAACGGGAGCCGCACGCTCGAACGGACTCTCGCGGCCCTCGCGGCGCAGACCCGGCGAGCCGATCGCGTGCTCGCCGTCGACGCGGGCTCGACCGACGGGTCCGCCGAGCTGCTCGCGGCCGCCGCCCCGGCCGCGCTCGTGACGACGAGCCGGCAGTCCTTCGGCGAGGCGATCGCGTATGCGCTGCACACGGCGGCCCTGCCCCCCGCGCCCGACGAGTGGCTGTGGCTGCTCGCGCACGACAACGCGCCCGACCCCGGCGCGCTCGAGGCGCTCCTCGGCACGGTCGAGGTCTCGCCGAGCGTCGCCGTCGCCGGACCGAAGGTCATGCGCGCGGATGCCCCCGACACGATCGCGCGGTTCGGCGAGACGATGTCGCCGCGCGGGCGCTCGATCGTCCTCGTCGAGGACGAGCTCGACCAGGCGCAGCACGACACCATGAGCGACGTCCTCGCGGTCTCCGAGGCGGGCATGCTCGTGCGCCGCGACGTCTGGACCGAGCTCGGCGGCTTCGACCCGCGGCTGCCGAGCATCGACGCCGCGCTCGACTTCTGCGTGCGCGTCCGCCTCGCCGGCTACCGCGTCGTCGCAGTGCCGGGTGCGCGCGTGACGAGCGCGGGCGGACCCGAGCTCTTCGGCCGGCGCTCCGCGGGGCCCGCCCTGCGCGACCGCATCGCGCGCGCCGCGCAGCTGCACCGCCGCTTCGTGTACGCGCCCGCGTGGGCGCTTCCGTTCCACTGGATCTCGCTCGTGCCGCTCGCGATCGTGCGCTCGATCGGCCACCTGCTCGCCAAGCGCCCGGGATCGATCGCGGGCGAGCTCGCAACCGCGTTCGGCACGGCCTTCGGCGCGAGCGGCATCGGGCCCGCGCGCCGTACGCTCGCGCGCCGCCGGCGGCTCGGCTGGGCGACGATCGCGCCCCTGCGCATGTCCGGCTCGGACGAGCGCGCCCTGCGCTCCGGGCGACGCGAGCTGCTCACGCCCGTCGAGGCGGAGGTCGCGGCTCGTCCTCGCCCCGAGTTCCTCGGCTCGGGGGGCGTGTGGGTCGTGCTGCTCGCGCTGCTCGTGGGCGTCGTCGTGTCCTGGCCGCTCCTCGGGGCGCAGGCGGCCGTCGGCGGCGGCCTCCTGCCGCTCAGCCCGCACGTCGCGGAGCTCTGGCAGCACGTCGGCTACGGCTCGCGGACGAGCGGGATCGGGCAGACGGGAGCGGCGGACCCGTTCGCGGCGCTCCTGGCGATCCTCGGCTCGCTCGCGTTCTGGCAGCCCTCCCTCGCGATCGTCGTGCTCTACGTCGTCGCGCTCCCGCTCGCGGCGCTCGCAGCGTGGTTCTGCGCGGCGCGCCTCAGCGAGCGCGGCTGGGTCCCGGCCGTCGCGGCCCTCCTGTGGGCGTTCGCGCCGCCGCTCGTGAGCGCGCTCGACGACGGACGGCTCGGCGCGGTCGTCGCGCACCTCGCGCTCCCGTGGCTTGTGCTCGCGGCCATCGGGGCCGTGCGCTCGGGGGCGGCCGCGGGCGCCGCGTCCCTGCTCTTCGCGCTCGTCGTCGTGTCGGCGCCCTCCCTTGCGCCCGCCCTCGTGCTCGCGTGGATCGCGTGGATGTGCGCGCGGCCGCGCGCGATCGGCCGCCTGCTCCCCATGCCCCTGCCGGCTCTCGTGCTCGCCGCCCCGCTCGCGATCGACCAGGTGCTGCGTGGCACGCCGCTCGCGCTGCTCGCCGACCCCGGCCGTACGGCCGGGTTCGAGGCGGCGCGCCCCGAGCAGCTCGCGCTCGCCTCCCCGCAGGCGGGCATGCTCGGCTGGGACGCGATCGTGGCCGCGCTCGGCCTGCCCTCGATCGCCGCGGGCGGGATCGTGGCCCTCCTGCTCGTGCCGCTCGTCGTGCTCGCGCTCGTCGGGCTCTTCCTGCCGGGCTCCTCGCGCGCCGTCGCCTCGATCGGGCTCGCGCTGCTCGGCCTCGCGACCGCGGTCGCGAGCGCGCAGGTCTCGGTCGCCTTCGCGGACGGCGAGGCGGTCCCGCTGTGGCCCGGCGCGGGGCTGAGCCTGTTCTGGCTCGGGCTCGTCGGCGCGGCCCTCGTGCCGCTCGCGGCCCTGCGGCGCGGCGTCGTCGCGCCCGCGCTCGTCACCGTGCTCGCGTCCGCGGGCCTCGTCGCGCCGCTGCTCCTCGCGCCCCTTGCCGGGACCTCCGGCGTGCGGCCCTCCACGGGCCGCACGCTGCCGGCCTACGTCACGGCCCAGGCGCAGAAGGACCCCGACGTGGGCACGCTCGTCGTCTCCGCGCGCTCGGCG
>JAATFA010000028.1 GCA_015655445.1 Actinomycetales bacterium | reverse complement strand
CCGCCGCTGCTGCCGCCCCCTCCGGTGTCATGACGACTGGTGCATCCGGCGATCGTGAGAGTCGCGAGCGCGATCGCGCCGACGGCCAGGAATCTCTTGCTCAGTTTCATGGTGCAGTCTCCTTCGACTTTGTGGGGCGCGCCGCGGCGGCGTGAGGCTCACGCCCAGGTGGTGTACCAGCCGTCCGGCATGACCCGGATGGCGTCGCCGACCTCCACCGTCGGCACGAACGCGCGTCCGTACGTTCGGGTGATGTCGTTGAGAGCAGCCAGCCTCCGCAGCGCGAGCTCGGCATTCGCCTGACGCGCGTCGGGGTCTCGCGAGACGGCTTCGCTCCAGAGCGAGCGCCCCGCCATGTAGCCGGATGCGCCTGCCGTGCAGGAGATCTCGAGCTGCAGAGCGAACTCGTCGAAGGTCACCCCGGCGGACAGGAGCACCCACGGGACGGAGATCGAGGCGTCGAGCTCCTCGCACGCGCGCACCGCGGCCTCGATCTCGGCATCGGAGCCGACCCGACCCGGGAACTCGATCTTCAACATATCGACGCCGATCCCGTCGGCGGTCCGCGCGGACTCCAGGACGCCGCGGTTCCGCGCCGCGCGCCATTCCGGGCCGCGCGGATCCTCCCCCGCCACGGCGTACCAGATCGGTTCGACGATGAGCGGGATGCTCTCCGCATAGCACTGCCGCTGCACGTCGGCGAGCAGCTCGCGCTGGCGCCGGGCGACCTCCTGGTCGAGGTCGGGGCGGTAGAACCACAGCATCTTCGCCATGCCGGCGCCGGCTCGCTTGACCTTGCGCACGTCCCATCCGGCACGCAGCACGGTGCCGCGCGGTCCGGTCGGGAACTGGTAGGTCTCGTCCTCCAGGGCGAGAACGATCCCGACGTCACGCGGGACGGCTCCGGCGACGACCGACTGGAGGCCGTAACGGGCGTCCAGCAGGAGCGCGGATGTCGCCGGCGCTATGCTCCGGATCAGCTCCGCCTTGCGTTCCACGATCTCCGAGAACGGCACCCGGCCGGGGTCGGCGTCCAGGAGGACGGCGAACTCGAGCAGGTGGTCGATGGCGCAGATGAGCAGGAAGCCGTCGTCGGAGGTCACCTCAGCGAACCCTCGGAACTTCCCCGGGTCGATCGCTCTCGGCAGTTTGGGCTCGTGCACGTTTCTTCTCCGTCTTCCTGGATTCGGGTGGTGCGGTCTAGAGGCTGGCGTGCAGCAGCAGGCCCGCGCAGAAGGTGTCGCCGAGACCGACGGTGGCGGTCGGCTTGCGCAGGTACGGCGTGGGCACGACGGTCGAGCGCCACCCGTCGCGCTACGTCGTGTCGCTGGGGATGTCCGTCGCGAAAGTCGCCTGGTCCGCGAGCTCCAGGTCTGCGGTCGGAGCGCCCGCGCGGGCCCGAGCGCTCGCCAGGAGCACCGCGCACACCAGGGCGTCCCGTTCGGACCGAGGGTCGCCTCGGTGGACCGTCATCGCCCAGTCGTCCGCGTGGACGACGACACGCTCGGCTCCCGCACGCTCGGCCAAGGCGATCGCGGACGCCTCGAGCTCGCCGACGATCGGCAGCTCTGAGAGGTTCGCGCCGACCGAGTTCGCGGCGACGGCGTCGAGGGTGCGCCGGCGGGACTGATCGTCGGGGAACTCGGTGAGCTCGTGGTGCACCAACCCGATGCCGGCGGTACGGAGCGCGCGCGTGTGGTCGAGGATCCAGTCGAAATCGTGAGACGACGTGAAGTCGGCGAACGCGAGTCCGGACACGAGGGCGGCTCGCGGAGCGCCCAGGAGTCCCGACCTCGCCGCGAGGTCGAACTGCGGATCGCATTCGATGCCGTACCGTCCGAACAGAAGCACCAGGCGGGTCGAGCGCCGCACGGTCAGCTCGCCCGCGCTCACCCCCTCGGTGAACTCGAGCACGATGTGCGGCGGCTTGCCTGCGGCGTCGGAGCGCTGCGCGTCGCCCGCCGGGACGACGCCGGAGCCCTCGACGATACCGATCCGCGCGTCGAGCACGTCCAGCTGCGTCCGCGACCGATCCTCGAGGGCGATCCGCGTGGGCGCGCCGAGCTCGCTGAGCGCCCATGCGGCCTGCGGCACGGTCCCGCCGACCTGGATCCGGTCGGGAGCCCCGAGGAGGTTCCCGAAGAGATCCGCGCCCTGCGGCCAGACCTGCGTGATGGTCCCGCCTCGGCCGCGCTCGACCCGGTCGATGACGGCCCGAGCCGTCACGGCGAGGGCGCCCGATGCGGCGTCCGCGGTCGCCCCGAGGAGTGCGCCGAGCCGGGGGGTGTCGACGAAGTAGACATGGTCGACGTTCGCCGAGCTCACGCCCACGATCGGCGCCGCGGCTGCGGCGCCCCGCGTGATCTCGTGCGCGACGCGGCCGAACTCGTACACCCAGTCCCGGGGAGCCTGGTCGACAGCCACGTTGGTGTCCTTATCGTGCGAAGACGGTTCTCGCAGCGGACGCTGCTCGTTGCACGGTAGCCACTGTCGTACTGCAACGTCAAGCACAAATCGGCATCTATCCGCAACTGTGCGCATATTTTGTCCCGAGCTTCATGCCCATAACAGTCGAAATCTGCCGAGACATGCCGAGTTTCCGGTGGCGTCCCGTGCAGGTTCTGCTAGCCTCATGGCTCATGAGCGTCGATGACACGCGGGCAAAGCAGTCGCCGCTGCCGGGCTCCCGCCGGGCGCTGATCGGGGAATACGTGAACCTGAACGGCGAGGCGTCCGTGCTGGAGCTGGCCGACGCCTTCGGCGTCTCTCCCGACACCGTTCGACGGGATCTGATGCGGCTGAGCGCATCAGGGGCGATCGCGCGGATCCACGGCGGCGCGGTCGCCGCTCAGCGGCCGACCGCCGCGCTCATGACGCCGACCGAGCGGCGCGATTCCCGATTCGAGGCCAAGAAGCGCATCGGAGCGATCGCGGCCGGTCTCCTCAACGACGGCGAGACCGTGCTGATGAACGGGGGCACTACGGTGCTCGAGGTGGCCAGGGCCTTATCCGGGCGACGGGAGCTTACCCTCATCACCTGCAGCCCGGCCGTGCTCCGGGAGACGCCCGACAAGAGCCTGCGCGGCGCCTATCTCCTGGGCGGGCGCTGGTACCCGGAGCTCGAGGTCGTCGTCGGGCCCGTGGCTCTTCCCGGCACGCGCGGCATCACCGCGGACGTGCTCGTGCTGGGTGCCGCAGCGCTCGCGGCGGGAAGCGGCGTCTCGATACCGCTCGCCGACGAAGCCGAGATGCTCCAGTCCATGATCGACGCGGCCAAGCGGCGCATCCTGGTCGCCGACTCCAGCAAGTTCGGCCTCGAGGCCCTCGCCCGCATCGCCGCGTTCGAGGACATCGACACCCTCGTCACCGACGAACAGCCACCCCCCGAGCTGCTGCACGCGCTCGAACAGGCGGGCGTCGACGTCGTCGTCGCCTGACGACTCCTACCAGCCGGAAAAGGAACATCACATGCACATCGGATGCCACGGTCTCGTCTGGACGAGCTCGTTCGATCGCGACGGACTTGAGAAGGCCGTCACCGGCACCGTCTCGACCGGGTACGACCTCCTCGAGATCCCGCTCTTCGATCCCTTCGGCTTCGACCTCGAGGCCGCGACGGCGGTGCTCGCCGAGCACCCCGTCACCATCTCCGCGTCTCTCGGGCTCAGCGCCGACGCCGATCTCCTCGGCGACCCGGAACAGGTCGCCGCCGGCCGCGCCAAACTCGTCAAAGCAGTCGACGTCGTCGCCGACCTCGGAGGCGCCTACCTCGTCGGGGTGCTGTACAGCCAGTTGGCCAAGTACACCGCTCCCGTGTCGACGGAGGCGCGCCGCCGAAGCGTCGCCGCCCTGCAGGAGGTCGCGGACCACGCCTCCACGCGTGGGTTGACCCTCGGGCTCGAGGTCGTCAACCGCTACGAGACCAACCTGTTCACGACGGCGCGCGGCGCGCTCGCGTACATCGCCGAGATCGACCGGCCCAACGTCGGCGTCCATCTCGACACGTACCACATGAACATCGAGGAGCCGGACATGATCCAGCCGATCCTCGAGTCGGCCGACAAGCTCGTCTACGTCCACGTCGGCGAGAGCCACCGCGGCTACCTCGGCACCGGCACGGTGGACTTCGACACCTTCTTCAAGGGGCTCGCCTTCGCCGGCTACGACGGGCCCATCACCTTCGAATCGTTCTCCAGCGCGGTCGCCGATCCGTCCATCACGCGGATGCTCGCGGTGTGGCGCGATCTGTGGGACGACTCGGCCGACCTCGCCGCCCACGCGAACGGATACATCCGCAATCGTCTTCACGCCGTGGAGACCATCCGAGCGCATTGACCGGGCAGCCGACGCGGGCGGTCGGCACGGCTCACGTGAGAGTGGAGCCCCACTCCTTCAGGTCCTCCACGATGGGCTCGAGCATGTCCGCCAGTCGTCGCGCGTCCCCGGGACCGAGGTGGTCGAACACGGCGGAGCGGAGCTGTCGGACGTGATCGGGCACAGCGGCTCGCAGCACGCGACGCCCCTCGTCGGTGATGGTGACGAGACGCCTCGCGCCCTGGCGTTCGCGCACCACATAGCCGCGGTCGCTGAGGCTCGTGATCGCGTGGGACAAGCGCGAGATCGAGCCGAACGACACCTTGCTGAGCTCCAGCATCGGCGCCGTGTGGTTCTCGGCCCGCTCGAGCGCCAGCAGGACCCCGTACTCGTACCGGCCGAGCCCCGAGTCGCGGCGGAGTTGCTTGTCGATCATGAGCGGCAGGTACTCGAGCAGGGCGAGCAGGAGCATCCAGGTCTCTTCCTCCTCCTTGCTCAGCCTCGCGCGTGCGTGTGCGGCCATGCCTCGATGTTCCCACGTCCACTTGCGAGCGCAACCGAGGCGAGCCGGGGGAACCGGGACGGCCGGTTGTGCGGGATCTCCGCCTCGCCGAGCGCGGGCCTCGGCGAACTCGCAGGAGGAATAACGGGACGGCAACTAGACGTCGTTACCCGACCGTTATATATTGCAAGAGCGTTAGTTGTTTGCTGTGGCGACTACCGCGGAATGTGATTGCAGGACACTCTTGGTGCAAGGGAGAGGGCCGGCCGCCTGCCTCTGCGGCCGGCCCTCATTCTGCCCGGCGCCGACCGCTCGTTGCGTATGCATAGAGTGGAGGGGTGAGCGAAGCCTCGACCGCCGTGGACGCCTGGGAGGCGCTCTTCCGCGCACAGGTATCGGTGCTGCGCGCCCTCTCGGCCGAGTTCCCGACCGATGAGATCTCGCTCACCGAGTACGACCTGCTGTTCAACCTCAGCCGGCAGCCCGAGCACCGCTTGCGCATCCGCGATCTGCACGCGCACCTGCTGCTCACCCAGCCGAGCGTGAGCCGCATGGTCGATCGCCTCGCCGCGCGCGGGCTCGTCGCGAAGTCCACGGACCCGTCCGACGGCCGCGGCACGATCGTCACGCTCACGGACGACGGCCACGAGCTCTACCGGCGCGTGGGCGTGCAGCACGCGCGATCGATCTCGCGCATCGTCGGCGGAGCGCTCAGCCCCGCCGAGCTCCGGCAGCTCGCCGCGCTGTGCGTCAAGCTGCGCACGGCGACGGCGCACGAGGCGACGCACGCGTCATAGCACGGCGTCTCGTCCGTCTCTTCAGGGGAGGGGAGGACGAGGCATGTGCGTCGACGACAGCGGAAGCGGCCCCTCGAGCGCGGCCCGGCGCGCGATCGAGCGGACGCTCACCGTCCGCGCGTACCGCGCCCTCGACCCGCCGCAGCAGGCGGTGCTGCGGCTCGCGCTCGTCGACGGCATGACCGCGGACGAGCTCGCGCGCACGCTCGACACGACCCCCGCCGGGGCGGACGCCGCGACCGCTCGCGCGTGCGACGCCTTCCGGCGCGAGTGGCTGCGCCTCTACGCGCACGACGAGGACCGCTCGCCCCGCTGCCGCCGCACGATCGCCCGGCTCGAGGCCGGCGAGCACGTCGCCGGCGCCGAGTGCGCGCGCGCCGCCGACGCCCACGTCGAGCAGTGCGTGCCGTGCGCCCTCGTCGCGGCGCACCTCGACGACCTCGCGCACTGGCTCGGACCGCTCCTGCGATCCCTCGCCGCCTGACCGGCGCGGCTCGCCGCCTGACCGGCGCACGGCCCCCCAACAGGGTGGACAGGCACGGGCCGCCGCGAGAGTCTGGGGCCATGCAGTTCACTCACCTCGGCCGCACCGGCCTCACCGTCTCGCGCATCGTCCTCGGCACCATGAACTTCGGCGAGCACACCGTCGAGGACGACGCGCACGCGATCATGGACAAGGCGCACGACCACGGCATCAACTTCTTCGACACGGCCAACCGCTACGGACGCGCGATCTACCCGGGCGCGACCGAGGACATCATCGGTCGCTGGTTCGCGAAGGGCGGCGGACGGCGGGAGCGCACGGTGCTCGCGACGAAGGTGTACGGGGACATGGGCGACTGGCCGAACGAGGGCAAGCTCTCGGCCCTCGCCATCCGCCGCGCGCTCGACGCGAGCCTGCAGCGCCTGCAGACCGACTATGTGGACCTGTACCAGTTCCACCATGTGGACCGGGACACGCCGTGGGAGGAGATCTGGCAGGCGATCGAGGTCGCGATCCAGCAGGGCAAGGTGCTCTACGTCGGCAGCAGCAACTTCGCCGGATGGCACATCGCGCAAGCGCAGGAGGCGGCGACGAGGCGCCACCTGCTCGGCCTCGTGAGCGAGCAGTCGATCTACAACCTCATCATGCGCGACATCGAGCGCGACGTGATCCCCGCCGCCCAGCACTACGGGCTCGGCATCATCCCCTGGTCGCCGCTCCAGGGCGGTCTGCTCGGCGGCATCATCGGCAAGGAGCAGGCCGGCAAGCGGCGGCTCGATGGTCGCGCCGCGGAGTCGCTCGAGTCGCATCGCGCCGCGCTCGAGGCGTTCGAGGACCTCGCACGCGAGCTCGGGCACGGGCCGGGCGAGCTCGCCCTCGCGTGGCTCCTGCACCGGCCGGCCGTCACGGGTCCTATCACCGGTCCGCGCACGATGGAGCAGCTCGACTCGGCGGTCGCCGCCGCCGACATCCGCCTCGACGACGCGACGCTCGCGCGCCTCGACGAGCTCTTCCCCGGCCCGAAGACCTCGCCCGAGGACTACGCCTGGTAGCCCACGCGGCCCGGACCGCTACTCGAGCAGTCCCCAGCCGTGCGGCGGCAGCGCGAGCACGCCGTCCCCGTCGAGGCGCGCGTCGCCCGCGAGCGCGACGGACGGCGCCGCTCCCGCGTCCGCACCGAGCTCATCCCACCGGATGCGCTGCTCGACGCCCTCGAGGCTGAGCGCGATGATGACGCGGTTACCCCCGTCCGCGCCGCGGGCGGCGCTCTCGAGCACGAGCACGCGGTTGCGCAGCAGGAGCGGCCGCGAGGACGCCGCGTGCAGCCACGGGTGCCGCCGGCGCACGCCGATGAGCAGCTGGTGCAGCCGGTAGACCTCCGCGCCCGGGTCGTGCGGGCCCGGCGGCACGACGGGGAACTCGGGTCGCACCGCGTCGTCCCCGCCGACCCGGTCCTCCTTGACGCCGCGCATGCCGCGCTCGTCGCCCGCGTAGACGGCGGGCGTACCGGCGACGCCGAGCAGAACGGCGAGCGCGTGCGGCACGTGCCGGTCGTCGTCGAGGCGCGAGGCGATGCGCGTCACGTCGTGGTTGCCGACGAAGGTGAGCGGCACGAACGCGTCGAGGAGGGCGTCGTGCCGCTGCAGCGCCCACGCGAGCTCGAAGAAGTTGCCGTCGACGATCGAGCTCCAGATCGCCTTCCACAGCTCGTACTGCGTGACGGCGTGCATGCCGGTCTCGCGCACGAACGCGGCGTAGTCGCCGTGGATGACCTCCCCCACGAGGTAGGCGTCGGGGTGCCGGTCGAGCACACGCGGGAGCACGCGCGCCCAGAAGTCGCGCGGCACCGCGTAGGCCGCGTCGAGGCGCCAGCCGGCGATCCCGCGGTCGAGCCAGTGCGTCATGACGTCGACGACGAAGTCGGCGACGGCGGGCTCCGTATGGTCGAGCGCGACGAGGGCCGCGTGCCCCTCGAAGACGGCCCAGTCGCCGGAGGCGTCGCGCCGGAACCAGCGAGCGTCGGGGCCGTGCGGGTCGGCCTCCGCACGGCGGAAGCGCTCCGACGACCGCCCGATGTGGTGGAAGACGCCGTCGAGCAGCACGCGCAGCCCGCGCTCGCGCGCCGCCGCGACGAGTCGGTCGAAGGCCGCGTCGTCGCCCAGGCGCGGGTCGATGCGGAAGTGGTCGACCGTGTCGTAGCCGTGCGTCTCGGAGGCGAACACCGGCCCGAGCAGGAGCCCGGAGGCGCCGAGCTCGACGGCGTAGTCGAGGTAGGCCGTGAGCCGGTCGAGCCGCGCGGTCGCGGGCGGACGCTCGTCCGGCTCGCGGATGGGAGCGCCCGTGAAGCCGAGCGGGTAGACGTGCCACCACACGGCCGCGCGCACCCACGATGGCTCGAGGACGGGCATGCCCTCAGCCTAGGCGCGGTCCTCGCGATCGTGTCGCTAGAGACCCTGCGCGAGGCGGTAGTAGGCCGCGTTCCAGCGCACCTCGTTGCGGAAGCCGCGCAGCGTCGTCCCCTCGTCGATCAGGAGAAGCTCGGTGCGGGCCATCTCCGCGAAGTCCTCGAACGCCGCCGCGCCCACCGCGGTCGAGAGCACGGTGTGATGCGCGCCCACCGCCGTGAGCCACGCGGCCGCCGAGGTCGCGAAGTCCGGCCGCGGCTTCCACACGGCGCGCGCGACGGGGAGCTTGGGCAGCGGCTCCGGCAGCGGGATGACGTCGACGACGTTCGCGGTGAGGCGGAACCGCTCGCGCATGTCGCTCAGCGCGACGACGACGCCCTCGCCCGGGTCGGCGTCGAAGACGAGACGCACGGGGTCCTCGCGCCCGCCGATCCCGAGCGGGTGGATCTCGAGCCGCGGACGCTGCGTCGTGAGCGTCGGGCACACCTCGAGCATGTGCGCGCCGAGGATCTTCTCGTCCCCGGGCACGAGGTCGTAGGTGTAGTCCTCCATGAGGCTCGCACCGCCGGGCAGACCCGCTCCCATGACCTTCGCCGCGCGCACGAGGACGGCGGTCTTCCAGTCACCCTCCGCCCCGAAGCCGTAGCCGTCGGCCATGAGGCGCTGCACGGCGAGGCCGGGCAGCTGGCGCAGCGCGCCGAGGTCCTCGAACGTCGTCGTGAACGCACCGAACCCGCCGGCCTCGAGGAACGAGCGCAGGCCGAGCTCGATGCGCGCGCCGTACCGCAGCGACTCGTGGCGGTCGCCACCCGCGCGCAGCTCGGGCACGACGTCGTAGAGCTCCTCGTACTCGGCGACGAGAGCGTCGACGTCCGCGTCGGCCGCCCCGTCGACGGCCTCCGCGAGCTCGTTGACCGCCCACGTGTTGACGCTCACGCCGAAGCGCAGCTCCGCCTCCGTCTTGTCGCCCTCCGTCACGGCCACGTAGCGCATGTTGTCGCCGAAGCGCGCGAGCTTGAGGGACCGCACGGCCGCCCATCCGCACGCCGCGCGCGCCCACGTGCCCACGCGCGCGGTCACACGCGGATCGGAGACGTGGCCGACGACGGTCGTGCGCGCGACGCCGAGCCGCGCCTGGATGTAGCCGAACTCGCGGTCGCCGTGCGCGGCCTGGTTGAGGTTCATGAAGTCGAAGTCGATCTCGCTCCACGGCAGCTCGACGTTCGCCTGGGTGTGCAGGTGCAGGAGCGGCTTGCGCAGGGCGTCGAGCCCCGCGATCCACATCTTCGCGGGGCTGAACGTGTGCATCCACGCGATGACGCCGACGACGTCGTCGTCCGCGTTCGCCTCGAGCGCCATCCGCCGGATCGCGTCTGTGTCGGTGAGCACGGGACGCCAGACGACCGTGACGGGCACGTCCGACGACGCGCCGAGCTCGTCGGCGATGCGCCGCGACTGCTCCGCGACCTGGCGCAGGGTCTCCTCCCCGTAGAGCCCCTGGCTGCCGGTGACGAACCAGACGACCCTGCGGGCGAGGTCGGGGACGATGCTGCGGCTCATGCTGCTCTGCTCCTTCGCGAGATGGCGGTGGTCAACGGCCGAGCGCGCCCTGGGGGGCCTGGCCGTACACGTTCTGGTACCGGTCGAAGAGCGCGTCGATCTTCTCCGGGGGGATGGGGACGGGCTCGCCGAGCTGGCGTGCGATGTGGACGGTGCGCGCCACGTCCTCGGCCATGACCGCGGCCTTGACGGCGTCGCGCGCGTTCTTGCCGATCGTGAAGACGCCGTGGTTCTGCATGAGCACGGCGCGCGAGCGGTGGCCCGTGAGGGTCGCGACGATGCCGCGCCCGATCGAGTCGTCACCGATGATCGCGAACGGGCCGACCGGGATCTCCCCGCCGAACTCGTCGGCCTGGCCCGTGATGACGCACGGCACGGGCTCCGCGCGCGCGGCCCACGCCGTCGCGTAGGTCGAGTGGGTGTGGACGACGCCGCCGACCTCGGGCATGTGGCGGTAGACGTAGGCGTGCGCCGCGGTGTCGCTCGAGGGGCTCCGCTCGGAGCCCGGCGTGCCCGGGATCACGCGACCGTCGAGGTCGCAGAGGATCTGGTTCTCGGGCGTGAGGTCGTCGTACTCGACGCCGCTCGGCTTGATGACGAAGAGGTCGGCGCCGGGCACGCGCTCGGATACGTTGCCGCCCGTCCACACGACGAGTCCGTAGCGCGTGAGGTACGAGTGCAGCGACGCGACGTCCGCTCGCGTGCGGTCGATCGCCTCCTGCAGCTCGGGACCGAATGTCTGGGGGTCGAAGTCCGTCATGCGAGTGCCTCCCGTCGGATCCGCTTGAGCCGGTGCATGACCTCGTTGCCGCCGCGCCCGAAGTAGTCGTGCAGGCGCAGGTACTCCGTGTAGAGGGCGTCGTACGCGTCCGCGGCCTTCTCGTCGGGCGTGTACTTCGCGCGCTCGACGCGACCCATCGCCTGCCCCGCCGTGCGCACGTCCGGGTACTCGCCCGCGGCGACGGCGGCGTGGATCGCCGAGCCGAGCGCGGGCCCCTGCTCGCTCCCGATGACCGAGATCGGCATGCGGAGCACGTCGCTGTAGACCTGCATGAGGAACGAGTTGCGGATGAGGCCCCCCGCGGCGACGAACTCGGTCACCGGAACGCCGCCCTCCGCGAACGCCTCGACGATGCGGCGCGTGCCGAAGGCCGTCGCCTCGAGGAGCGCGCGGTAGACCTCCTCGGCGCGCGTCGCGAGCGTCGCGCCCACGACGAGACCGGACAGGCGGTGGTCGACGAGCACCGAGCGGTTGCCGGAATGCCAGTCGAGCGCGATGAGGCCGTGGCCGCCGACAGGCTGGTCCTTCGCGAGGTCGGTGAGCAGCTCGTGCACGCTCACGCCGAGCTCGCGCGCGCGCTCGGTGTAGCGCGCGGGCACCTGGTTGGCGACGTACCACGCGAAGATGTCGCCGACCCCGGACTGGCCGGCCTCGTAGCCGTAGAGCCCCTTGAGGATCCCGCCGTCGACGACCCCGCACATGCCCTGCACGCTCGCGAGCGTCTCCGCGTTCATGACGTGGCACGTCGAGGTGCCCATGATCGCGACCATCTGGCCCGGGTCGACGGACTGCGCGGCGGGCGCGGTCACGTGGGCGTCGACGTTGCCGACCGCGACCGCGATGCCCTCGGGCAGCCCCGTCCACGCCGCCGCCTGCGCCGTGAGGCCGCCCGCGCGATCGCCGAGCTGGCCGATCTCGTGCTCGACCTTGTCGACCGCGAACCGCGCGAAGGCGGGGTTGAGGGCGGCGAGGAACTCCTCGCTCGGGTAGCGCCCATCCTGGTGGATGGCCTTGTAGCCGACGGTGCACGCGTTCTTGACGTAGCGGCCGGAGAGCTGCCAGATGATCCAGTCGGCGGCCTCGAGCCAGTGGTCCATGCGCTCGTAGAGCTCGGGGTCCTCCTCGAGCAGCTGGAGGCCCTTCGCGAACTCCCACTCGCTCGAGATGAAGCCGCCGTAGCGCGCGAGCCAGGGCTCGCCGCGCTCGGCCGCGACGCGATTGATGCGCTCGGCCTGCTCGGCGGCGGCGTGGTGCTTCCAGAGCTTGACGTAGGCGTGGGGGCGGTCCGCGTACTCGGGCAGCTCGCACAGGGGCGTGCCGTCGGCGAGCACGGGCATGGGCGTCGAGGCCGTGAAGTCGGTGCCGATGCCGACGACCTGCTCGGGACGGATCCCGGCGGCCGCCACGGCCTCCGGCACCGCGGTCTTGAGCACGTTCACGTAGTCCGAGGGCACCTGGAGCGCCCACTCCGGCGGAAGCGCGCGCCCCGACGGGAGCGCCTCGTCGAGCACCCCGTGCTCGTACTCGTGCACGGCCGTCGCAAGCTCGGCGCCGTCGGAGACGCGCACAACGAGCGCGCGGCCGGAGAGCGTGCCGAAGTCGATGCCGACGACGTAGCGCTCATCGGCGCCGCCGGCCGCGCGCGACGCGGCGGCCGCGGTGGCGGTCGTCGCCGCGGTGCCTGCGGCTGCGGTCGTCGTGGCAGCGGCAGCTGCGGTGGTGGATCCGGATGCGGTCACGGCGGGCCTCCTCGATGACGCCGGTCGCGGATGTTCACGTTCACATTACCGGACGCGCCCGTCTCGCGGGAGAGGACGTCGCGATCGTGCGGCGGAGGACGGCGGCGCGGTCGACGCGCGCTCCACGAACCGCGGCTCGAGTCGGGGCTCGCGCGGCGGCTCCGTGCCCGCGAGCTCGGCAAGCAGGCGCGCGATCGCGCGCTCGCCGAGCTCCTCGAAGTCCTGGTGCACGGTCGTGAGCGGCGGCAGCACGTGCGCGGACTCGGGGATGTCGTCGAAGCCGACGACGGAGACGTCCTCGGGCACGCGCCGTCCCGCGGCGACGAGGCCGTGGACGAGCCCGATCGCCATCTGGTCGTTCGCGCAGAAGACCGCCGTCGTCTCCGCCCCGACGTGCGCGGCAAGGCGATGGCCGGACTCCGCCGTCCAGTCGCCCTCGAGCACGTGCGGCGGGGCGCGGTGCGCGTCGCGCAGAGCCTGCACGAACCCGTCGCGCCGCGCGCGCGCGTCCGACCAGTCCTGCGGGCCGGCGACGTGCACGATGCGCGTGTGGCCGAGCGCGAGGAGATGCTCGGCGGCGAGCCGTCCGCCCGCGAACTGGTCGACCGACACCGCGCTCGCGCCCGCCTCCGTCCCCGAGGAGAGCGTGACCGACGGGATCGCGAAGTCGAGCTCGCTCATGACGTCGAAGACGCTCGCGAAGGGCGCGATGAGCACGAGCGCCTCCACGGACTGCTCCCGCAGGAACTCGAGGCTCTCGCGCACGCGCGCGCGATCCGACGCGCTCACCGTGATGAGCGGACGATAGCCGGCCTCCCGCGTCGCGCGCTCGATCGCGTGCAGCCCGCTCGTCGGGCCGTAGTGGGAGATCGCGGGGCTCACGATGCCGATCGAGCGCGACCGCCGCGTGACGAGCGCGCGCGCCGCGTGGTTGGGTCGGTAGCCGAGCTCGCGGATCGCGGCCTCGACGCGCTCGCGCGTCGCCGGCCGGACGCCCTCGAAGCCGTTGAGCACACGCGAGACCGTCTGGTGCGAGACCCCCGCGACGCGCGCGACATCGCGCATGTTGGGCGCCTGCCGCACGTGCTCGGCCGTCATCGCACCATTATCGCGGCGGACGCCGGAGCACGCGCGTCGGCGCCCGCCCGACGAGCGACCGGCGACCGGCGCGACGCGCGTCGTCCGCCCACGCACGGCGCATAGCCGCACCGAGCTGGGCCTGATCGGATCCGGGGGGGAGTCCGCGCACCGCGCTTCCGTCGGGCACTGCACGGCCGTCGGGCATCGCACTCCCGTCGGGCATCGCACTCCCGTCGGGCACCGCGCTCCCGTCGGGCACCGCGCTCCCGTCGGGCACCGCACGGCCGCGAGGCAGGGGCTGCATGCGGACGACGGAATAGGTGGTGTGGAGGTGTCCGGTGGGACTCGTCCAGATGAGCGTGCCCTGGGGGGTCGGCGTGGGTGAGAGTCCAGCCGGTGTGGTGCTTGAGGGCGTGGAGGTTTGCGGCAGAGGCGGGTCGGCCTCGATCAACCGGTCGATCGCGTCCGGTCGCCGCTCCAGGAGCGCGAACGCCCCCGCCGCGGGCGGCCCCGAGGACGTCCGGTCGGGGAGGCTGGTGCGGTCCATGCCTTCAGCACATCACGAGCGACCGACCTCACGGTCGCTGCGGCGTCGATCTGGCGAGGGAGGGCCGCCACCGGCGACCTGGGGAGGACGGGTCACGCGCCCGCCCGCACGGGCAGGAGGCCGCGTGCGACGAGGTTCGCCATGAGCGCGCGGATGCCGAACGTCCAGTCCGGCGCGTCCTCGGCTGTCGTGACCGTGTTGACAAGCGTCCCGAGCGCGGGCGTCGCGATCTCGACGCGGTCGCCGCGGTGGTGCGTGAACCCCATCCCGGACTCGTCGCGGTCCTGCGTGGGGGCGAAGAGGGTCCCCGTGAAGAGCACGAAGCCGTCTGGATACTGGTGGTGTGCGCCGAGCGCGTGGCCGATGAGCTCCTCGAGCCCGCGGCTCATGCGGCTCATCGAGCTGCGCTCCCGCAGCACGAACCCGTCCTCGCCGGTCACGGTCAGGTCGACGTCGAGCGAGCGCACGTCGTCGAGGCCGAACCCGTCGTCGAGGAGCCGCACGAACGGCCCGATCGCGCACGACGCGTTGTTGTCCTTCGCCTCCGCGAGCAGGAGGGCGCTACGCCCCTCGAAGTCGCGCAGGTTGACGTCGTTGCCGAGCGTCGCGCCGACGACGCGGCCCGTCGAGGTCACGACGAGCACGACCTCGGGCTCCGGGTTGTTCCACGTCGAGCGCGCGAGCACGCCGACCTCGGCGCCCACGCCGACGGCGGAGAGGACGGGCGCCTTCGTGAAGATCTCCGGGTCCGGGCCGATGCCGACCTCGAGGTACTGCGACCACAGCCCCTCCGCACGGAGGGCCTCCTTGAGCCGCGCCGCCTCCGCGCTCCCCGGCCGCACGCTCGACACCGCGCCCCCGATGGCCGCGTCGACGCGCCGTCGCACCTCCTCCGCGCGGCCCGCGTCCCCCGCCGCGCGCTCCTCGATGACGCGCTCGACCAGGCTCGTGGCGAACGTGACGCCCGCGGCCTTGACGACCTGCAGGTCGATGGGCGCGAGCAGGCGCGGCGCGGCGCCCGTTCCCGCGCCCGCGAGCGTCGCGGCGAGGACGTCGCCGAGCGGCCAGGACGCGCGCTCGGGCGCCTCGCGGGCGACGGCGACCGGATCGGAGCTCTCGGCGAGGTCCGCGACGGTCGGCACGGTGTCGGAGATGTCGACGAGGCGATCGCCGCGCACGACGACGACGCTCGGCCCACGCTCGTCGGGCACGAAGACGCGGCCGACGAGGGTCGCGGCATCGCGATCCTCGGGCAGGAGGCGGAAGGGGTCGATGGAGTCGGTCATGAAGTCCCTCTCGTCATCCTCATCGTCCCACGCGCGCTGTGTCCCGCCCAGACGCGGAACGGAGCCCGGCGCGTGTGCACCGGACCCCGTTCGATCGCTGTGGCGACTGCCACGGACGCGCTATCGCGCCTCCGCCGGCTCCTCCGCAGATGCCTCGTCCTCGGAGGCCTCCGAGCCTTCGTCGGTGGCCGCCTCCTCCGCAGGAGCCTCCTCGGCCACGAGCGCGGCCTCCTCGGCCGTCTCCGCGGACTCGGCCGTCTCCACGGACTCGGTCGTCCCCGCGGACTCGGCCGTCTCCACGGACTCGGCCGTCTCCGCAGGCTCGGCCGCTTCCGGAGCCTCCGCGGGCTCCGCCGGGGCCGCGGCGGCCGCGGACCGGGTCGAGCGGGCCTTCGGCGTCACGGGGTCGAGCACGAGCTCGATGACCGCCATGGGAGCGTTGTCCCCCTTGCGGAAGCCCGTCTTCACGATGCGCGTGTAGCCGCCCTCGCGCTCCGCGACGAGCGGCGCGATCTCGGTGAAGAGCTCGTGCACGACGCTCTTGTCGCGGATGGTCGTGAGGACGCGGCGACGCGCGTGCAGGTCGCCGCGCTTGGCGAACGTGATGAGGCGCTCAGCGAGCGGACGCAGACGCTTGGCCTTGGCCTCCGTCGTCGTGATGCTCTTGTGCGTGAACAGCGCGCTCGCGAGGTTCGCGAGGAGCAGGCGCTCGTGCGCCGGGCCGCCTCCGAGGCGGGGTCCCTTCGTGGGCTTAGGCATGGTTCGAGTTCTCCGTTGGTCGTGGCATCAGCTGAGGTCGGGACGAGGACCGGTCAGACCGTCTCGTCGTCGTACCCCCCGTAGAAGTGGGCACCGTCGAACCCGGGCACGGAGTCCTTGAGCGAGAGGCCGAGCTCGGTGAGCTTCTCCTTGACCTCGTCGACGGACTTCTGCCCGAAGTTGCGGATGTTCATGAGCTGCGTCTCCGACAGGGCGACGAGCTCGCTCACGGTGTTGATGCCCTCGCGCTTGAGGCAGTTGTAGCTGCGCACCGACAGGTCGAGGTCCTCGATCGGCATGCTGAGCTCGTTCGAGAGCACCGCCTCCACGGGCGCCGGCCCGATCTCGATGCCCTCCGCCTGCGTGTTGAGCTCGCGCGCGAGACCGAAGAGCTCCACGAGCGTCTTGCCCGCCGACGCGATCGCGTCCCGCGGGGTGATCGCGGGCTTCGTCTCCACGTCGACGACGAGGCGGTCGAAGTCCGTGCGCTCGCCGGCGCGCGTGGCCTCGACCTTGTAGGTGACCTTGAGCACGGGCGAGTAGATCGAGTCGACCGGGATCTGGCCGGCCTCGCTGAACTCGCTGCGGTTCTG
>JAATFA010000184.1 GCA_015655445.1 Actinomycetales bacterium | reverse complement strand
CGGAATTCCGGGCGCGCACGCCAGGCACGCCGGCGCGAGCGGGAAACGGGGAGAGCGGGGAGGGAGAGGGGTCACGTCTCGGCGTGCGCCTGCGCGCGGAACTCGCTCGGGCTCGTGCCGTTGACGGCGCGGAACTGGCGGGAGAAGTAGAACGGATCGGGGTAGCCGACCGCGCGGGCGATGTCGGCGATCGGCGCTTGCGTCGTGATGAGCAGCTCGCGCGCTCGGGCGCTGCGGAGGCGCTTGACGTACTCGACGACGCCGATCCCCGTCGAGGCCTTGAAGAGCGCGGAGAAGTGCGATGTGCTCAGGCCCGCGAGCCGGGCGAGCTCGCTCACGCTCGTCTGGGAGGCGAGGTGCTGGCGCAGGTAGTCCTGCACGATGTGGATGCGGTCGGTCGTGGATGCGGCCCCGAGCAGACGATCCGCGCCGAGCTGCGCGAGCAGCTTCCACGCCGCGCCGGAGGCCTGGTAGAGCGTCGCCGTCGTCTCGTCCCGCTCGAGCGCGACGACCGCCTGCTCGATGAGGTCGACGGCCGAGTACAGGTCGCGGACGGCCACGACGGGATCGCGCTCCTCGCCGAGGACGACGGCGGCGAGCTCGTCGGCGTCGGGACCAGCCGCGTGCAGCCACCACAGCGTCCACGGCGAGCGCTCGTCGGCGACGTAGGTGTGCGGCTCGCCGCGCGGGATCACGGCCGCGTGCCCGTGCTCGACCGTGATCGTCTCGGCGCCGAGCGTGAGGCGCCCCGCCCCGTCGGTGCAGACCATGACGATGACCGCGTCGGTGCCGCGGGGGCGCGTGCGTCCGTGAGCCGCGGCATGCGGGGAGTGTCCAGCATCCGTCACGAGCAGGCGGCTCGTCACGGGAGCCTCGAGCGCGCTCCGGACCAAGGGTTCCGGGAGCACGCGCAGCCTCTGGCCGGGGAATCCGTCCGGGATGAGCATGTCCGAGAGTCTACGGACCGTCAGAGAATCGTCCAGCAATCCCGTAGGAATGGTCATTCCGGCCGGGAGCGCGGTCTTCCTATGATCGCCTCATGCTCACCGTCGAGACGGCCTCCTCCGCGGAGGCGGCAGCGGGCCGCGCGTACCGGCCCGTGCCCCTCCCGGCATACCTGCCCGACCGCCTCACGATCACGCTGTGGGACTTCTCCTGGTACGTGCGCTCGGGAGCCGGCGAGCCGTTCGAGGACCTCGACCGCGCATGCGCCGAGGCCGTCGCGCGCGGCTACAACACGGTGCGGATCTGCGCCATGCCGTTCCTGCTCTTCGGCTCCGGCCTCGACACGAGCGCCCTGCGGCTGGATCGCCTCGGCGGGGACTACGCGCAGCGCGTCCGCTGGTACTACGTGCACGCGCCCGCGGTCCTCGACGGCCGCGCGCGGCTCCTCGAGCTCTTCGCCACCCTGCGCCGCCACGGCCTCTACGCGATCCTCTCCTCCTGGGAGTACCAGCAGTCGTCGTCCTTCGCCGTCGATCGCGACTGGTTCGACGCGCTTCTCGCCGTGCCGCCCGAGGAGCGCGCCGAGCGGCTCGCGGACGCCCTCGCCGACCTCATCGACTTCCTGGCCGCCCACGGGCTCGACGACCGCGTCGCCTTCACCGAGCTGCACAACGAGGTGCAGTTCGGCCACCTCACCGAGGGGCTCGGCGGCCCGCGCGGCGACGACTCGATGGTCGTCGCCCTCGAGCCTCGCCTCTCCCGCGGAGTCGCGCGATTCCACGAGCGACAGCCCGACCGCCCCGTGACCGTCAACTACGCGCGCGTGCCCGTGGGAGGGATGCGCGGCATCCCCGCCGAGGTCGACGTGCTCGTGACCCATCCCTACGTCTACGGCGTGCTCGACGAGGTGACGAGCGCGTTCGGGCTGCGCGGGCCGCTCGAGGAGTTCCGCCAGGACGCGGTCGCCGCCGCGGGCCTGCTCACGCCGGGCGCGCCGCCCGCCGCCGAGTGGACGCTGCCGCCCGAGTCGGCCTGGAAGCTCGACGCGACGATCGTCGGCAAGGGCGAGATCTACCTGCACGACTGGGCGGACGCGGGAGCGTTCGACCGGTACCTCTACGAGCGGTACCAGGCGCATCGCAGCGAGATGGAGCGCATCCTCACGACCTGGCTCTCCGTCGCGGCGGACCACGCGGCCGCGCGCGGCATCCCGTTCGTCTTCGGCGAGGGATGGATCGGCTACACGCCGCTCGAGGGCGGCTTCGAGGAGGGGCCCGTCGGCGCGCACTTCTGCCGCCTCGCGATGGCCGAGTCGCGCCGGCTCGGCGCCCGAGGCAGCATCGTGTGCTCCAACGCGGCCCCTCATCACCCGATGTGGCAGGACGTCGCCCTCCAGGTCGAGTGCAACGCGCTCTTCGCCGGCTCGCCCGCGCGGTCCGGCGCCCATCCAGCATGACGGAGTCGAGGAGGACCCCATGAGCACTTCCATCCAGGTCACTCGTCGCGGTCTGCTCGCCGGCGCCACGGCGCTCGGCGCGTCCGCGCTGCTCAGCGCGTGCGTGACATCCGGCGGCGGCGGGGGCGGCTCCGGCGGCATCGTCCTCCAGTCCTCGCTCTCGGATCCCGCTCCCAAGGCCGTGCTCACGAAGGTCGTGAAGGCCTACAAGGGCGGCACGGTCACCCTCAACACGGTCGCGATCGAGCAGTTCCGCGCCCAGCTGTCGACCTACCTGAGCTCGTCGAACCCGCCGGACGTGCTCACGTGGTACGCCGGCTCGGTCGCGCGGGACTATGCGAGCAAGGGCTTCCTGCTCGACCTGTCCGACCTGTGGCGCGGCGACGGCGTCGCCGCCCACTACTCGGCGGCGCTCAAGGACCTCTCGACGGGCGACGACGGCAAGCAGATCTTCCTGCCCACCAACTACTACTGGTGGGGCGTCTTCTACCTCAAGTCCGCGTTCCAGCAGTGGGGCGTGAGCGTGCCGGAGACGTGGGACGACTTCCTCGCGTTGTGCGAGAAGCTCAAGGGCATGGGTGTCAACCCGCTCGCGAACGGCATCGGCTCGACGCCGTGGATGGCCTCCGGCTGGTTCGACATCCTCGACCTGCGCGTCAACGGCGCCGACTTCCACAAGGAGCTCCTCGCCGGCAAGCACAGCTTCGACAGCGCCGAGGTGCGCGCAGTGATGAAGCGGTACGCCGAGCTCGTGCCGTTCTTCGACCCGAACATGACCTCCTACGCGTGGCAGGACGCGGTCACCCCGCTCGTGCAGAAGAAGGACGCCATGTACCTCACGGGCGCGTTCATCAGCCAGAACATCGAGGGCGGCGCGAGCTACGACCTCGACTTCTTCACCGTGCCCGTCATCGACTCCTCGATCCCGAAGGCGGAGGAGGCTCCCACCGACGGCTACTTCGCGAGCGCGAAGACGAAGGATCGCAAGGCGACGCTCGCGTTCCTGTCCTACCTCGGCACGGGCTCGACGCAGCAGGAGTACATCGAGGCGTCGCAGTCCTCGAACCTGCCGACGTCGCCCGACGTCGACACCTCCGGGTTCTCGCCGCTCGTGCAGAAGGGTCTCGCGATGCTCTCGGAGACGAAGCAGATCACGCAGTTCTTCAACCGCGACTCCTCCGACGCGCTGCAGACGACGGCCGACACGGCGCTCACCAAGTTCCTCGCCGACCCCGGCGACGTCGACCAGATCCTCAAGGACTGGCAAAGCGCCGCGAAGAAGGTCTTCGAGCAGTGAGCGCGTCGCCGGTCGCGGTCATGACCCGCGGGGCGTCGGCGGGTCGCACCGGCCGCGCACGCCGGCGCCTCACTCGCGTGCCTGCGGTCATCTGGCTGTTCCTGCTCATCCCGCTCGCCGTGGAGCTCGCCTGGGTGTTCTGGCCCGCCGTGAACAGCTTCTGGCTCTCGCTCACGCGCTGGAACGGCGTGGGCGCCCCGGAGTTCATCGGCGTGAGGAACTACGCCGACCTCGTCTCCGACCCGATCTTCACCGAGGCGCTGCTCAACAACGTCGTGTGGGTCATCGGCTTCGGCGGCGCCTCCGTCGTGCTCGGGCTCGCGCTCGCCGTCGCGCTCAACCGGCCGCGGCCCGGCGTCGGCCTCTACCGCAGCGCGATCTACCTCCCCATGGTCTTCTCGCTCGCCGTCACGGGCTTGTTCTGGCGCGTGCTCTACCAGCCGGAGGGCGCCGTCAACGCGTTCCTCGGATCGGTGGGCCTCGCCTCGCTCGAGCGGCAGTGGCTCGCCGACCCCCGCACCGCGCTCTACGCCGTGCTCGTCGCCGCGGTGTGGCTGCAGGTCGGCTACATCATGGTGCTCTACCTCGCGGGCCTCAAGGGCGTCGACCCGACCCTCGAGGAGGCGGCGGCGGTCGACGGCGCGTCGCGCTGGCAGCGGTTCTGGCGCGTCGTCATGCCGCAGCTCAAGGGCGTCAACGGCGTCGTGTTCGCGGTCACCGTCATCGACTCGCTGCGGACGTTCGACATCGTGTGGGCGATGACGCGCGGCGGCCCGTACAACTCGACGCAGCTGCTGTCGACGTTCATGTACCAGACGAGCTTCACCGTGCTCGACCTCGGCTACGGCTCGGCGATCGCCGTCGTCATCTTCCTGCTCGCGATCGGCTTCATCATCACCTACCTCGTGCGCGCCTCGAGGAACGAGGACTGACCGTGGCCGCGACCGCGACCGTCCTCGCCCGCCCCGTGCCCGTGCGCCGCCGGCGCCCGCGCCGGTGGGCCTTCCACGCCGTGATGGCGCCGCTGTCCGTGCTGTGGGTCCTGCCCATGGTCTTCGTCGTGCTCACGGCCGTGCGCTCGTTCGCGGACATCACGGGCAACGGGCTCGGCGCGCTGCCGCACAGCTTCAGCTGGGACGGGTTCGTCACCGTCTTCACCGGCGGGCTCGTCGGCCAGGCCCTCGTCAACAGCGCGATCGTGACGGTGTGCACCGTCATCCTGTCGCTCCTGCTGTCGTCGTGGGCGGCGTTCGCCCTCAGCCGGCACCGCATCCCGTTCCGTCGCGCGGTGCTCCTCGTCATGCTCGCCGGCAATCTCCTGCCGCCACAGATCCTCCTCATCCCGGTCTCGCGCATCGCCGAGGGACTCGGGATCTACGACACGCTCGGCGCGCTCGTGATCGTGCAGGTCGGGTTCGGGCTCGGCTTCTACACGTTCGTGCTGCACGGCTTCATGCGCTCGATCCCGTCGGAGATCTTCGAGGCGGCCCGTGTCGACGGGGCGGGAGAGATCCGCACGTACGCGACGATCGTGCTCCCCCTGTGCCGGCCCTCGCTCGCGGCGCTCGGGGCGCTCGCGACGACGTGGGTGTGGAACGACCTCATCTGGGCGCTCACGGTGCTGCGCACCGAGACGAAGTTCCCGATCACGGCCGCGCTGCTCAACATCCAGGGCGGATATGTGAGCCAGTGGAACGTCGTCGCGTCCGGTGCGATCGTCGCGGCGCTGCCCACCGCCATCGTGTTCTTCGCGTTCCAGCGCCACTTCGTCTCCGGGCTCACGCTCGGCGCGGGCAAGTAGCGCGAGCGCCCGACCTCACGGAGAGGCCCACCCCATGCAATGGCGCCTGCGCACGCGCACCACCGAGTACGCCGTGAGCGTGCTCCCCGACGGCTCGGGCCTCGTGCTCGACTCCTGGGGCCCGCCCATCGAGGGCGAGATCGAGCCGTGGGGCGAACCGGACCGCCGTGCGGGGTTCGTGACGCCCGCGGACGCCCAGCCGCTCGAGTACGCCTCGGGCGGTCAGCGGCACGCGGCGTTCTCCGAGCTCCTCGTCGACCGCGGGGGCTCCCTCACCGGGGCGAGCTGGCGGCACGTGCCCGAGGGCGACCGCTTCGTCGCGGACGACCGCGGCGACCGGCTCGAGGCGGCGTTCATCGACGAGACGGGCGACCTGCACCTCGCGCTCACGATCGAGACGAGCCGCGAGCACGACGTCGTGCGCCGTGGCGTACGGCTGCGCAACGCCTCGCCCGGCACCGTCGAGTTGCCGCGCGCGTTCTCCGCCGCCTGGAACGTGCCGCTCGGTCGCGCGGTGCGCGTCGACTACCTCGCCGGCACGTGGTCGCACGAGTTCCAGCCGCGCTCGCTCGAGCTCTCGGCGGGCACGTTCTCGATCGGCAGCAGGCAGGGCGTCACCGGACTGCAGTTCAGCCCCGTCGTGACGCTCACGGCCGTGCCCTTCGAGGACTCCTTCGTGCGCCCCGCGGGCTGGGCGTACGGGATCGCGCTCGAGTGGAGCGGCTCGTGGCGCCTCCAGGTCGACTCGGCGCCGCTCGGCCAGTCGGTGCGCGTCTCGTGCGGCCTCGACGAGGACACGACGACTGTGACCCTCCTCCCCGGCGAGGAGTTCGTCTCGCCGCCGAGCCTCGGCGTCTTCAGCGCGCGCGGGACGGAGGGGGTCACGGCGGCGTGGCACGAGTTCGCGCGCCGGGCGCTCGCCCGAGACCTCTCGCCCACGACGCGGCCCGTCGTCTACAACTCGTGGATGGCGACGACCTTCGACGTGCGCGCCGAGCACCAGGTCGCGCTCGCGGAGGTCGCACGGGACCTCGGAGCCGAGGTCTTCGTCGTGGACGACGGGTGGTTCCGCGGGCGCACGTCCGACCGTGCGGGCCTTGGCGACTGGACGCCCGATCCGCACAAGCTGCCCGAGGGCGTGGCCGGGCTCGCCGAGCGCATCACGGGCCTCGGGCTGCGCTTCGGCATCTGGGTCGAGCCGGAGTGCGTCAACCCGGACAGCGACCTCTTCCGCGTGCATCCGGACTGGGTCTACCGCGCGGGCGACCGGCCGCTCGTGACCGTGCGGAACCAGTACGTGCTCGATCTGGGCCGCGCCGAGGTCGTCGAGTGGGTCGAGAGGACGCTGCGCGATCTGCTCGGCTCTGCGCCGATCAGCTACCTCAAGTGGGACATGAACCGCGCCGTGAGCGACGGCGGCCGGCCCGGCGACCCGCACGGGCGCGAGTGGTCGCTGCAGCATACGCGCAACTACTACCGCGTGCTGCGCATGCTGCGGGACGAGTTCCCACACGTGACCGTCGAGGCGTGCGCGAGCGGCGGGGGACGCATCGACCTCGCCGTGCTCGGCCTGTGCGACGTCGTGTGGACGAGCGACGAGGTCGGCGCGCGCGACCGGCTCGGCATCCAGCACGGGTTCCTGAGCGCGTATCCGCCGCACGTCATGAGCTCGTGGGTGTCCGACGACCTCGGGCATCGCGACCGCTTCCCGACCTCGCTCGGCTACCGCTTCGCCGTCGCGATGGCGGGCGTGCTCGGGATCGGCTCGGACGTGCTCGCGTGGTCGGCGCGGGAGCGCGCGATCGCCCGCCGTGCGATCGGGCTGTACCGGGACATCCGGTCCGTCGTGCAGCGCGGCGCGGTCGTGCGCCACGGCACACCCGGCCACGACCTCTACGCCGTCGAGTATGACGGGCCGGAGGACGATCCGCGCGTCGTCGTGATCGTCTACGACCGCGATCGCGATCGGTCGCGCGACCGCGAGCGCCCGCGCGTCTTCCCGACTGGCCTGCGCGCGGGCGTGCGGTACCGCGTGTGCGACGCGCATGCCGTCGCGGGCGGGCCCGCGGTGGCGGGCGGGCCCGCGGTGGTGGGCGGG
>JAATFA010000081.1 GCA_015655445.1 Actinomycetales bacterium | reverse complement strand
GTTGGTGTAGTGCAGGTCGTTGGATGCGACGAGCGGCAGCTTCAGCTGCTTCGCGAGCCTCAGCAGGTCGTTCATCGTACGCTTCTCGATGTCGATGCCGTGGTCCATGATCTCGGCGAAGAAGTTGTCCTTCCCGAAGATGTCCTGGAACTCCGCGGCGGCCGCGCGCGCCTCCTCGTACTGCCCGAGCCGGAGCCGCGTCTGCACCTCGCCGCCCACGCAGCCGGTGGTCGCGATGACGCCCTTCGCGTACCGGGACAGGAGTTCCCGGTCCATGCGCGGCTTGAAGTAGTAGCCCTCGATGGAGGCGAGCGAGGAGAGCCGGAAGAGGTTGTGCATGCCCTCGGTCGTCGCCGCGAGCAGCGTCATGTGCGTGTACGCGCCCGAGCCGGAGACGTCGTCCTCTCCCCCGCTGCCCCAGCGCACGCGCGTCTTGTCCCTGCGGTCCGTGCCCGGGGTGAGGTACGCCTCCATGCCGATGATGGGCTTGATGCCCGCGGCCGTCGCCGTGCGCCAGAAGTCGTACGCGCCGAAGGTGTAGCCGTGGTCGGTGATGGCGACGGCCGGCATGCCCTGCCGCACGGCCTCGTCGATGAGCGGCTTCACGCGCGCGGCACCGTCGAGCATCGAGTATTCGCTGTGCACGTGCAGGTGCACGAAGGAGTCGCTGGATGCCACTGGCTCTCCGAGGGTGTGGGCGGTGCTTCGATGTTAATCGCCCGCGGGCTCGCGCCCTACTCCGCGCGCAGCACCTCGAGCGCGTGTCGCAGGTCCGACGGATAGGGCGAGGCGAACTCGCTCCACTCCCCCGTCGTGGGGTGCGCGAATCCGAGTCGCACGGCGTGCAGCCACTGCCGCGCGAGCCCGAGCCGCGCGGCGAGCGCGGGGTCGGCCCCGTAGGTGAGGTCGCCCGCGCACGGGTGCCGCTGGGCGGCCATGTGCACGCGGATCTGGTGCGTACGCCCCGTCTCGAGGTGGATCTCGAGGAGTGAGGCCGAGCGGAACGCCTCGAGCGTCTCGTAGTGGGTCACCGACGGCTTTCCGTCCGCGACGACCGCGAACCTCCAGTCGGCGCTCGGATGCCGCCCGATGGGCGCGTCGATCGTGCCCGCAAGCGGGTCCGGATGTCCCTGCACGACGGCGTGGTAGACCTTCTCGACCGTGCGGTCGTGGAACGCGCGCTTGAGCTCGCGATAGGCGCGCTCGCTCTTGGCGACGACCATGAGCCCGCTCGTGCCCACGTCGAGGCGGTGGACGATGCCGGCGCGCTCGGCCGCTCCGCTCGTGCTGATGCGGAACCCCGCCCCGGCGAGGGCGCCGAGCACCGTGGGCCCGGCCCACCCCGCCGAGGGATGCGCGGCGACGCCCGCGGGCTTGTCGACGACCACGATGTCGTCGTCGTCGTGCACGATGCCGAGGTCGGGGACGACGACGGGCACGATCACGGGCGCCTCCCGCGGCTGCCAGTGCACCTCGAGCCACGCGCCGGGCACGAGGCGGTCCGACTTGGCGAGCACGACGCCGTCCTGCGCGACTCCCCCCGCCTCGGCCACCTCGGCCGCGAAGGTGCGCGAGAAGCCGAGCAGGCGTGCGATGCCCGCGTCCACCCGTTCGCCCGCGAGCCCGTCGGGCACGGGCAGGCTGCGAGACTCCACCGTCAGCGCGGCTCTCCGGTCGCGGGCGCGCTCGCCTCGTCCGCGCCGCTGCCGTCGCTCGGTCCGCCCGGGGGCTCCTCGCGTCGCCGCGCCACCCGCCGCCCGTCGAGGGCCACGCCGCGCAGGGTCAGCACGACGAACACGGCCATCGCGCACACGATCGCGCTGTCCGCGGCGTTGAAGATGGCCGGGAAGCCCCACAGCTGCACGAAGTCGACGACGTGGCCGACGCCGAACCCGGGCGGCCGCAGGAGACGGTCGGTCAGGTTGCCGAGCGTGCCGCCGAGCAGGAGGCCGAAGACGACCGCCCACCCGATCTATCGGATCCGCCGGGCGAAGAGCACGATCACGACCGCGACGCCGACGGCGATGATCGTGAAGATCCACGTCATCCCGACGCCGAGCGAGAACGCGGCACCGGAGTTATCGACGAAGCGGAACCGCACGAGGTCGCCGAGGACGCGCACGGCCTCACCGGGCCGCAGGTGGGCGACGACGAGGTGCTTGCTCACCTGGTCGATCGCGTAGACGACGGCCGCGACGGTGACCAGGAGCGCGATCGTGCGGAGCGAGACGCGACGGGGCGCGGCGCCCGTCGCCGCGTCAGGCGCCTCCGCCAAAACCGGGGTAGCCCGCCGGCGGCGGGGTCGGCGCGGAGCCGAACGGCGCGGCGACGGGAGCCGGCTGCGGCGCCGCGGGCGGCTGGATCTGCCCGCTCGTCGAGCCCGGCGCCTTGCCGGCGTCCACGGGGGCCGCGCCGTCGAGCTCGCGCAGCTGGCCCTCGATGTAGCTGCGCAGCTTCTGCCGGTAGTCGCGCTCGAACGTGCGCAGCTCCTCGATACGGCGCTCGAGCGCCGTGCGCTCCTGGTCGAGCGCGGTGAGCTGGGCGCGCTGCTTCGCCTCCGCCTCGGCGACCACGCGCGCCGCGGTCGCGTGGCCCTCGGCGATGAGGGCATCGCGCTTCTCCACGCCCTCGCGCACGTGCTCGTCGTGCAGGCGCCGGGCGAGCTGCAGGAGGTTGTTCGTGCTCGTGTTCTCGATCGCCTCCGCCGACGCCTGCGCGTGGGCCGCCGTCGCCGGCGTGACGGCGGCGGGGGCAGGGACGGGAGCGGGCACAGGCTCCGACGCGGCCGAGGGCGCCGGCACGGGCGTGGGCGCAGACGACGCGCTGCGCTGCAGCTCGTTCACGCGGGCCTCGCTCGCCGCGAGGCGCTCACGGAGCTCCTCGTTCTCCTGGTTGAGACGGCGCAGCTCCACGACCACCTCGTCGAGGAAGTCGTCGACCTCGTCCTGGTCATATCCTTCGCGGAACTTGGTCGGCTGGAACCGCTTGTTGACCACGTCCTCCGGCGTCAAGGCCATGTGTGTCACCCCTACGAGATCGAGATCGAATGCATCGGACGACGCCGTCGGAGGCGATCGAGGACCAGTCGGGCGTCGTCGGTTCTCCAGCGTACAACGCGCATGCCAGAGGACCGCCCGGGAACCTGCCGTCAGGCTGCGACGTTCGTGAGGTCGCTCACGATGAAGATGAGGAAGAGGCACACGAGCATGACGATGCTCCACGCGAAGTCGAGAGCCGCGCCGCCCATCCGCACGGGCGGGAAGACGCGGCGGACGAGCCGCAGCGGCGGGTCGGTCACGGCGTAGCTCGCCTCCGCGAGCACGAGGCCGAGGCCGCGCGGCCGCCAGCGGCGCGCGAGGATGCGCACCCAGTCGAGCACGAAGCGCGCCCACATGGCCACGAAGAAGAGGCCGAGCGCCACAAGCACGATGTTCGCGACGATCCCCACGATGACCACCCGGCAAGCCTATCCGGCGCATGCGATCGCCCGCTGGGGCCGCCGCGTGGGCGGCGCCAGCAGGCGAGAGACCTCAGGCGGATCGGGCCGCGGCGCCGGCGGCCGGAGACGCGGCGCGGGCGCCGGAGAGGCGGTCAGTGCGCGAAGAAGGACGCCTCGACCGCGTCGTCGGCATCGGCGGTCTCGCCGCTCACGGCGACGTGGGCCGGCGAGAGCAGGAAGACCTTGTTCGTCACGCGCTCGATCTTGCCGTAGAGGCCCTGCGAGAGACCGCTCGCGAAGTCGATGAGGCGGCGGGCGTCGCCCTCTGCCATCTCGGAGAGGTTGATGATGACCGGGATCCCCTCGCGGAAGCTCTCGGCGATCACCTGCGCGTCCTTGTACTGGCGCGGGTGGACGGTCAGGATCTCGTTCATGTCGGCTCCCGCCGGGGGCTTCTGGACCTGGGGACGGCGCAGGGGCGTCACGGGCGCGCGGCCCGGCCCGCTCGAGGGGACGGGCGTCGGTCCGGCCGGCGCCGCCGGGGGCGCGCTCGGCGTCGTCTCATCCTCGAACTCCTCGTCGGCGAGGCCGAGGTAGACCATCGTCTTGCGCAGCGGGTTGGCCATGTCATCCTCCGAAGAACGCGGTGCCGTGTGGATCGGTTCGAGGTTAACGGCGCTCCGGCCGCTTTCCCGTGATTGCGGTCCCGATGCGCAGGTGTGTCGCGCCCTCGAGGATCGCGGCGGGGTAGTCCGCCGACATGCCGGCGGAGATCGAGGCGGCGCCTGGCGCGAAACGGCGCAGCCGCTCGGACGCCTCGCGCACACGCGCGAACGCCGCGCGAGGCTCCTCCCCGAGCGGCGCGACCGCCATGACGCCGAGCAGCTCGAGGCCGGGAGCCGCGAGGACCGCCTCGGCGACGTGCTCGAGTCCCTCGCCGCGCACGCCTCCGCGCGCGGGGTCCTCGGTGAGGTTGAGCTGCACGAAGCAGCCGACGGGAGCGTGGTCGCCCTCGAGCGCGTGCACGAGCGACGGACGGTCGACGGAGTGCACGACGGAGGCGTACCGCAGGGCCTGCCGGGCCTTGTTGCTCTGCAGCTGGCCCACGAAGTGCCAGCGCACGGACGCGTCGTCGAGCTCCTGCCACTTCGCGAGGGCCTCCTGGTGCCGGTTCTCGCCGACGTCGCGCACGCCGAGCGCGACGAGCTCGCGCACGAGCGAGGCCGGGTGGAACTTCGTGACGACGATGCGCGTGATGTCGGCGGGGTCCCTGCCCGCCACGCGCGCCGCCTCGGCGATGCGCGCGTCGACGGCGGCGAGGCGCTCCGCGAGCGTGCTCGCCGGCCCGGTCACTTGAGGAAGTCGGGCACGTCCAGCTCGTCGTCGTCCTCGAAGTCGCGGTCGACGGGAGCCGGCGCGGCGGGCTCGGGGGTGGGCGCCCACTCGGAGGCGTCGCTCGCGATCGCGGTCGTGAGACCGCCGGCGGGAGCGGCGACCGCCTCGACGAAGCTCGCGCGACGCTCGCGCGCCTTCTGGGCGGGCTCGCCGCCGTCGAACCCCGCGGCGATGACCGTCACGCGCACCTCGTCGCCGAGGGTGTCGTCGATGACGGCGCCGAAGATGATGTTCGCCTCCGGATGCACCGCCTCCTGCACGAGCTTGGCGGCGTCGTTGATCTCGAAGATGCCGAGGTTGGAGCCGCCCTGGATGCTCAGCAGCACGCCGTGCGCGCCATCGATGCTCGCCTCGAGCAGCGGGCTCGCGACCGCGAGCTCGGCGGCCTTGATGGCCCGATCCGCCCCCCGCGAGGAGCCGATGCCCATGAGCGCGCTCCCCGCGCCCTGCATGACCGACTTGACGTCGGCGAAGTCGAGGTTGATGAGGCCGGGCGTCGTGATGAGGTCGGTGATGCCCTGCACGCCCGCGAGGAGCACCTGGTCGGCCGTCGCGAAGGCCTCGAGCATCGAGATGCCGCGGTCGCTGATCTCGAGCAGCCGGTCGTTGGGCACGACGATGAGCGTGTCGACCTCGTTCTTGAGCGCCGCGACGCCGTCCTCCGCCTGCGCCTGCCGACGGCGGCCCTCGAAGCTGAAGGGCTTCGTCACGACGCCGATCGTGAGCGCGCCGATGGACTTCGCGATGCGCGCGACGACGGGGGCGCCGCCCGTGCCCGTGCCGCCGCCCTCGCCCGCGGTGACGAAGACCATGTCGGCGCCCGTGAGCGCCTCCTCGATCTCCTCCGCGTGATCCTCCGCCGCCCGGCGGCCGACCTCGGGATCGGCGCCCGCGCCGAGCCCGCGCGTGATCTCGCGCCCGACGTCGAGCTTGACGTCCGCGTCGCTCAGCAGGAGCGCCTGCGCATCGGTGTTGATGGCGATGAACTCGACCCCGCGCAGGCCGAGCTCGATCATCCGGTTGACGGCGTTCACGCCGCCGCCGCCGATGCCGACGACCTTGATGACGGCGAGGTAGTTCTGGTTCGATGTCACGTCCGGCCTCCGCTTAGAACCTTCAACCTCAACTTGAGGTCCAAAGTTTTGCTCAAATCGCTTGTCCTGGCAAGAACGGTAGGCGCCGCCCCCGGATGAGGGCGCGAGGCGCGCCGCGTGTCGCGAGGACGCGCGGTCGATCGGCATGCGCCGCCGCGCGTCAGTCGTGGTGGAAGACCGCGGACCCCTCGGCCGAGACGTCGTACTCCCCCGGCCCGGCGTCGCCGTACTGGGCGAGCAGGTCGGAGAGCACGAGCGCCTTGAGGGAGCTGCGCTCGGAGCTGCCCCACAGCACGCGCTGGCCCGTGCCCGCGAGCGTGAGCGTCACGTCGTCGTGCGTGCGCGCCGTGATCGAGTCGACCTTGCCCGCGACGTCGGAGGGGAGGGCGAGCAGGACCTCCGCCATCGAACGGAACGCCGCGGTCGTGGGCGAGGGCTCCCCCGAGATGAGCGGGTAGCCCTGCGGACGGTCGTCCGAGTGCTGCACGACGACCCCGGCCGCGTCGACGAGGTCGAACCCGTCGCCGGCCTGCACGACCGCGAGCGGCTGCCGCTCGACGACGCGCACGACGAGACGGTCCGGCGGCACCTCCTCGACGACGAAGCTGCGGATGAGCGGGAACGCCGCGAGCTCCCTGCGGATGCGCCCTTGGTCGAGCTGCACGAGCGGCGTGCCGAGCTCGTCCTCGAGCGCGGCGTGCACCTGCTGCTTGTCGATGCGCTCGGTGCCGACGACCTCGATCGTGCGCAGGGCGAAGAGGGGCGAGAACGCCGCGAGCGTCATCGCCCCCACGAACACGACGGCGACGGCGCCCGCCGTGACCCACACCGCGCGCCGGTGACGCGCGCGCCGTGTGAACCTGCGCACCTCGAGCTGCTCGCGGCGCCGGCGCTCCCGCTCGGCCTGGCGCGCGCGGCGCCGTGCCTCGCGCTCCGCGCGCGCGGCCTCGTCGGCGACCTCGGCGAGGCGGCCGCGAACCTCCTCCGGCCGGTCCTGCACGGCCGTGCCCGAGCGCGAGGGGATGCGCGAGGGCGAGGCGGACGCGGGGATCGTCGCGCGCGGCGGGGTCGACGTGGTGGCCGCCTCGCGCGACGCGCGGCCCGAGCGCGCCCCCGCCCGGTCCTCGGCCGCTCCCGCCGCGCGCGCCCGGCCGCTCCGCGCGGCCGGGCGGCCGCGATCGGCGGGAGCGGGCTCCTGCGGTCGCGAATCGAACCCCTCCGGACGCTTCATCCGCGCACGCCCTGGGTCGCCGCGTCGGACCTCGACGGGCCCCCGGCCGCCGTGCCCGTCGTCGCCGTGCTCTCCGCGGCCGCGGTCGCCGTGTCCGCGGTCGGCGCGCCCTCCGTCGTCGCGCCCTCCTGCGCCACGCTCGAGCCCGTGGGCACGGGGGCCGCGAGCGCCTCGAGGATCTGCGGGATGATGCGGTAGACGTCGCCGCAGCTGAGCGTCATGACGATGTCGCCCTCCCGGGCGACCGCCGCGACGTGGTCGGCGGCCTCCTGCCAGTCCGGCAGGTAGGCGACGCGCGAGGGATCGGCGAACCGCTCGGCGACGAGAGCGCCCGTCACGCCGGGCTCCGGGTCCTCGCGCGCGCCGAAGACGTCGAGCACGACCGTGTGGTCGGCGAGCCGCTCGTAGGTCTCCGCGAACTCCCCCGCCATGAGGCGGGTGCGGCTGTAGAGGTGCGGCTGGTGCACGGCGATGACGCGACCGTCCCCGACGACGCTGCGCGCGGTCGCGAGCGCGGCGGCGACCTCGGTCGGGTGGTGCGCGTAGTCGTCGTACACGCGCACGCCGCGCACGGTCCCGTGCAGCTCGAAGCGCCGCCCGGTGCCCTCGAAGCGCTCGAGTCCCGCGACGACGACATCCTCGTCGAAGCCCATGCCGACGAGCACGGCGAAGGCGCCCGCCGCGTTGAGCGCGTTGTGCGGCCCCGGCACGGCGAGTCGCACGACGTGCTCGCGCCCGCGCCAGGCGAGCGTGAAGCGCACGGCGGCACCCGATTCGACGGCGCTCACGCGCACGTCCGCGTCGGCGCTCGTGCCGAAGGTGAGGACGCGCCGCCCCTCGCCGAGACGAGCGAGCATCCGTCGCGCGCCCGCGTCGTCCGCGGAGGCGACGACGAGCTCGCGGGCTCCCGCCGCGAACTCAACGAACGCGGCCTCGAACGCCTCCCGCGAGCCGTAGTGGTCGAGGTGGTCGGCGTCGACGTTCGTGACGAGAGCGACGGACGTGTCGTAGAGCAGGAAGGAGCCGTCCGACTCGTCCGCCTCGACGACGAAGAGATCGCCCGAGCCCGGCGCGGCGCTCGTGCCGAGCGAGGCGATCACCCCGCCGTTGACGAAGCTCGGATCGGCGCCGAGGTGCCGCAGCGCCGTCACGATCATGCCCGTCGACGTCGTCTTGCCGTGCGCGCCCGCGACCGAGACGAGGCGGCGTCCGCGCACGAGCCACGCGAGCGCGTGCGAGCGATGCAGCACGGGGATGCCCGCCGCGAGCGCGCGCCGGTACTCGGGGTTGTCCTGCCACAGCGCGCCCGTCACGACGACGGTGTCCGCGTCGCCGACGTGCGCGGCGTCGTGCCCGATCGCGACGGTCGCCCCGAGCTCGCGCAGCGCGCGCGTCGACGCGCTCTCGCGCACGTCCGAGCCGCTCACCCGGTGGCCCGCCGCGAGGAACATGCGCGCGATGCCGCTCATGCCGCTGCCGCCGATGCCGACGAAGTGCACGGCGCCGATGTGCGCGGGGAGCTCGAGGCTCAGGTCGGGCTTGATCATCGCCGTCTACGGTACCCGCCGTGCGCGCGCGGACGGCGTGCGCGTGCGCGCGTCGGCGGGACGGGGTCAGCGGCCATCGGCGAGCGCCTCCCGGATGAGCTCGTAGACGCCGTCGGCGCCGTCGCGCGTGCCGATCGCGGCCGTCCTCGCGGCCATCTCGGCGACGAGCGCGCGGTCCTCCAGGAGCGGAACGAGCAGACGCGCGACCCACTCGGGCGTGAACTCCCCGTCGGCGACGACGAGGGCGCCCCCCGCGGCGACCGCGTCGCGCGCGTTGAGGCGCTGCTCGCCGTTGCCGACGGGATACGGCACGTACACGGCGGGAACGCCCACGGCCGTGAGCTCGCTCACGGTCGCGGCGCCGGCGCGCGAGACGGCGAGGTCGGCGACCGCGAGGGCGAGCTCCATCCGCTCGCAATAGCGCACGACGTGGTAGCCCGGCAGGCCCGGATCGGGCGTCTCGTCGCGCTCCCCCGTGATGTGCAGGACCTGCCAGCCGGTGCCGAGCAGGATCGAGACGGCGCTCGACACGGTCGCGTTGATGCGGCGGGCGCCCGACGAGCCGCCCGTGACGAGCAGGGTCGGGCGCTCTCCGTCGAGCCCGAAGAGCGCGAGCGCCTCCGCGCGCGCGCTCGCCCGGTCGAGGCGCGCGATCTCGCGGCGCAGGGGCATGCCGACGACGCGCGCGTGGCGCAGGCGCGTGCCCGCGAACGTCGTGCCGACCGAGCGCGTGAGCCTGCTCCCGAGGCGGTTCGCGATGCCCGGCCGGGCGTTCTGCTCGTGCACGACGATCGGCACGTGCTCGGCGCGCGCCGCGAGGTAGGCGGGCGCGCTCGCGTACCCGCCGAAGCCGACGACGACCTCGACCGCGCGATCGCGCACGTACGCGCGCGTCATCGCGATCGACTCCCGCAGCCGGCCGGGGAAGCGCAGCACGCCGGGCCCGAGCCTCCGCGGGAAGGGCAGGCGCGGCACGACGAGCAGCTCGTAGCCGCGCGCGGGCACGATCCTCGACTCGAGGCCCTCGCGCGTGCCGAGCACGAGCACCTCGGACTCCGGCTCGCGCTCGCGGATGCGGTCGGCGACCGCGAGCAGGGGGTTCACGTGCCCGGCGGTGCCCCCGCCGGCCAGGAGGTAGTGCGTCACGCCCGGCGCTCCTGCGCGCGCGCGAAGGAGAGCACGATGCCGATCGCGACGAGCGTGGAGATGAGCGCGGATCCGCCCGCCGAGATGAGCGGCAGCGGCACCCCGAGCACGGGCAGCACGCCGAGCACGACGGCGATGTTGATGACGGCCTGGCCGATGACCCACACCATGACGCAGCTCGAGGCGATCCGCACGAACGCGTCGTCGGACCGGCGGATGACGCGGATGAACGCGATCGCGAGCACCGCGAACAGCATGAGCACGACGATCGCCCCGATGAGGCCGAGCTCCTCGCCGATGACGGCGAAGATGTAGTCGTTGTCGGCCTCGGGCAGCCACGACCACTTCATCTTCGAGTTGCCGAGCCCGACCCCGAAGACGCCGCCCGAGGCGAGCGCGAAGAGCGCGTGCATCGGCTGGTACGCCCACGCCTCGTATTGCGACCCCTGGTAGCCGTGCAGCCACGCCTCGATGCGCGCGGAGCGCGAGCTGCTCACGCTCGTGGCGAGGAAGCCGACGATCGCGACCACGACGACGATGACCGCGAGGTGGCGAGTGCGCACGCCCGCGAAGAAGAGCGCGCCGAGCACCATGAGCAGCAGGACGACGGCCGTGCCGAGGTCGTTGCCGACGAGCATGAGCAGGATAGCGCCGCCCGCGATGGGCACGACCGGCATGATGAGGTCGCGCCACGAGCTCAGCCGGTCGACCTTGGCCGCGAGCACGAGACCGAGCCACACGACGAGCGCGAGCTTGATGAGCTCCGACGGCTGGGCGGTGAAGGAGCCGACCTTGATCCAGTTCGTGTTCCCCTGCACGTTGTGGCCGAGCGGCGTCGCGACGACGAGCAGCTGCAGGAGGATCGAGGCGATCATGACGTGCCACGCCCATCGACGCCAGAATCGCACGGGCAGTCGCGCGGCGATCAGCATGAGCGGCACCCCGATGAGGGCGAAGAGACCCTGTCGCACGAACGAGCCGAAGAAGTCGCCCGTCGCCGCGTAGTCCTCGACGGCCGAGGACGAGAGGACCATGACGAGGCCGAAGACGACGAGGAAGAGCGTCGTGCCGAGCAGCAGGAAGTAGGTGGGTCCCTCCGCGCCGAAGACGCGTCGCACGCCCACGCGGAACGCGGCGGAGGCTCGTCCCGGCGCGGCGGTCTCAGTCTCGGGGATACGCGGCGGCCGGATCGTCGTCATCTCCCGTGCCTCCCAGCAGTCTCCGGACAGCCTCTGCGAACTGCCGTCCCCGGTCCGCGTAGTCGACGAACTGGTCCATCGACGCGGCGGCCGGGGCGAGGAGCACGACGTCCCCCGGCCGTGCGAGCTCGAGGGAGAGGCGCACGGCCTCCGGCATCACCCCTCCAGTGTCCGGGGTCGTCACCTCGTACAGGGGGACCGCGGGCGCGTGTCGCGCGAAAGCCTCGACGACGGGCGCGCGATCGACGCCGATGACGACGACCGCGCGCACGCGCGCGGCGTGCCGGGCGATGAGCGGCGCGATGTCGACGCCCTTGAGGAGGCCGCCGACGATCCACACGACGGAGTCGTGGGCCGAGAGCGACGCGTTCGCCGCGTGCGGGTTGGTGGCCTTCGAGTCGTCCACCCACGAGACGCCGCCCGCCTCGGCGATCGGCTCGGCGCGGTGGGGGTCGACGCGGAAGCCGGCGATCGCGCGCCGGATCGCGTCGGGGCTCACGCCGATCGCGCGCGCGAGAGCGCTCGCCGCGAGCACGTCGGCGACGAGGTGCGCGGCCGCGAGCCCCGCGCGCGCGAGCGCCGCGACGGTCGTGAGCTCGATCGCGGACGTGCGCCGCTCGGCGAGGAACGCGCGATCGCACACGATCCCGTCGACGATCCCGAGCTCGCTCGGACCGGGCACGTCGAGGCCGAAGCCGATCGCGCGACAGCCCTCGACGACCTCGGCCTCCTCGACGAGCTCGCGCGTCGTCGCGTCCGCCTTGTTGTACACGCACGCGAGGCGCGTGTTCGTGTAGACGCGCCCCTTCGCGGCACGGTAGCGCGCGAACCCGCCGTGCCAGTCGAGGTGGTCGTCCGCGACGTTGAGGCACACGCTCGCGGCGGGCGTGATCTCCCCGCCCGCGTTGCGGTGCATCCAGTGCAGCTGGTAGCTCGAGAGCTCGACGACGAGCACGTCGAAGCCCGCCGGATAGCGCACGACGTCGAGCACGGGCGTGCCGATGTTGCCGCACGCGGCGACGCGGCGCCCGTCCGCCTGCAGCATGGCGGCCGCGAGGCGCGTCGTCGTCGTCTTGCCGTTCGTGCCCGTCACGAGCAGCCACTCGGCCGGAGCGCCGGTCTTGTCGCGGACGCGCCACGCGAGCTCGATGTCGCCCCAGATCTGCACGCCGCGCTCCTCGACGGCGCGCACGAGGGGGTCGTCGGGGTGGAAGCCCGGCGAGACGATCGCGAGCTCGGGGTCGAAGGCCGCGAGGTCGTCGGCGCTCCCCCGTCGCGCGCCGATCGCCTCGAGCATGCCCGCGACGTCGTCGGCGACCCGGTCGGCGACCACGAGCACGTCGGCGCCGAGCTCGACGAGCGTGTCCGCGGCCGAGAACCCGGTCGTGCCCGCGCCGAGCACGAGCACGCGCAGGCCGCGCCAGTCCGCGCGCCAGCTCGTGAGCGAGGCGAGCCGGGCGTTCAGCGCGAGAGCCATTCGAGGTAGAAGAGCCCCACGCCCATGCCGACGAAGAGGCCCTCGATGATCCAGAAGCGCACGACGATCGTGACCTCGGCCCAGCCCTTCATCTCGAAGTGGTGGTGGAGGGGGCTCGCGAGCCAGATGCGCTTGCCGTGGGTGACCTTGAAGTACGCGCGCTGGATGATGACGGTGCTCGTGCACACGATGAACAGCCCGCCCAGGAGCACGAGCAGGAGCTCCGTGCGCGAGAGGATGCCGAGCGCGGCGAGCGCGCCGCCGAGCCCGAACGAGCCCGTGTCGCCCATCATGATCTGGGCGGGCGAGGTGTTCCACCACAGGAAGCCGACGAGCGCGCCGACGACCGCCGCCGCGATCGTCGCGAGGTCGAGCGGGTCCGACACGTCGTAGCACTTTCCGCGGTTCTCGGGGCTCAGCGCCGTGCTGATGCACGACTGGTTGAACTGCCAGAAGCCGATGACGACGTACGCGCCGATGCCGAAGATCGAGGCACCCGTCGCGAGCCCGTCGAGCCCGTCGGTGAGGTTGACGGCGTTCGTCGTCGAGACCGTGATGAGGGCGATCCAGACGACCGCGACGATCGTGCCGCCGACGACGCCGAGCAGCGTCGTAGGGTCGATCGGGAGGTCGCGCAGGAACGACAGCGCCGTCGAGGCGGGCGCGATGCCGTGGTCGTCGCGCAGCGTGAGCGCGTGCACCCCGAAGACGGCGCTAACGATGACCGTGAGCGCGATCTTGTAGCCGCCGCGCAGACCGAGGCTGTTCTGCTTGCGCACCTTCATGAAGTCGTCGATGAACCCCACGATCGCGACGCCGACCATGAGCAGGATGACGAGGAGGGCGGAGGGCGTGAGGTTGAGGCCGGAGACGGTGCGTCCGACGATCGCGGAGACCGCCTTGCCGACGAAGTAGCCGAGCACGGCGCCCGTGATGAACACGACGCCGCCCATCGAGGGCGTGCCGCGCTTGACGACGTGCGTCGTGGGCGTGTCTGCGCGGATGAACTGGCCGAGCCGCATGCGCCGGAACAGGCGCGCGAACACGGGCGTGAGCACGAGCGTGAAGACGGCTGCGAAGGCTCCCGCGACGAGGAGCGCGATCATCCGGCGACCCCCGCGAGCCGGTCGCCGAGGAAGCGCAGACCGGCGGACTTCGATGACTTCACGAGCACGACGTCACCGGCGCGCAGGAAATCACGCACGACATCGTATGCCTCGTCGAGATCCCCCACGAAGCGCGTCTCGCCGTCCCAGGAGCCCTCCAGGCCGGCCCCCGCGTGGATGTGGCGGGCCCCCTCGCCGACGACGACGAGCTGGTCGATGCCCAGCCGCACGGCGAGGCGGCCGATCCGGTCGTGCTCCTCGACCGCGAAGGGGCCGAGCTCGGCCATCTCGCCGAGGACGGCGACCGTGCGGCGGCCGGAGCGGCCGAGCTCCGCGAGCGTCTTGAGGGCTGCCGCCATCGAGTCCGGGCTCGCGTTGTAGGCGTCGTTGATGACGGTCACGCCGTCCGGGCGCTCGAGCACTTCCATGCGCCAGCGCTCGGCGCGTCGCACGCCCTCGACGGCGCGCACGGCGCGCTCGACCGGCACGCCGAGCTCCCGCGCGACCGCGAGCGCGGCGAGCGCGTTCATGACGTGGTGCTCGCCGAGGATGCTCAGCCGCACGGGCGCGCGCTCGTCGCCGGACACGAGAGTGAAGGCCGTGCCGGTCGCATCGGAGCGCACGTCCTCGGCGCGCACATCGGCTCCCGCCGAGCGGCCGAACCACACGACGCGTGCTCGCGTCATCGCCGCCATCGCCGCGACGCGCGGGTCGTCGGCGTTGAGGACCGCGACGCCCGTGGGCGCGAGGTCGGTGACCATCTCCGACTTCGCCCGCTGGGTCGCCTCGATGCCGCCGAACTCGCCCGCGTGCGCCATCCCGACCTTGAGCACGACGCCGATGTCCGGCCGCGCGATGCGCACGAGCCGCGCGATGTGGCCGACGCCGCTCGCGCCCATCTCGACGACGAGGTGGCGCGTCGACTCCTCGACGCCGAGCATCGACACGGGTGCGCCCACGTGGTTGTTGAACGACTCCCGGGGCGCGACCGTCGGACCCTCCGCCGCGAGGATCGCGGCGAGCAGGTTCTTCGTCGTCGTCTTGCCGTTCGAGCCCGTGATCCCCACCACGGAGAGCTCGCCGTGTGCGCGCACGCGCTCCACGACGGCCGCCGCGAGCGCGGCGAGCGCCTCGACGCCGTCGCGCACGACGACGACCGGCACGGGCAGGTCGAGGGGCCGCTCGGAGACGACGAGCGCCGCCCCGGCCGCGACGGCGGCGGGGGCGAAGAGGTGGCCGTCGGTGTGCTCACCGGGGAGGGCGAAGAAGATGCCGCCCTCGCGCACGCGGCGGGAGTCCGTCTCGACCGTGCCGCCGACGCGCGCGGACGCCGAGGCGCCGGGGGGCAGCACGAGCTCGCCCGCGACGATGGCGGCGATCTCCCCGAGCTCGATCGCGATCACCAGCCCGCCTCGCGCAGCGCCTGGCGGGCGAGGTCGCGCGCCGAATACGGGGTGCGGACGCCGCGGATGTCGCGGTAGTCCTGGTGGCCCGGCCCCGCCCATAGGATCGAGTCCCCCTCGCGCGCGAGCGAGACCGCGACGCGGATGGCCTCCTCGGGCGGGCTCACCTCGTACAGCTCCGGCTGGTGCTCCGCCATGCGAGCCCCCTCCACGAGTGTGCGGCGGATCGCCGCGGGGTCCTCGAAACGGGGATGGTGGTCGGTGATGACGAGGATGTCGGAGAGCTCGGCGGCGACGCGGCCCATGTCGTGCCGCTTGGTCTTGTCGCGGTCCCCGTCCGCGCCGAAGAGCATGATGACCCTGCCGGGCGTGAACCGCCGCACCGCCGCGAGCGTGTTCGCGAAGGCGTCGGGGCTGTGCCCGAAGTCGACGTAGACGGCGGGGCCGCGATCGCCCGAGACCCGCTCCGTGCGACCCGGGAGGTACGCGACGATGCCGCCGTCCGCCTCGAGCGCGCGCGCGATCGCGTCGAGCTCGATGCCCGCCTCGACGAGCATGACGATCGCGAGCGCGGCGTTCGCCGCCATGTGCCGCCCGATGAGAGGCACGCGCGTCTCGAGCTCGCGCCCGTCCGGGCCGAGCAGCCGGAAGCCCGTGTGCTCGGCGTGCTCGTCTGTCACGACGACGCGCCACGAGGCATCGACGTCGTCGCGCGAGGCGATCGTCGTGACCGGGACGCCGGCGGCCTCGACCATGCGCTGCCCCCAGGGCGAGTCGAGCGACACGACGCCGCGGCGAGCCCGGTCGGGCTGGAAGAGGGGCGTCTTCGCCGCGAAGTACTCCTCCATGTCGGCATAGTCGTCGAGGTGGTCGTGGCTGAGGTTGGTGAAGCCGGCGACGTCGAAGACGATCCCGTCGACGCGGTGGCGCGTGAGCGCCTGGGCGCTCACCTCGATCGCGACCGCGCGCACGCCCGCCTCTCGCATGCGCGCGAGCAGGGCATGCATCTCGCTCGCCTCGGGCGTCGTCAGGCGGCTCACGACGACGAGGTCGCCGATGTGGCGCTCCGCGGTCGTGCTCAGCCCCGTCACGAGGCCGAGCTGCTTGAGCACGCCCGCGAGCAGATACGAGGTCGAGGTCTTGCCGTTCGTCCCCGTGACGCCGAGCAGGAGCGGCGGATCGTCGCCCGTGCGGTAGACCCACGCGGAGATCGCGCCGAGCGCCTCGCGCGGGCTCTCGACGAGCACGATCGGCAGTCCCGCGTCCGCGGCGAGCTGCGCGCCGGCCGCGTCGGTGAGCACGGCGACGGCGCCGCGCTCGGCGGCGCGCGCGGCGAACGCGCCGCCGTGGCTGCGCGCGCCCGGCACGCCCACGTACAGGTCGCCCGGCTCGACCTCCTCGGAGTTGATGGAGATCCCCGTGATCTCGACGCCGGCGAGCGAGCCGCGCGTCGACAGACCGAACTCCTCGACGAGGGCGGTCAGGGATCGTGCCGACGGGTGCTCGGGCCGGAGGACCGGCGGGATCCGGGCGGACACGGTCACCTCGACGTTCTCCTGGCTCTCCTCACCAGGTCAGCGGAATGTACGGAGCGGGCTTCGTGGAGGGCTGAACCCGGAAGGTCGTGAGCGTCTGGCTCATCACCTTGCTGAAGGCCGGCGCAGCGGCCGCCGAAGTAGTAATCGTATGCGGCATCCCGATCGTCACGACAACCGCGTACTGGGGATCGTCGGCCGGCGCGACGCCGGCGACGGAGACGATGTGGTCGGGCCCGTATCCCTGGCCGTTCGGCAACGCGACCTGCGCGGTGCCCGTCTTCGCGGCCACGCGGTACCCGGGGATGTGGACGGTCGACTTGAGGCTGCCCTGCGTGACCGTCTCCTCGAGGATGTTGACCATCTCGTTCGCGGTCTTCTGCGCGACGACGCGCGTGCCCTGCGTGCTCGGCACGTCGGTCACGATCCCGTCGGGGTGCTCGCAGCCCTCGACGAGCGTGAGGGGCATGCGCACTCCCCCGTTGCCGAACGTCTGGTAGATCCCCGCGACCTGCGCGGAGGTCGCAGTGACGCCCTGCCCGAAGCCGATCTCGTACCGGCTCAGGTCGTCCCACTGCGACGCGGGACGCAGGATGCCCTTGTCCTCGCCCGGGAAGTGCACGGCGGTCGTCGTGCCGATGCCGAACTTCTGCATGTACTGGTAGCGCGTCTGGTCGCTCACGCGCTCCACGAGCGAGGAGACGCCCGTGTTCGAGGAGTTGACGAGCACGCCTGCGAGCGTGTAGCGGATGTCGTCGTGCGCCCACGCGTCGGTGAACCGCTCGCCGCCGGGCGTCGTGAACCAGCCGGGCGCGATCGTCTGCGTCGTCGGGGTCGCCTTGCCCTGGTCGATGAGCGCCGCCATCGCCATGGGCTTGAAGACCGATCCGGGCTCGTACGAGTTCGTGAAGGCGCGCGAGCCGAGGATGAGGTTGCCGCTCGCGTCCCGCGGCGCGCCGTTGACGTCGTTCGGGTCGACGCTCGGGTAGTCGGCAGCCGCCATGATGTGGCCGTCCTTCACGCGCACGACCATCGCGGTGCCCCAGGACCCCTGCACGGCCTGCACCTGCTCGCCGAGGGCCTGCTGCACGAACCACTGCAGGTCGGCGTCGATCGTGAGCTTGACGGTACCGCCGTTCTGCGCGGCCTTCTGCGTGACGGTGCTGCCGGGAAGCTGCACGCCGTCCTGGCTGCGCTCGTAGCTCTCCGTGCCGTTCGTGCCGGCGAGACACGTGTTCTCCATCTGCTCGACACCGGCGAGAGGTCCGTCGGTGCCCATGAAGCCCACGAGGTTGCCCGCGGTCGCCCCCTGCGGGTAGACGCGCGCGGGGGCATACTCGAACGCGACGCCCGCGATCCGCAGGTCGCGCACCGCGCGGAAGACGGACGTGTCGACGCCCTTCGCGAGGTACGCGAAGTTCGAGCCGGGGTCCTTCGTGACGGCGGCGACGAGGTCCTGCACGTTCTGCCCCGTCTTCGCGGCGATGTCGTCGAGGTTCTTCATGAGCGTCGAGTCGACGCCGTGCGTGCCGAGGATGACCTTCGGCGCGACGGTGATGTTGTAGCGGTCGACGCTCGAGGCGAGCACCGTGCCGTTCTCGTCCACGACCTCGCCGCGCGTGCCGTACGTCGTCACCTCGATCGACCGGCTGTCGTACGACTGCTGGTTGAGCTGGGCGGCCTGCACGACCTGGATGTCGACGAGGCGGAAGGTGAAGACGACGACGATCGCGAAGGTCGCGAGCGCGGCGATCGTGAAGCGGGCCCGGATGCGGCGTCGCGACATGCGTCCTCCTGGGGAGCTCGATCGAGGGCGGTCAGTGGGTCACGGGCGAGGGGAGCACGTCGCCGCCCGTCGCGGAGCCGGCCGCGTCCGTGCCGGCCGTGCCGTCGAGCGCGGATGGCCCCGTGGGCGCGGAGGACGAGTCGCCCTGCGCCGCGTCGCCCTGCGCCGAGCCGCCCTGGGTCGAGCCGCCCGTGGCCGCTCCGCTCGGCGCGGCTCCGCCCTGGCCCGTCGCGGTCGTGCCTGCGCCGTCCTGGCCGGCGGACGCCGCGATCGAGGCGGGCACCTTCGGCGCCACGGCGTTCGCGACGAGGTCGCCGGTCGGGTCCACGATGCCGCCGTCGCTCGCGCTCGCCGCCTGCGGCGTGCCGAGCACGGCGCCGTCGGAGAGGCGCAGGAAGACGCGATGCGTGTTGCTCACCATGCCGAGGGCCGACGCGCTCGCCGCGAGGTATTGCGTCGAGCTGTGCAGCTGCTGCTGCTCCGTGAGGTCGTCGACGTCGCGCGCGTACTCCTTCTGCTGCGTCTGCAGCGACGAGATCGTGTACGCGCCCTGCGACAGGAGCATGCTGAGCAGCAGCTGCGCGAGCAGGATGACCGCGATGCCCGCGACCGACACGATCGCGTAGACGAGACGCGGGCGCCGCTTGCGCTGGGCGCGCGTCGGCGCGACCTCGATCGGCGGCCGATCGCGCTCGTCACGGGCCAGGGCGAGGGGAAGGGCGCTCACGCGGCGTCTCCGATCCGTTCGGCGGCGCGCAGGCGCACGGAGGCGGAGCGCGGGTTGCGGGTGCGTTCGTCGTCGTCGGCGAGCTCCGCGCCGCGCACGAGCAGGCGGAAGGCCGGACGGTGCTCGGGCAGCTCGACGGGAAGGCCGACGGGGGCCGTCGACCGCGTGCGGGCCTGGAGCTCGCGCTTGACGATGCGGTCCTCGAGCGAGTGGTAGGCGAGCACGACGATGCGCCCGCCGCGGCGGAGCGCGTCGAGGGCATCGGGCAGGGCGCGCTCGAGCGCGGCGAGCTCGCCGTTGACCTCGATGCGCAGCGCCTGGAACACGCGCTTGGCGGGGTGGCCGCTGCGCTGGAGGGCGGCGGGCGTCGCGCGGGCGATGACGTCCACGAGGTCGCTCGAGCGCGTGAAGCGCTCGCGCGCCCGTCGCTCGACGATCGCGCGAGCGTAGCGACCGGCGAGCCGCTCCTCGCCGTACTCGCGGAAGACGCGCGCGAGCTCGCGCTCGTCGTACTCGGCGAGCACGCGCTCGGCGGTGAGCCCCGCGCTCGCGTCCATGCGCATGTCGAGCGGCGCGTCCCGCGAGTAGGAGAACCCACGCTCGTCGCGGTCGAGCTGCAGCGATGAGACCCCCAGGTCGAAGAGCACGGCGTCGACGAGATCGATACCGAGGCCGTCGAGGGCCGCCCGCAGCCCGTCGTACACCGTGTGCACGAGGTCCACACGGTCGGCGAACGGGTCGAGGCGCGCACGGGCGATCGCGAGCGCGTCCTCGTCGCGGTCGAGGCCGACGAGCCGCAGCGAGGGGAAGCGGCGCAGGAACGCCTCGGCGTGGCCGCCCATGCCGAGCGTCGCGTCGAGCAGCACGGCACCCGGCCGTTCGACGGCGGGCGCGAGCAGCTCGAGCGTGCGCTCGAGCAGGACGGGGACGTGGATGTCGTCGCTCATCGCGCTCCGGGTTCCGCTCCCGCTCGCGGATCCCCATCCGCGACGACCTGGCACCGGGGAAGGTGCGCCAGGGCGCCATCGGCTGGGAGTCCGCGAGCGGGATCAGAACAGGCCCGGGATCACCTCCTCCTCGGTGTTCGCGAACGCCTCCTCCTTCTCGGCGTAGTAGGCGTTCCATGCCTCGGTCGACCAGATCTCCGCGCGATCGCCCGCGCCGATGACCGTGAGGTCGCGATCGAGGCCGGCGTACTCGCGCAGGTTCGCGGGGATCGTCACGCGGCGCTGCTTGTCCGGGATCTCCGCGCTCGCCCCCGAGAGGAACAGGCGCAGGTAGTCGCGCGCCGCGCGGCTTGTGAGCGGCGCCTGACGGATGCGCTCGTGCTGCTCCTCGAAGCCGCGCGTGCTGAAGACGTAGATGCAGCGCTCCTGGCCGCGCGTGAGCACGACACCGGCGGCCAGCTCGTCCCAGAACTTCGCGGGGAGGATGATGCGCCCTTTCTCGTCGAGCTTGGGCGCGTAGGTGCCGAGGAACACGAGGCGCCCCCCTCACTCTGCAGCCCGGGTCGGGATGTCCTCCACTTTACTCCACTCTCCTCCACTGACAAGAGCGAAACCGGGGGCGATTGTGGCACGTCCCCCTCCCGATGCGCGAGATTCCGCGGAAGAGAGCGGGTGGAGGAAAGGGGAGGGCTGCGCGCGGCACGGCGCGTCGAGACGCACCGACGGCTCCGCAGGACCGGCCGACTGCGCCCGCACGATGCGCTCCGGCGCGTTCTCGCGGCCCGGAGGGGCATGGCGGACGAGCACGTAGGAGGGGCGGTGGAGGAGAGTGGAGCGCCCGGTGGAGCGCGGCGCGCTCCACCGGGCGCGCACCACACGGAAAAGGGGGCCGACCTTGCGGTCGGCCCCCTTCGGGGAGGTGTGCGGCGACTCTAGATGTCGTGCCCGTCCTGGCGGCGATCCCACCGGTCGTTCAAGCGGTCCATGAGTCCCGGCTTCGCGCTTTTCGCCGCGCGCGATGCACGCCGGTCCGCCGACTCCTCGACCGGAACCCGCGACGGCCGGATGGCGATGAGCACGCCCGCGAACATGACCACGAACCCGACGACGCCGATGAGCGGCTGGCGCAGCGCGACGCCGCCGATGAGGATCGCGACGCCGGCAACGACGGTGAGGATGCCGAGCACGAGCAAGGTGTAGTTGGGGCGCCCGCGGCGCTTGCCCACGGTCGCCACGAAGTCCGCGTCGTTGTGGTAGAGGCTCCGCTCCATTTCTTCCAGGAGGCGCTGCTCCTGCTCGGAAAGTGGCATCTGTGTTCCCCTCGTGCTCGGGATCGACGCGTCGATAGGGCCCCATTGTATGACCGGGACTCCAACTAGGCTAGGCAGGTGGCTGAGAGTACGCGGTTAGTGGACCTCGTGCAGGACGCCATCGACGAGATGCTCGAGACGCGCCGCGCCGAGCTCGTCGCGATCGCCCCCGAGCTCGCCCCCCTCGTCGAGATCGGCGGCGACCTCCTGCAGGGGGGCAAGCGCTTCCGCGCGCTCTTCCTGTATTGGGGGTGGCATGCGATCTCGGCGCGCGTGCAGGACTTCGACCCGCTCACCGACGCCGTCTCCGAGCACCTGCCCGCGGTCGTGCGCGCGTGCGCCGCGCTCGAGGTGTTCCACGCGGCCGCGCTCGTGCACGACGACGTGCTCGACAACTCGGACACGCGACGCGGACGCCCCTCCGCCCACCGCCGCTTCGAGGCGCTGCACCGGGAGACGGGATGGCACGGCTCGTCCGCCGAGTACGGCCGAGCGGGCGCGCTGCTGCTCGGCGACATGCTGCTCGGGTGGTCCGATGAGGTTCTCGACGAGGCGCTCGCGATGCTCGGGCGGCCCGCGGCCGCGCGCGCCGCGCGCGCGGAGTTCGTGCGCATGCGCACCGAGGTGACCGCCGGGCAGTTCCTCGACATCCTCGAGGAGAACGCGTGGCGCGTCGCGCCGGAGTCCGAGCTGCTCGCGCGTGCGCACCGTGTCATCGTCTACAAATCGGCCAAGTACTCCGTCGAGGCGCCGCTCGCGCTCGGTGCCGCGATGGCGGGGGCCGCGGCCGACCAGCTCGACGCGCTGCGGGCATTCGGCCTCCCTCTCGGCGTCGCGTTCCAGCTGCGCGACGACCTCCTCGGCGTGTTCGGCGACCCGGAGGTCACAGGCAAGCCCGCGGGCGACGATCTGCGCGAGGGCAAGCGCACCGTGCTCATCGCGCTCGCACGCTCCGCCCTGCCGCCCACCGCGCGGCGGCTGCTCGACGAGCTGCTCGGCGATCGCTCGCTCGACGAGGAGCAGATCCGCATGCTCCAGTCGACCATCCGGGACAGCGGTGCGGTCGCGCGCGTCGAGGGCGTCATCGACCGCCAGGTCGCGCAGGCGCGTGCGGCGCTCGAGGAGGCGCCCATCGCGGCCTCGAGCCGCCAGGAGCTCGTCCGGCTCGCGCAGACGGTCGCCAAGCGCGTCTCCTGAGGCCGCGCGGCTCCCGCGCGACGCACTCGCGACGCGCTCAGAAGCCGAGCGCCTGCGCGATGCGCCGCACCTCCGCCTTCCGCCCCGCTCGCAGGGCGTCGATGGGCGCGACACCGAGCGTCTCCTCGGGGCTCAGAAGCCACTCCATGGCCTCCTCGTCGGTGAACCCCGCGTCGGCGAGCACGATGACTGTGCCGCGCAGCTCCGGAAGCGGATGGCCGTCCGTGATGAAGAGGTCGGGCACGACGAGCACGTTGTCGCGTCGCACGCCGAGCAGGGATCGCTCTTCGAGCAAGCGCCGCACTCTGCTCTGCCCGATCCCCAGCTCCTCGACGAGGTCGGGGACGGTGAGCCAGCGGACGTCGGACCGGGTGACCACGCATCAAGCGTGCCATGCTCCTCGTCCGCGCACTATTCACATCCGCCCCATCAGCCACATTCGTCAGGATGTCCCCTCTGATTGACAGAAGTAACAGCCTCGTGACAGCGTGGGAGGGATGTCCGCCCGCATGGGTGGCTCCACCCGCGGGGCATTCCCCCGCACGGGTGGGGGAACGGGCGTCGGCTGCCGGCACGCAGGCCGGACGGGAAGTGGACCGGGGGGAGCGGTGAGATGACCGAGGAGCGTTCGGAGGTCGCGCGGCGCGTGCTCGCGGGCCTCGCGCCGTCGCGTCCGCACGGCGGGGCGGAGGAGGCGCGCGAGCGCGGTCTCCTGGCCCGCGGCATGCACGCGACCGTGCCCATCGTCGTCGCCGGGTCGATCGCCGTGTCCGTGCACCTCACGGGGCCCGTCGCGCCCGCCGACGCCGCGCAGCCGCGGCCGCGCGAGGAGCGCCCGATGCTTCCCGCCGCGCGCCCCGCGGCGGCCGCGCCCGTCGTCGCCGCGCCCGTCGCCGCCACGGGACCCGCGCCGGCGAGCTACCGCGTGCAGCCCGGCGACACGGTCAGCAGCATCGCCGGGCGCTTCGGTCTCTCGACCGCCTCCGTGCTCGCCCTCAACGGCCTCGGCTGGAAGTCGGTCATCTACCCCGGCCAGGTGCTCGCGCTCACCTCCGCCGCGCCGCGCACGAGCGGAGGCGCGACGAGCACGGGCGGGAGCTACACGATCGCGCGCGGGGACACGCTGTGGGGCATCTCGCAGCGCTTCTCCGTGAGCCTCCAAGCGCTCCTCGCGCGCAATGGCCTCCAGAGCACGAGCATCATCTACCCCGGTCAGACGATCGCGATCCCCGGGCCCTCCGACGTGCTCGCGGTCCAGACGACGGCCGCCGTCACGGCCACGTCGACGCCCGTCGCGTCCTCCCCCGCACCCGCCCTCTCGAGCGTCTACACGATCCGTGCGGGCGACACGATCTCCTCGATCGCCGCCGCCTATCGCGTCGGCGTGCAGGACGTGCTGCGCGCGAACGGCCTCACCTGGTCGAGCGTCATCTACCCCGGCAGGACCCTCGTCATCCCCGGGATCGACCCCGCGGCCGCGGGCGACGGCATCACCCCGCTCACGGCGGAGATGCGCGCCAACGCGAGCGTCGTCGTCGCCGTCGGCCGCGAGCTCGGCGTGCCCGACCGCGGCATCGTCGTCGCCCTCGCCGCCGCCATGCAGGAATCCGGCCTGCGCAACGTCGACCACGGCGACCGGGACTCCGTCGGCCTCTTCCAGCAGCGTCCGAGCACGGGATGGGGCAGTCGCAGCGCCCTCCTCGACGCCGACCACGCCGCGCGCCTGTTCTACGGCGGCCCGCGCAACCCGAACGCCGGGCGCACGCGCGGCCTGCTCGACATCCCCGGCTGGCAGTCGATGACGATCACCCAGGCCGCCCAGGCCGTGCAGATCTCGGCTCACCCCGACGCGTACGCGAAGTGGGAGAAGAGCGCGCGCGCGTGGCTCGCCGAGCTCGGCTGAGCGCACCCGCGCCCATCGCACGTCCCGATCGCGTCGGTGTCGCAACCGCCCGTTCGAGCGGCCCCTCCTTAGACTCGACGGAGTGAGCGCGAGCACCACGGACCCGATGATCGGCCGTCTCATCGACGGCCGGTATCAGGTGCGCTCGCGCATCGCCCGCGGCGGCATGGCGACCGTGTACCTCGCGACCGACCTGCGCCTCGAGCGCCGCGTGGCGGTCAAGATCATGCACGAGCACCTCGCCGACGACAGCCAGTTCAAGGAGCGCTTCATCCAGGAGGCGCGATCGGCCGCCCGGCTCGCGCACCCGAACGTCGTCAACGTCTTCGACCAGGGCCAGGACGAGGACTCCGCCTACCTCGTCATGGAGTACCTGCCCGGCATCACGCTGCGCGAGCTCCTGCAGGAGTACGGGCGCCTCACGCCCGAGCAGACGATGGACATCGTCGAGGCCGTGCTGTCCGGCCTCGCGGCAGCGCACAAGGCCGGCATCGTCCACCGCGACCTCAAGCCCGAGAACGTGCTCCTCGCCGACGACGGGCGCATCAAGATCGGCGACTTCGGCCTCGCACGCGCGGCGAGCGCCAACACGGCCACGGGCAAGGCCCTGCTCGGCACGATCGCCTACCTCTCCCCCGAGCT
>JAATFA010000139.1 GCA_015655445.1 Actinomycetales bacterium | reverse complement strand
CGCCGCCCTTCGCAGCTTCTCCATTCTCAAACCGCCGGAAGAAGACATCGAAGCTCACACGGCCAGTATCCGACAACGTGGACGCTCGCGTGACTGCGCGTTCTCGGTTCGGGGAGTTCGGATCGCGGTCGGCGGCCCTGCAGAAGCTCTGTGGAGGGGATGACGGGAATCGAACCCGCACCATCAGTTTGGAAGACTGAGGCTCTACCATTGAGCTACATCCCCGCGGTTCCGGCGGACGACGCGACACCCGCGGAACAGCGGCTCCCACTCTAGTCGATCGGGTCGCGCCGGTCCGCTCCTCGAGCGGCGGCTGCCGAGCCGATCGCGAGCGTCGAGCAGGACGGCGAACACGCTTGCGCCGGCGTGTCCGGCACGCGCGCGCGTTCTCCCGGGCGCGCACGCCGGACACGCCGGCGCAAGCGGAGGGGTCAGCGGGCGGGGGCGTGCTGCTCGGCGAGCAGCTCGCGCACACGCGGGATCACCCGAGTGCCGTAGAGCTCGACGCTGTGCATGAGCAGCTCGTGCGGCGTGCTCCCATTCGCATACTTGAGGTCGAAGCGCTGGATGCCGAGCCGCCCGACCGTCCGCGCGATCTTGCGGGCGACGGTCTCCGGCGATCCGACGTAGAGCGACCCGGAGGCCACCTCGCCCTCGAACTGCTCGCGCGTCGGCGGCGGCCATCCGCGCTCGCGACCGATGCGCGCGATCATCGCGGAGTAGTGCGGCCACACCTGCTCCTTCGCCTCCTCGTCGGTGTCCGCGAGGTGGCCGGGGGAGTGCACCGCGACGGGCAGGTCGGGCCGGCCGAGCTGCGTGAGCGCGCGATGGTAGAGGTCGACGTAGGGCGCGAACCGCTCGGGCGCTCCGCCGATGATCGCGAGCGTGAGCGGGAAGCCGTAGCGCGCCGCGCGCACGACCGACTCCGGGCTGCCGCCCACTCCCACCCACGTCGTGATGGGCCCGGACTCCGTCTTCGGGAACACGTCCTGCTCGCGGAGCGGAGCGCGCAGGCGCCCCTCCCACGTGACGGGCCTCTCGGCGAGCAGCTGGGCGAGCAGGTCGATCTTCTCCTCGAAGAGCTCCTCGTACTGGCTCAGGTCGAACCCGAAGAGCGGGAACGACTCCGTGAAGGAGCCGCGTCCGATCGTGATCTCGGCGCGCCCGTTCGAGACGGCGGCGAGGGTCGCGAAGCGCTCGAACACGCGCACGGGGTCGTCGGAGCTGAGCACCGTCACGGCGGTGCCCAGACGGATGCGCTCCGTGCGCGAGGCGATCGCGGCGAGCACGACCTCCGGCGCCGAGATCGCGAACTCGGCCCGGTGGTGCTCGCCGACGCCGAACGCGTCGATCCCGAGCCGGTCGGCGAGCACGGCCTCCTCGACGACGTTGCGGATGACCTGGCCGTAGGCGAGCCTCTCGCCGTTGGCGTCGACCGTGACGTCGCCGAACGTGTCCAGCCCGAAGCGGATCTCCTCCGACATCTCACGCCTCCTCTATGCGTATGCATCGAGCACGAACCCGCCGGGATGCCCGGCTATTCCCGTCGCGCGCACGGGGGTCGCCGGCCATCACTAGCATGTCGACGTGTCCACCCTTGCCCAGGAGCCTGAGAGCCCCTCGCGTCTCGCCGCGGATCCGGCGACGAGCGACCGCTCCGTCGTCCGGAACCTCCCGCTGCGCTCGCGCCCCATCGACATCGTCTTCGTCTGCTTCTTCAGCGTCTTCATCCTCACGTGCATCATCAGCGACGCGATCCCGACGCTCGGCATCCCGCAGACCGCCGACACGACGAACGTGCTCGCACACTGGAACTGGCAGTACTCGAGCGCCTACGACCCGCTCTACGAGCATCCGCCCGTGTGGCTGCGGTTCGCGACGGGCCTGTCCGCGTTCGTCTACGGTCCGTTCTACGTGCTCCTCGTCATCTCGCTCGTCAAGGGCTGGAACTGGATCCAGCTGCCCGCGGTGATCTACGCGACGATGATCGTGAGCATCACGGGCATCGTCATCTTCGGCGTCGAGTTCTTCGGCGAGCCCCAGTTCCGCACGCCGCACCCGGCGGCGTTCCTCGCCTTCAACGGCCCCTACGTTCTCGTGCCGCTCATCCTCCTCATCCGCATGCGCAAGCCCCTGCCGTTCACGCGACGCTTCTGATCTGGCCGCACGTCCTGCGGCGCTCGGCCCCGTCCGTCGGATCGGCTCGGCAGCGCGCTCGTCGCGTCCCGCGCGGGTCTCTTCCGGTCGTGTCCCGTCCGGTCGCGTCCCGTCCTGTCGCGTCCCGTCCCGTCGCGTCCCGTCCCGTTCCGTTCCGCCTTGTTGCGTCGCATGGCGTCCCGTTGCGTCGCGTGCAGTCCCGTTGCGTCGCGTGCAGTCCCGTCGCGTCCCGCCGCGTCCTGCGGCCTCCCGTCCCGTCCCTCCGGCATGCCGACGGCGGGCCGGAGCGCCCCGCGAGCTGCGCGGATCGTGACGCGCGCCGCGGGACTCCGCGCGCGCGTGTCATTTTTTGGGAGAAGGTCGCGGAGGGGGCACAGGAGGCAGGGAGGGAGCGGGGAGGAGGTCGAGTAGACTGCCGAGGGCCTATCGTCGGAACGACCCCGTATCCCCGTCGATCTGGACGCGGCTCGCCACGGGGCGTAGCTCAGCTTGGCTAGAGCGCCCGCTTTGGGAGCGGGAGGCCGCAGGTTCAAATCCTGTCGCCCCGACCGGCCGCACACCATCCACAACCAGGAGTAGACGAGATCGTGAAGACCACGGTTGAGAGGCTGAACCCGACGCGGGTGAAGCTCACCATCGCAGTTCCCCCCGAGGAGCTCAAGCCGAGCATCGACCACGCGTACAAGCACAT
>JAATFA010000131.1 GCA_015655445.1 Actinomycetales bacterium | reverse complement strand
GTCATGATGCCGCCCTTGGTCTCGATGCCGAGGCTCAGCGGGGTGACGTCGATGAGCAACACGTCCTTGCGCTCGCCCTTCAGAACGCCGGCCTGGAGGGCGGCGCCGACAGCGACGACCTCGTCGGGGTTCACGCCCTTGTTCGGCTCCTTGCCGCCCGTGAGCTTGCGGACGAGCTCCGTGACGGCGGGCATGCGCGTCGAGCCGCCCACGAGCACGACGTGCGCGATGTCGGAGACGGAGATGCCGGCCTCCTTGATGACGTCCTCGAACGGCTTGCGCGTGCGGTCCAGCAGGTCGCTCGTCATCTGCTCGAACTGGGCGCGCGTGAGCGTCTCGTCGAGGTTGAGCGGGCCGTTCTGGTTCGCGGAGAGGTAGGGCAGCTGGATGTTGGTGCTCGTCGAGCTCGAGAGCTCCTTCTTCGCCTGCTCCGCCGCCTCCTTGAGGCGCTGGCGCGCGATGCGGTCGTTGGCGAGGTCGACGCCCGTCTGGTCCTTGAAGCGCTTCATGAGCCAGTCGACGATGCGCTGGTCCCAGTCGTCGCCGCCGAGGTGGTTGTCGCCTGCGGTCGCGCGCACCTGGATGGTCGAGAAGTCCTCGTCCTTGCCCACCTCGAGGAGGGACACGTCGAACGTGCCGCCGCCGAGGTCGAAGACGAGGATGAGCTCGTCCTCCTTGCCCTTGTCGAGGCCGTAGGCGAGCGCTGCGGCCGTGGGCTCGTTGATGATGCGCAGCACGTTGAGCCCGGCGATCTCGCCGGCCTCCTTCGTCGCGGTGCGCTGGGCGTCGTTGAAGTAGGCGGGGACCGTGATGACCGCGTCGGTGACGGGCTCGCCCAGGTACTGCTCGGCGTCGCGCTTGAGCTTGCCGAGGATGCGCGCCGAGATCTCCTGCGGCGTGTACTTCTTGCCGTCGATGTCGGCCTTCCAGTCCGTGCCCATGTGGCGCTTGACGGACGAGATGGTGCGATCGACGTTCGTCACGGCCTGGCGCTTGGCGGTCTCGCCGACGAGCACCTCGCCGTCCTTCGTGAAGGCGACGACGGAGGGCGTCGTGCGGAACCCCTCCGAGTTGGCGATGACGGTGGGCTCGCCGCCCTCCAGCACGGCGACGACCGAGTTGGTCGTGCCGAGGTCGATTCCGACTGCTCGAGCCATGGTGTTGCTCCTCTTCGTATCCCCGGAGGCTCTCGGCGGGGATCTGTTAGCGTGCAAGGGCCGCTGTGAGAGCCGTGCGGCCGAGTCTGTCGCGCAACTTGAGTCGCGCACTATCAAGTTTAGGGCCCTCGGTCGGGTTGTCAAGCCGCGCGGCGCAAATCTTGAGCGGAACCGACTCAACCTCTCGCCGAGCGGTTGCCGGGCGTACGAGAACCGGATACCCGCCGTTCACCCGTTGTCGTTACCGTGATCGCATGACCGAGCGTCCGAGCGACGACGACGTCGTCTCCCGCCCCGCGTCCTCCGCGACCGTCGAGGCCGTGCCCATGACCGAGACCGGCCTCGAGCGTCAGGAGGGGCGCCGCGTGCCGCGCGTCCAGGTCTTCTCGTGGGCGCTGTGGGACTGGGCGACGCAGCCCTTCAACTCCGTCATCACGACGTTCGTGTTCTCCGTCTACCTCACGAGCTCGCTCTTCCTGCCTGCCGACGTCGCGGCACGCGGGGATGGGAGCGCCGCGCACGAGCGCGGGCTCGCCGACCTCTCCTCGGGCCTCGGCCTCGCGGTCGGCATCGGCGGCCTGCTCATCGCGCTGCTCGCCCCCGTGCTCGGCCAGCGGTCGGACGCGACCGGGCGGCGCAAGTTCTGGCTCGCCGTGACGACCGGGCTCATCGTGCTGAGCATGGCGCTCATGTTCTTCGTGGTCGCCGACGCGGCGTACTTCTGGCTCGGTGCATGCCTCATCGCCGCCGGCACCGTCGTCTCCGAGATCGCGGGCGTCAACTACAACGCGATGCTCGTGCAGGTCTCCACCCCCAGGACCGTCGGGCGGGTGAGCGGGCTCGGCTGGGGGTTCGGCTACCTCGGCGGCATCGTCATGCTCACGATCGTCGTCGTCGCGCAGCTGAGCGGGTGGTTCGGCATCCCGCAGGACGGCGGTCTCAACATCCGCGTCGTCGCCGTCGCGTGCGCCGCGTGGACGGTGCTCTTCTCGCTCCCCATCTTCCTCACCGTGCCGGAGGCCCCCGCCGCCCCGCGCCGCACGCGCGTCGGCTTCTTCCGCAGCTACGTCGAGCTCGTGCGCGACATCGTGCGCCTGTACCGCGAGGCGCGGCCCACGTTCTGGTTCCTGCTCGCGAGCGCGGTGTTCCGCGACGGGCTCGCGGGTGTCTTCACGTTCGGCGCGCTCATCGCGTCGGTCACCTTCCGCTTCAGCTTCAACGAGGTCATCGTCTTCGGCATCGCCGCCAACGTCGTCGCGGGCGTGAGCACGATCCTCGTCGGCCGCCTCGACGACCGCTTCGGGGCGCGCACGATCATCCTCGTCGCGCTCGGCGGGCTCGTCGCGACCTCGGTCGTCGTGTTCGTCGCCCACGACGCCGGCGCCGTCGTCTTCTGGGTCTTCGGCCTCATCCTGTGCCTCTTCGTGGGACCCGCCCAGGCGGCCGCGCGGTCGTTCCTCGCGCGCGTGACCCCCGCCGGCCGGGAGGGCGAGATCTTCGGCCTCTACGCGACGACGGGGCGCGCCGCGAGCTTCCTCTCCCCCCTGCTCTGGAGCGTCTTCATCAGCCTGCTCGGCGCGCAGTTCTGGGGCATCCTGGGCATCGCGATCGTGCTCGCCGCGGGCTTCGTGCTCATGCTCTTCGTCCGCGCCCCCACCCACCCCTAACCCCTCCCCCTTCCCGCATTTGTGACACGCGCGGCCGGAGTCCCCCGGCGCGTTGTCACAAACGCGGGAGGAGCGGGCTAGGCGGAGGCGGCTAGGAGGAGAGGGCTAGGCGGAGGCGGCGGGGGACGCGGCAGCGGCAGCGGCAGCGGAGAGGGGTGCGGCGGCGCGAGCGGCCGCACCGCCCGCGCGCATGCCCCAGAACGCGTCCTTGTGGATGCGGCGGGCCGGGACGCCGGCCTGCACGAGCTGCCGCGCGATCGCGGCGACGAAGGCGGACCGTCCGGAGAGCGACCACCGCGCATCGGGCCGAGCCGCGATCGCCGCGCGCACGCCGTCACGCAGGCCGTCGCGGTGGTCGCAGTGGCGGGCCTCGGCCATCGACGCCGCGGTCTCGGAGAAGTAGTGGGGGGCTCCCACGTGCAGGAGCGTCGCGTTCAGCGCACCCTGCGAGCGCGCCATGGACAGGAACGGCGTGATGCCGATCCCCTGGGCGACGAGCACTTGGGGCTCGTCGGCGGGCACGGCCGGGAGCGTGCCGATCGCGCCCGCGACGTGGACGCGATCGCCGGGCTGCAATCGCGCGAGGGCACGCTTGAACCGGCTTCCCGACCGCAGCGAGGTCGCGATGGAGACGAGCCCGGACCGGTCGTCGGATGCGAAGGTGAACGGCTTCGCGCCACCGTGGGGCACGACCAGGAGCCCTCCCTGTCCGGCACGGTGGGCGAGCCCGTGGCGGGGCTCGAAGACGAACTCGACGGCGTCGGTCGCGGACGGGGACACGGAGGTGAGAGTGAGAGCGGTGTAGCGCATGGTGGCCTCCTCGGCTGTTAGCATTGCTAACCACGAGCATGACAGAAGGAGTTAGCAGTGTCAACAGAGGGGGCCACGAGCGGACGGAAGCCTCTCGGTGAGCGCCTCGTCCAGGAGGCCCTGCTCATCGTCGCGGAGCGGGGTCCGGCGGGCCTGTCGTTGCGCGAGGTGCAGCGGCGGGCGGCCGTATCGCCCGCGGCCGCGTACCGGCACTTCCCGGACCGGGACGGCCTGCTCCTCGCGGTCGCGCAAGAGGCCGCCGGGCTCCTCGCGACCCACCTCGCCTCCGCGATCGACCAGGTGCCCCGGGTGTCCGCCGACCTGACCGCCGCGCGCCACCGGCTCCGGGTCGCGTGCGAGGCGTACATCGAGTTCGCGACGCGCAACCCCGGCCTGTACCGCACGATCTTCTACATCGGGGAGCAGCTCGACGAGCTGACCGCACCCTCGGAGCGGGCGCGGGGGGAGGCCGGCGACGGCGGCTACAACATCCTGCTCGGCCTCCTGGCGGACGTGAGCGCCGCGAGCGGAGACGCCCCGGCGAGCCCCTGGGAGGCGGTCGCCGTCTGGTCGACGCTGCACGGGTTGGCGATGCTCCGCCTCGACGCCGCCCTCCGCACGCTCCCGGAGGAGGAATTCCGGCGCGCGCGGGACCACGTGCTCGCGATCGTCACGGCGGCGGTGCCCGCCCCTGACCCGTCCCCACTTCCCTCCCCCTCCCGGTTTCCGCATTTGTGACACGCGCGGGCGGAGTCCGCCCGCGCGTGTCACAAATGCGGGACGAGGAGGAGGAGGCCACGACGGCGCGATCCCGCCCCTACCGCCACGCCGCGGCCCCCGCGTAGGCTCGCCCCATGGCAGATCAGCGTCCGATCGGCTTCTGGCTCCGGCTCGTCGACCGGCTCATCGACGAGCGGTTCGCGTCCGTGCTCGACGAGCACGGCGTCACGCGCCGGCAGTGGCAGCTGCTCACCATCCTCGACCGCGGCCCCGCGACCGCGGACGAGCTCGACGCGGCCCTCGCCCCGTTCCTCGCCGAGAGTGCCGAGGGGGAGGAGAGCGGGCTCGCCGAGTCGTCCGTCGACCACCTCACCGAGCTCATCGACAGTGGCTGGGTCGCGGCGACGACGAGCGCGTACGAGCTCACGGAGCACGGGGGCGCCGTCTACGAGCGCCTGCGCATCGTCGTCGCGGGGATCCGCGACGAGGTGACCGCGGGCCTGACCGAGGACGAGTATCGCGCGACGATCGAGACCCTCGAGCGGATGGCTCGCAACCTCGGCTGGGACGACGAGCGCTGACCCGCCCGCCCGCCCGTATTCCCGCACCCTCTGCACGCGCGCCCCAGCATCCGCTGAACGCCGAGGGGGAGGCCGGCGGGCGCGGTTAGGCTGAGGCTCGCCGGGCTCCCGCCCCGCGTCCCGCCCCCGGAAAGGCGCCATGGCCCTCTCCTCCGATCCCGCCTTGCGCGAGCGCGTCGTGCTGCTCGACGAGTCGGGCGCGGCGATCGGGACCGCCGAGAAGGGCACGGTCCACAGCGACCGCACCCCGCTCCACCTCGCCTTCTCGTGCCACGTCTTCGACCACGACGGGCGCGTGCTCGTCGCACGGCGCGCGCTCGGCAAGGCGACCTGGCCGGGCGTGTGGTCCAACTCGTTCTGCGGGCATCCCGCGCCCGGGGAGGACCCACAGGGCGCCGTGCGCCGCCGCGCACGCACCGAGCTCGGCATCCGCCTCGACGGTCTCGAGCTCGTGCAGCCCGCCTTCCGCTACCGAGCGGTCGACGCGTCCGGGATCGTCGAGAACGAGGTGTGCCCCGTCTACCGGGCGACGACCGCCGATCCCGTCGCGGCCAACCCGGACGAGGTCGCGGAGTGGCGATGGGCCGACCCCGCGGCGCTGCGCACGGCCGTCGCCGCCGCTCCCTTCGCCTTCAGCCCGTGGCTCGTCCTCCAGCTCGAGGCCTGGCCGAGCTATGGGCGGGCGGGAACATGATCCGCGACGTACTCGCGCACGATCTCCTCGAACGACCCGTCCGGCTCGAGGCCCAGCCGCCGGGCGCGCTCGGCGACGAAGCGGGCCGGCCAGCTCGTGACGATCGCCTCCACCTCCGGGTCGCGTCGCCAGTCGATGAGGTCGCTGTGCCCCGCACCCGCGACCGCGTCGAGGGCGCGCGCCATCTCTCGCGGCGTCGTCGTGAGCGCGGGCAGGTTCATCGCCGTGCGGCTGCCCCACGTCGTGTCGTCGACGCCGACCGCGCGCAGGATGCCCTCGATCGTGCGGCGCGGCGACGCGAGGGCGATCTCCGTGTCCGGGAGCACGGGGCAGACGGCGCGCTCTCCCGCGAGCGGCTCGCGGATGATGCTCGACATGAAGCTCGACGCGGCGGCGTTGGGGCGCCCTGGCCGCACGGAGACGGTCATGAGCCGCACCGAGCGGACGCGGGCGAAGCCCCTGCGACCGTAGTCGGCCACGAGCTGCTCGCTCGCGAACTTCTGCGCGCCGTAGCTGGACTGCGGCCGCGGCAGGGTGTCGTCGTCCACGACGCCGACCGGGCCGATCGCCGGGTCACTGCCGTAGACGGCGAGCGAGCTCGTGAAGAGGAGCACGGGCGGCGCGGCGTGCCGACGCGCGAACTCGAGCACCGCGCGCGTGCCGTCGAGATTGGTCGCCATGCCCAGATCGAAGTCCGCCTCCGCCGCGCCGCTCACGACGCCGGCGAGGTGGAGGATGAGGTCCACGGACCCGACGGCGTCGAGGCTCCCGGCGAGATCGCCCGCGAGCATCCGCACGCGCGGGTCCGCGACGAGCGCGTCGGGAGCCTCGACGAGGTCGAGGAGCACGAGCTCGGAGACGTCGGCCGGCGCAGCGCCCCCCACAGGGAGCGGACCGGACAGCAGCCGCTCGGCGAGCAGCGACCCGAGGAAGCCAGCGCCGCCGGTGATGAGTGCTTTCACGAGATGTCCCTTTCTGACGAGCGCAGCGCGACCGACGGGGCCTCGTCCGTGGGCGCTTGCTCCATCCTCGTCGAGGGGACGACCGTCAGCGAGCCGTCGACGTGATCGAACCCCCGGCGATCTCGAGGACGTGGTCGCAGAGCTCCGTGACGTGCTGCCGCTCATGGCTCGTGAACACGATCGTGGTGCCGCGACGATGCTGCTCCCGCAGCTTGTCGAGCAGGTCGTCGACGCTGTCCCGGTCGAGGGCGTTGAAGGGCTCGTCGAGGATGAGCACGGCGGGCCGCTCCATGAACGCCTGGGCGAGAGCGAGCTTCTGCTTCATGCCGAGCGAGTAGCGGCGAACGGGCTGCTTGGACTGCGGCTCGAGCCCGAACGCGCTCATGGTCGCCGCGACCTCGTCCCGGCCGATCCTCCTGCGGATCGCGGCGAGCTCAAGGAGGTTGTCGAGCCCGCTCTTGAAGGGCAGATACGCCGGCCCGTCGATGACCACGCCGAAGCGGTCGGGAAAGGTCCGGTCGCGGGAGAGGAACTCGGGATCGATCGCGACCGTGCCGGAGTCCGGGCGGGTGAACCCGCAGATGATCTTGAACAGGACGGACTTCCCGGACCCGTTCGGGCCCACGAGCCCGTACGTGCCGCCCCGCTCGATCGTCGCCGAGACGTCACTGAACAGGACGTTCCCGTGATAGCGCTTGCTCACGTCGTGCAGCGTGATGGCGGCGGTGGCGATGGTCCCTCCTGAGGCGTTGTGCGGAGCGGGGCGCTTTACCCCACGGGTCGACGCAGACGGAAGACGAGAAGGACGCCCGCGAGCAGGAGCGCGAGCGTGAGGGCAAGGGTGAGCGTCGCGTGCAGCACGCCCGACCATCCCTCGTGCACGATCCATATCCCGGAGAGCTGCACCGGCAGCCACGGAGCGGTGCCCGGCACGGCGATCCCGAGGACCACGAGCGCCCCCACGACGACCAGGCCCGCGGTCGCCCGGCCCGTCATCCAGCTCGCGAGGAAGACTAGCGCGGTGTAGACGTGCAGCTGGAGCACCCCGTCGACGAGAAAGTGGTAGGCGCGCAGGAGCGACCCGCCGGCGGGAACAACCACGGGCGGCGCACCGCTCAGGAGGCTCGCGGTGAGGGCGACGGCGAGCACGACGACCAGGAACCTCGTGGCCGACGTGAGCTCGCGAGCAAGCAGCCGGACCCCCCACCGCGCTTGCGAGCCGTATCGGAGGAGCTGCTGGAGGAGCACGCCGCGCCGCAACTCCGCGAGCTCGAGCTCGAACACGAACGCGTAGCCGACCATAATGAGCACCACGACGAGCACCTGCAGCGCGGTCCCGTTGCCGGCGAGCACGAACGACGCCCTTTCGACCGGGTCCCGGGCGGGGGGCGCACCGAGGACTCCAAGGACGACGCACAGCACCACCGCCGACTGGAACACGCGGCGCGGCGTCCACGAGAACGAGGCGCCGCGGTGGAGGCGGTCCGCGACGACGAGGGCGCCCCCGAGCAGCGCGCAGAGGATCGCGACGATGACCCACGCCGCCACGGCGGTCGCTGGATGCTCGACGACGGCGGCGACGTCCACCAGGGCGGCGCTCGAGAGGACCGAGTCGCCGGGGAGCAGTCCCGCGGTGGACGCCGCGAACCAGACCCACACGACGGAGGGGACGATCACGCCCACCGACGCCCTGTCGAGCAGAAGACGTGTCGACACGACGAGGTAATGGATCACCGCGAGTGTGGCCAGACCCAGGACGAACGCCCCCGCGATCGCCACCGGAAGCGGCACATGCGCGCGGTCCAGGACGGCAGCCCGCGCACTCCGCCACGGCGCGGGCGCGCTCGTCGGCAGCCCGAGCGCGGTGAGGTACCAGCAGAGCACCGTGACCGCCCCCACCGGCGCCGTCCACGACAGGCCGCGCACGCACGCGACGGTCGCCGTCCGGCGATAGGAGCCGTGGCGGATCAGGTGCTCCGCGGACCCGTCGCGGCCGCTGCGCACGATCGCGCAGAGGAGCCAGGTCGTGAGCGCTGCGTATGTGAAGAACTGCGGGCTCGCGACGTCATTGAGCAGGAGGTCGTCGCTCGATGGACCGCCGCCGCCCGGAGGGACGGAGATCGTCCACCGGTTGTAGAAGCCATAGCACGCGGCGAGGAACACCACGAGCAGCGAGACGGGCGCCGTGAGTCGCTCGTAGAGCGCTGTCACGTCAGCAGCTCCAGGTCATCCGCCCGGCGCACCGTGCGCCACGCGACGATCGCGACCACGACGGCGAGGAGCACGGTGGGCGCAGCTGCGACCAGCGCCGGTGACGGTGACAGGCCGAAGGGGATCGCCGAATAGGCGAGGCCGAGCTGCGGCATCCCGAGCAGGGCCGCGAGTACCGTCTGAGCGAAGAAGACGATGAAGGGGATCGCCAGGGCTAGGACGCGGTTCTTGACCAGGAGCAGTGCCGCCGTGCCCGCGCACGCATACACCGCGCCGCAGAGACCCAGCCATGCCGAGTAGCCGAGCCCGAACGCGATGGTGCCGGCCTGCAGCATCGCCGTGTAGCTGAACCGGTGATAGCTGTCACGTGCGGCTGAGGAGGGGGTGAGGTGGTACAGCGACGGGTCCACGCCGGGGTCGCCCATCGCCGGCCACATGTAGAACGCCACGACGAAGGGCACGAGGGCATAGAGGAAGAGCGCCGCGAAGCCGACGACGGCCGCGGCGCCGTAGCGCGCTCCGAGGTAGCGGGCGATCCGAAGCCTCGTGCGCTTGTTCGTGATGTACCGATGCCCGATCTCCTGCGCGAGGCCCGGACCGGTCACGAGCACCGCGATAAGCGGCACGGCGAAGAGCAACGGCGAGGACATCGCGAGCGCGTACACGTCCAGATGGTCGCGGAACGCGTTGCCGGAGTGCTCGCCGAGTGCGGTCGCGACCGGCACGCATGCCACGAGGAGGATCGCGATGACGACGGCGGGCCCGAAGGCGCGTCGCACCTCCAGGGAGAACGTCGACCTCTCATGCACGAAGGGCCCCCTCCTCCCCATGAGATTTCGTCGTTCCCATGGGGACAAAACTAAGGGATTCCCATGGGGTGTACAAGCGTGAGACCGCGCGCGGGAGCGGATCGACCGGCCGCGTCCGGCGCGGCAGCGGCAGGACGCCCTCGCGTCACCGTCGAGCCGGCGGCGATCAGTCGGCGGCGGGAGCGGCGCCAGCCGAGGGATGCGCGAGCGTGTCGGTGCGGTGGAAGTTCTGCCACGAGCGGGACGCCGTCGGTCCACGCTGGCCCTGGTAGCGCGATCCGTAGCGGCTCGAGCCGTACGGGTCCTCGGCGGGAGAGGTGAGGCGGAAGAAGCACAGCTGGCCGATCTTCATGCCCGGCCAGAGCTTGATCGGCAGCGTCGCGACGTTGCTCAGCTCGAGCGTCACGTGGCCGGAGAAGCCGGGGTCGATGAACCCCGCGGTGGAGTGCGTCAGCAGGCCGAGGCGCCCGAGCGAGCTCTTGCCCTCGAGGCGCGCGGCGATGTCGTCGGGAAGGGTGACGAGCTCGTACGTCGAGCCGAGCACGAACTCGCCGGGGTGCAGGATGAGCGGGTCGTCGCCCTTCGTCTCGACGAGGCGCGTGAGCTCCGGCTGGTCGACGGCGGGGTCGATGAACGGGTACTTGTGATTGTCGAACAGGCGGAAGAACCGGTCGAGCCGCACGTCGATGCTCGACGGCTGCACCATCCCCAGGTCGAGCGGGTCGAGACTGACGCGTCCGGCCTCCAGCTCGGCGCGGATGTCCCGGTCGCTGAGGAGCATGCGATCGAGACTACAAGCAGTCGCGCCCGAGCGTGGTGGCCACCCGTCCCCCGGTCGACCGGCTCGGACCACGGTCGAGGGGACCGCCCTCTCAACGACCACCGGGCGCCGCACCGGCGCGGAGGAGAAGGTCGTCGAAGGCAGGTCGCTCCGCGCGCTGCTCCGCTCGCTCGAGCGCCGCGGCTCGCAGTCGTGGCAATCTGGCCCAGAGGCGAACTGCCGTCCGCTAGGCTTGGGGAACACCTACTCGGGGACGTCGTTCAATGGTAGGACGGCTGCTTCCCAAGCAGCCAACGCGGGTTCGATTCCCGTCGTCCCCTCCACGTCCCTATCCACCACGAAGCTGCTGCTCGCCGCAGCGCGGCGGAACGGCCTTCCACATCCGACGGTGCCGCGTGGGGTGCTCGGTGGCTGAGCCCATCGACGGCGCGAAGGCGCGCAAGTAGGCGGCGAACGCCGCGACGGGATCCGCGCCGCGGTCGACGGCCGCGTGAAGAGCCAGGCGGGATGACGCGGCGATGCCCACCGCCACGACGTCGGCGTCGATCTCCGTGCTCACTGGGATGCCGGGCCCGCCCGGACGCGAACGGAGCGCCGCCGCGAACGTCCGCTCGCTGTCCTCGATGACCTCGAGGAACACCGACCAGAACTCCGGATCCGAACGGATGAGGCGGAACAGCTCGAGACGGCGAGCCGGCTCCTCCCCGAGGACCACTTCTGCCCACGCATCCGTCCAGGCTTGGACGGTCGGCAGGCGGTCGGCGGCCACGAGCTCCTCGAGCGCGGCCGTCATCGCGGCGTAGTAGGGGCGGATCGCCTGGGCCTTGTAGGGGAAGTAGCGGTGGAACGTCCGCTTCGAGACCCCTGCCGCGGCGCGGAGCTCCTCGACGCCGAGGCGGGTCGTGCCCGCGGCCAGGATCGCCTCGACGCAGCGCTCGGCCGCCGCCAGCTGGCGTTCGTCCTGGAGCCGTCCCATTCCTGAACCCTACCGATCCTGCCAGATCTGGCACTTTGTGCCATCCGGCGTAGAGTGGTGCCCGCCGCACCGGATGCCGCATCCGGCCCTCCCCATCGGACGGAGCCGGACGGCCCTCCGCGGCGGATCCGCAACGGCGCGCGCCGACCGGCGTCGACGCCCCCACAGGGAAAGGAACGATCCACATGGGTCAGCTGGATGGAAAGGTCGCCCTCGTCACGGGTGCCGCTCAGGGGATGGGGGAGTCCCACGTCCGCGCGCTTGCCGCCGAGGGCGCGAAGGTCATGGCGACCGATGTCGTGGAGGAGGGCGTCGTGCGGCTTGCGGCCGAGCTCGGCGACGACGTCGTGGCCAGCCGGCACGACGTCTCGAGCCTCGCCGACTGGCAGCGTGTGGTGGACGAGACCGTCGCCGCGTTCGGCGAGATCACCGTGCTCGTGAACAACGCGGGCATCGTCGGGCCGCCGGCGAACATCGTGGACCTCTCCGAGGAGGACTATCTGCGAGTCGTCGGCGTGAACCAGCACTCGCAGTTCTACGGCATGAAGACGGTCATCCCCTCCATGCTGCGCGCGGGCGGCGGATCCATCGTGAACATCTCCTCCCTGGCCGGCATCATGGTCAACCAGGGGGTCCCGAACCTCGCCTACCCGACGACCAAGTTCGCGGTCCGCGGCATGACGAAGGCCGTCGCGCGCGAATACGGTCCCCAGGGCATCCGCGTGAACTCCGTCCACCCCGGCGCGATCCTGACCCCGATGGCCACCGCGACGCTCGGCGACGACCCCGGGAGCTTCCCGCTCGCCTTCCTCGACCGCTACGGCAAGCCGGAAGAGGTGTCGAAGCTCGTCGTGTTCCTCGCCTCGGACGCCTCCTCCTACATCACCGGCGCCGAGCACAAGATCGACGCGGGCTGGTCCGCCGGCCAACGCGGCTGAGCGACGCGGCGAACGCCGCCACGAGGAGCAGGACCGTCAGATGCGGAGATGGTCGGCATCGCCCGAGCCCCCGCGTCGCGCCTGACGGCCGCGGGCGGCTGAGCCGGGGCGCCGCCGCGCCGCATGAGCCCTTCCTGCCGCCCAGGGACGCGCGCTACAGTGTGCGCGTCACGCGCGACCGACGCGGCCGTGCGACGCGTGCCCCACGGCACGGACGGCACTACGGGAGTGGTCCGCATGGATGACGAGAAGCTCGTTCCGGTCTCCTCGCCCGGGGTGCCGCTGTGGTACGGGACCGCCGGCGCCCCGCTCGTCGTCGTGCTCCACGACTGGTACGGACGCCTGAGCCCCATCGAGCACTACGCGCAGAGCGTCGCCGAGCACGGTTTCCGCGTCGCGCTCCCCGACCTCTACGACGGCGTCGCGACGACCGACGCGAGCACGGCCGAGCGCCTCGTCGGCCAGCTCGCCGTCGACCGCGCCCTCGCCGCCCTCGACGAGTGCATCGCCGCCGCGCGGCGCGAGGGCTCGCGGCGCTGCGCGCTCGTCGGCTTCTCGATGGGCGGCTCGCTGAGCCTCGAGGCCGCCGCGCGCGGCTCAGCCGACGCGGTCGTCGCCTACTACGCGACGCTCGCCGAGGATCACAACGTCCTCCTGTGCCCCGTGCTGCTCCACTTCGCCGAGCACGACGACTGGGAGGCCGGGAGCGAGCCCGAGCAGTTCCTCTCCCGCCTCAAGGATCACGGCACGCCCGTGAGCGCCCACGAGTACCTCGGCACGCGCCACTCCTTCGCGAACGCGATCGTGCCCGCCGCGTTCGACGCACGCGCCGCAGCGCTCGCCTTCGCGCGCACGACGGCGTTCCTCGAGCGCGAGCTCGCCGACTGACCGCGGCGCCCCCGCGACCTAGCGCTCCGGACGGCCGCTCACGTCCCACAGGTGGTGCACGGGGTCGTGCACCGTGTACCGGACGAGCGAGCCGAGAGTGAACACGGATCCGTCGCTGCGCCGGCACGGACGGCCCCACTCGTCATCGCGCACGGACGCAAGCACACGCACGAGCTCGTCGCCGGCCGCCGCGAGGTCGCGCTCGACATCCGCGGGGTCGAGCTCGCCGTACCGACCGGCGACCGCCGCCGCGTCCTGGTCCCAGTCGTCGAAGAGCGGGTCATCCTCCGCTCGCGCGCGCCGCACGCGACCGAGGAAGACGCGGAAGACGTCGCGCACGTGCGCAGCGTACTCGAGCGACGACCAGGTGCTGTCGTCGGGCCGCTCCCGCACCCCCGGGCGCGCGAGCACGGGCGCCCACGCCGTGATGCTCTCCCGAAGGATCCCGGCGACCTCGCAGGGGGCGACGCGGGACGCGTCGAAGCCGCACTCGGGACACCGGCGATCGAGCACCCAGGTCCAGCTCTTCGTGTCGGGCACGATCGGCATTCCCCCATCGTGCCACTCCCGCGCCCGCGTCGCGCGCCTTTCGCGCCCTCGTCACGCGCCCGTTCGCGGGGCACGCCACGCCTCGCCCAGGGGCGCATGCCTCGCATGCGTCGTCACGCGGGCGGGCGCGCATCTGGGAAGCTCCTGCCACCCGAGCGAAGAGCGGCGGCACCCCGCTCGGGTGGGGTTACGAATGACGGACGGGGGCGACGCTGCTCCTCCGACACCGCGACCGCACCGCGACGGTCGGCCATGCCGGGGGGGCTCGATCGCGGCACGCGCCGCTCGGCTCACGCCTGACCCCAGACCGTGGGTGGCGAGTGGATGGGGGCTCGCCACCCACGCTCCCGTCGCCCGTCGCACACCGCCCGTCGTGCACGAACCGTGCGGACGCGGTACGAATATAGGGGCGCGCCGTCGGGTGCGCCCCGCAAGGGAGGCAGCATGGGCACGTCCGCGAACCGGGTGGCGGCACTCGTCTTCGGGGTGATCTACATCCTCTACGGCATCTTCGGCTTCTTCTACGAGGTGTACGGAGGGTTCTTCTCCGACTACGCGCATGCGGGCGTGCTCATCGGCATGTTCGCCGTCAACCCGTTCTCGAGCCTCGTGCACCTCGTGATCGGAGCCGTGCTCTTCCTGTGCGGGCTCGCCGGCAAGCGCGCAGCTCGCGGCGCGAACGCGACCGCGGGCGTCATCTACCTCGTCGTCGGCGTCGTCGGCCTCTTCGTCGTGCACGCGAGCATCAACGTGCTCGCGCTCAACGGCTGGGACAACGCGCTGCACCTCGTCTCCGGCGTCATCCTCGCCTTCCTCGGCTTCCGCGTCGAGCGGCCGCCGCGGCCCGCCGTCGCCTGAGCCCGCCAGCGCATCCGCATCCGCATCCGCATCCGCATCCGCAGGAGGTCGTCATGGAGTACTGCGTCTTCGTCGAGCCCCACGAGGGCACCACGTGGAGCGAGCTCGCCGCGTTCGCACGCGCGACCGAGCGGCTCGGCTTCCACGGGTTCTTCCGCTCCGACCACTACCTGCCGCCCGACGGTCTCGTGCGGCGCTCGCCCGCCGTCACCGACGCCTGGACGACGCTCGCGGGGCTCGCGCTCGTCACCGAGCGCGTGCGGCTCGGCACGCTCGTCACGCCCGTGACGTTCCGCCTGCCCGGGCCGCTCGCCGTGCAGGTCGCGAACGTCGACGCGATGTCGGGCGGCCGGGTCGAGCTCGGCCTCGGTGCGGGCTGGAACGCGCGCGAGCACGAGGCGTACGGCATCCCGTTCCCCGAGCGGCGCTTCGGCATGCTCGAGGAGCAGCTCGACATCCTCCGCGGCCTGTGGTCGATCGGACCGGACGAGACGTTCTCGTTCGAGGGGAAGCACTACCGGCTCGACGCCGTGCCGGGCGTGCAGCGCCCCGTCGGCGACGTGCCCATCATCATGGGCGGAGGGGGATCCCGGCGCACGCCCGAGCTCGCCGCGCGCCACGCGCGCGAGTTCAACGGCGCGTTCGCACCGGACGACGTGCTCGCCGCGCGGTTCGCGCGCGTGCGCGCGGCATGCGAGCGCGTCGGGCGCGACCCGTCCACGCTGCGTCTCTCGATCGCCCTCACGACGACCGTCGGCGCGACCGACGCGGAGGCCGTCCGGCGGGCGGACGAGGTCGGGCAGTCCGAGCAGGACCGGCTCAGCCAGGGCATCTGGGGCGCCCCCGCGCGGGTCGCCGACCGCGTCGCCGGCCTCGCGGCCCTCGGGGCCGACCGGATCTACTTCCAGCTGCTCGACGTGCGCGACCTCGAGCAGCTCGACGTGCTCGCCGAGGCCGTGCTCGCCTGAGCGCTCCCGCCCGCCGGGCCCGCTCCGCTCGCGGCTGGGGACGACGGAGACGCCCACGACCCACCGACCGCGCGCTACGCCGTCCGCTCCGCCGCGACGCCGGGCACGCGCGTCGCGCGCGCCATGAAGCGCTCGACGTCCTCGTCGACGATGATGTCGGACGGACGCAGCGGTCGCGTGAGGTAGAGGCCATCGAGCGAGGTCAGGCGGCTGAGCGCGACGTAGGTCTGGCCGGGCGCGAAGCTGCGCGAGCCGAGGTCGACGATCGCGCGATCGTAGGTCTTGCCCTGCGACTTGTGGATCGTCACCGCCCACGCGAGTCGCAGCGGGAACTGGATGAACTCGGCGACGACGTCCTTCGTGAGCCGCTTCGTCGCGGGCGAGTAGGAGTAGCGGAAGCGTTCCCACGTGACCGGGTGCACCTCGTGCTCCTCTCCGTCGATCTCGACCCACACGGTCGTGTCGATCTTCGTCACGGTGCCGATCGATCCGTTGACCCAGCGCAGGTCGGGGTCGTTGCGCAGGAGCATGACACGCGCCCCCGTCTTGAGCTCGAGCGCCTCGTCGGCCGGATACGCTCGGCCGCCGAACTCCCCGTTGACCTCCGCGCGCGCCGTGAGCACGCGCCCCGGCAGGCGCGCGAGGGACGCAGCGTTGATGCGCGTCACGGTCGCGTTCGTCGTCGCGAGCGTGATGACGTCGTCGGGGGCAGTCCGCGCGCCCGTCTCGTTGAGGCGCGCCGCCATCTCCGCCGTCACGAGCCCGTGGCGCACGCCCTCGAGCAGGTACTTGAACTCGTCGTCGTGCTGGCGGTGGATGGTGGAGAGCTCGACGATCCGCAGCTCCGCCTCCTGCCACACGCGCGCGTCGAAGAACCACATCGACCGGTAGGTGTCGGCGTAGTAGGCGCGCTCCTCCCCGTCCCCGGGCACGGGCGCGAGCTGGTAGGGATCCCCGAACAGCACGACCTGCACGCCGCCGAACGGCTCCCGCCGCTGGCGCGCCTGCCGCAGGCTGCGGTCGACCGCGTCGAGGAGGTCCGCGCTCACCATCGAGACCTCGTCGATGACGAGCGTGTCGATCGCCCCCAGCACACGGCGCACCTCCGGGCCCTGCTCGATGTCGTGGTCGGCGATGACGCCGATCGGCAGGCGGAAGAGCGAGTGGATCGTCTGGCCGCCCACGTTGAGGGCCGCGACGCCGGTCGGCGCGCACACGACGAGCTGCTTGGACGTCTTCCAGGCGAGATGGTTGAGGAGCGTCGACTTGCCGGTGCCCGCGCGCCCCGTGACGAAGACGTGCTCGCGCGTGCCCTCGATGAGGGCGAAGACGGCGGCCTGCTCGGGCGAGAGCGGCTGGTCGACCACGGCACCTCCAGAGCGGGCTTCCCAATCTAACCCCGCGCCCGGGGCGAGAGCGGACGCCGCCCCTAGGATGTGGGCATGCGGCGCGCGATGCTCCTCTGGGGAGCAGCGCTCGCCGCGGTCGTCGTCGCCTTCGTGCTCGTCGTCGTCGCCCTCAACGCGACGCTCTACAGCCCTGCGGGGTTCGTGCGCGGCTACCTCGACGCGCTCGCGCGACGCGACGCCGCGAGCGCCCTCGTCTACGCGTCCACCGCTCCGCTGCCCGCCGGGCGCCGGGACCTGCTCACGGACGCGGCGCTCGGCACGATCGACGACGTCCACATCGTCTCCGTCGCCGACGCGGGCGACGCGCGCCGCCGCGTCACGGCGACATATCGCGCGGGCGGCAGGAGCGCGCGCACGGCCTTCGTCGTCGCCCCCGCGCCCGCCCGGCTCGGCGTGTTCGCGGCGTGGCGCTTCGCGAGCGCGCCGCTCGCGCGCGTGCGGATCACGGTCGTCTCCGACGACCGCACGCGCGTGAACGGCCTCACGACGACGACGGACGCCGCGGCGACGCCGACGACCTTCCTCGCCTTCGCGCCGGGAGCCTACGTCGTCGACACGCGCAGCGCGTACCTCACGGCCGCACCCCGGACGGTGCTCGCCACGCCGGACGGCGCGACGGACGTGACCGTGCGGGCGGCGGCGAACGCGCGGTTCGAACGGCTCGTGCGACAGCAGGTCGACCGCGCCCTCGACGAGTGCGCGAAGCAGCACGTGCTCCTGCCGAGCGCGTGCCCCTTCGGACAGCAGGTCGACGACCGCGTGATCGGCACCCCGCAGTGGTCGATCGTGCACTATCCCCCGATCCAGCTCGTGCCCGCGGGGGAGGAGGGGCGCTGGTCCGTCGTCAACGCCGTGGGCGTCGCCCACCTGTCGGTCGAGGTGCAGTCGCTCTATGACGGCACCGAGCGGCGGCTCGAGCAGGACGTCACGTTCGCCGCCCCCTACGACGTCGTGATCGAGCCCGACGGCAGCCTCCGGATGGCGCTGCGCACCTGATCGCCGCGCTCCCGCTCAGCCGCGGCGCGCGCGCTCGGCGAGCATCGCGTTGTACGCGGCGAGCTCCGCCTCGCCGTCGCGATCGGCCGCGCGGTCGTGCCGCGTCGCCTCGCGCGCGTCGCTGCGGCTCCACATGATCGCGACGACGATCGCGAGCGCGACGGTCGGGATCTCGCCCACGCTCCACGCGATCCCTCCGCCCGTCTGCTGGTCCGCGAGGGCGCTCGGCCCCCCCGTGCGCCCCATCGCGCCGAACCAGTTCGCGAGCAGGAGCGCCTTGCCCGTCATGAGGCTCAGGCCGAAGAACGCGTGGAACGCCATCGTCGCGAGCAGCAGGATGAGGCGCATCGGGTACGGCGCACGGTACGGCACCGGGTCGACGCCGATGAGCGCCTGCACGAAGAGGTACCCCGTGATGAGGAAGTGGATCGTCATCCACTCGTGGCCGTAGTGGTCCGTCGTCGCCCAGCTGAACAGCGGCGTGTAGTAGAACACCCACAGCGACCCGGCGAAGAGCAGCGCCGCGACGATCGGGTTCGCGAGCAGGCGCGCGACGCGCGAGTGGACGGCGAGCAGGATCCACTCGCGCGGTCCGCGCGACCCGTCGTCGCGCTTGCGGATCGCGCGCAGCGCGAGCGTCACGGGCGCGGCCGGCACGAGCAGGATCGGCACGACCATCGTGAGGGTCATGTGGGCAAGCATGTGCACGCTGAACAGGTACTCCTGGTACACGTTCACGCCGCCGTCGGTGATGTAGAAGAGCAGGAGGATCCCGAGGATCCACAGGATCGTGCGGTGCACGGGCCATCGGTCCCCGCGCCGGTGCAGGCGCCACACGCCCGCGAGGTAGAACGCGATCGCGAAGCCGCACACGAGGATCCACATGAGGTCGAGGTTCCACTCGGTGAAGTAACGCGCGAACGTGAGCTCGGGGGGCAGCGGACGCGTCGTGAGGATCTCGGCGGGCGTCGGGTTCGTGCTCACGGGCGTGTCCGGGATGGGCGTCTCGGTGCGCGCGAGCGCCGCCGCGACCCCGCTCGCGAGCCCCATGAACGCGAGCTCGCCGCCGACGAGGATCCAGAACTGCCGGCGCACTCGGTCCGCGCCGGCCGCCCCGATGCGGCCGATGATGAGGCGCCGCTGTGCTGCCCCGAAGAGGCCCAGGGCGACGAGCGCGGTCGCCTTGACGAGCACGAGCACGCCGTAGGGCGTGAGCAGCTGGTCGAGGCGCACGCGGATCTCCGCGCTCGTGTAGCCGGACGCCGCGACGACGACGAAGCACACGAGCGCGATCGAGGAGTAGCGCGCGAGCACGGCGGGCAGTCGAGCTCCGTCGAGGCGCGGGCGCAGGATCGCGATCGTCACGAGCCCGCCGAGCCATACGCCCGCTCCGAGCAGGTGCAGCCAGAGCGCGCCGACCGCGACGTCGTGGCTCGCGCTGTCGCCCGAGTGCCCCTGCTGCGAGATGGGCAGCAGGCCCAGGACGGCGCCGATCGCGATCCCGAGCACGACGGTCTGGTTGCGCACGGCGAAGCACAGCACGGTGATCGCGGCCGCGATGACGGTCGTCGCGAGCCACGCCTGCCCCGAGGAGACGGACGTGAGGAAGTCGGCGTAGCCGTCCCCGAAGCGCGAGTCGAGGCTGAAGGTCGCCCCGACCGAGACGTAGTCGAAGAGGCTCGACGCGAGCGAGGCGACGGCCCACACGGCCGAGGCCCCCGCCGCGAGGTCGAGCGCCGCGCCGTATGCGGGCTCCTCGCGCGAGAACGCGATGACGGCGAGCACGAGCGCCCCGAGCGTCACCGCCTCCCCGAGGTCGAAGAGGAGCTTCGCCACCGGCAGCCCCCACCGCACGACGGCGCCCGGGTCGGAGAGCGCCCCGGGCGCGGCCCCGCCCCCGAATCGCAGCGCCGCGACGAGGCTCACGAGCGCGACCGCGAGCAGGATCCCCGGCCCGAGGAGACGGACGACGCGCGGCACCATGACACTGTATTCGCTCGCGCTGGGATCCCCCGCGGAGGGTCGGCCCTAGTGGTCGCCTCCCGCCGCCGGCGCCCGGGTCGCCTCCGCAGCGCGAAGCCAGGGAAGCTCATCGCGCCGCTGCCCCGCCGCCCGTAGCTCTCCCGATCGGGCATGCCCCTCGAAGCTCTCCACGCGCGCGGCCCGAGCCGTGAGCTCGCCGAAGAACGCGCTCGAGGACGGATCGGAGATCTCCTGATAGGTGGTCGTGCGCAGGAACTTGCCCACCCACAGCCCTCCCGTGAAGCGTGCCGCACCGCGCGTCGGGAGCACGTGGTTCGTGCCGATCGACTTGTCGCCGAAGGCCACGCACGTGCCCTCGCCGAGGAAGAGCGCGCCGTAGTGGCGCAAGCGGACGAGGGCGTCGCGCGGGCTCGCGGTCAACACCTGCACGTGCTCGAACGCGTAGGCGTCGGCGAGCTCCCACGCGTCGTCGAGCGAGTCCACGAGCTGCACCTCGCCGTGGTCGCGCCACGCGGCCTCCGCGTTCTCCCTCGTCGGCATCCCGGGCAGGAGTCTCTCGACGTGCTCGATGACGGAACGGCCGACCTCCTCGTCCGTCGTCACGAGCACGGCGGGCGAGTCGGGGCCATGCTCGGCCTGGGCGAGCAGGTCGACGGCGACGACGAGAGGGTCCGCGGTGCCGTCGGCGACGATGAGCACCTCGGTCGGCCCTGCGAGCAGGTCGATGCCCACCTCGCCGAAGAGCTGCCGCTTGGCCTCTGCGACGAACGCGTTGCCGGGCCCTGCGATGAGGTCGACGCGCGGGATGGACCGCGTGCCGAGCGCCATCGCGGCGAGCGCCTGCACGCCGCCGAGCAGGTGGATCTCGTCCGCGCCGGCGAGGTGCATGGCGGCGATCGTCGCGTCGGGCACGGCTCCCCGGTTGCGCGGGGTGCAGGCGACGACCCGCGCGACGCCCGCCGCCTTCGCGGTCGCGATCGTCATGTGGGCGCTCGCGACCATCGGATACCGGCCGCCCGGCACGTAGGCCCCGACGCTGTCGACGGGCACGTTGCGCTGCCCGAGCCGGACACCGGGCAGCGTCTCGATCTCGAAGGAGGAGAGACTCTCGAGCTGATGGCGAGCCATCTCGCGCACCTGCTCCTGAACGAACCGGATGTCCTCGAGCGTCTGCTCCGCGACCCGGCTCACGGCCGCGGCGATGTCCTCGTCGCTCATCCGGAAGTCGACGGACTCGTCTCGGTCGAAGCGGAGCGCGTACTCGCGCACCGCGTCGTCGCCGCGCTCCCGCACGTCCGCGATGATGGACGCGACGCTCGCCGCGACCTCGGGGTCGCTCGCGTGCGTGCGCGGCGCTCGCGGCCGCTTGAGGGCGACGGCTCCCGGGCGTTCCCGCGCAGTGTTCCTGTCCATCGCATGCCTCTCCTGCCCCCGGACGCCCCTCCCTCGAATGTATACGTATACGGGAGGGAGCGCGTCACACGGCGAGCGAAAGGTACTTCGTCTCCAAGAACTCCTCGATGCCCTCCGATCCCCCCTCGCGCCCGAGGCCCGAATGCTTGAGGCCGCCGAAGGGAGCCTGCGCGACCGACACGAAGCCGTCGTTCACCCCCTGGATGCCGAACTCGAGCCGGTCGGCCAGCCGCATCACGCGCCCGACGTCGCGCGTGTAGTAATAGGCTGCGAGCCCGTACTCGGTGCCGTTCGCACGAGCGACGACCTCGTCCTCCGTGTCGAACGGCAGCACGGCGGCGAGCGGGCCGAACGTCTCCTCGCGCGCGACGAGCATGCCGTCGTCGACCCCCGCGATGACGGTCGGCTCGAAGAACGCCTCCCGCAGGCGGGAGCTGCCGAGCACGAGCTCGGCGCCACGGTCGACCGCATCGCGGACGTGACGCTCGACCTTGTCGAGGGCGGCGGCATTGATGAGCGGTCCCACGTCGACCGCGTCGTCGAGGCCGTTTCCGACCCGCAAGCGCCCCATGCGGTCCGCGATCATGCGCGTGAACTCGCGCTCGACCGCTCTCTCGACGAAGACGCGATTGGCGGCGATGCACGACTGTCCGGTGTTGCGCATCTTGGCCGCGAGCAGCCCGTCCGCCGCGGCCTCGAGATCCGCGTCGGCGAACACGATGAACGGCGCCTGCCCGCCGAGCTCCATCGACACGCGCTTGACCGAGTCGGCGGAGCGCCGGATGAGGCTCTTGCCCACGCGCGTGGAGCCGGTGAAGGTGATCTTGCGCACACGCCCGTCATCGAGCATCACGTCGCCGATCGCGGCGGCGTCGAGCCCGCACACGACGGAGAGCACGCCGTTCGGCAGTCCCGCCTCCTTGAGCAGGCTCGCGACCGCGAGCGCGGAGAGCGGAGTGAGCTCCGAGGGCTTGAGCACGACCGTGCATCCGGCGGCGAGCGCGGGCGCGACCTTGCGCGTGACCATCGCGACCGGGAAGTTCCACGGCGTGATCGCACCCGTGACGCCGACGGGGTTGCGGATGACGAGGATGCGCTTGTTCTCCTGGCTCGCGGGCACGGTGCGTCCGTAGATGCGCTCGGCCTCCCCCGCGAACCAGTGCAGGAAGGACGAGCCGTAGCCGACCTCGGCGATCGCCTCGGCGAGCGGCTTGCCCTGCTCCTGCGTGACGATGCGCGCGAGCCCGTCCGCGTGCTCCTCCATGAGCTCGAACGCGCGCTCGAGGATGCGCGCGCGATACGGACCCGTCGTCGTGCCCCAGCTGCGCTGCGCCTCGACCGCGCGCTCGATGGCCTCCTCGGTCTCGGGCGCGCCGCCGTCCGGCAGGGTCGCGACCACGGCGCCCGTCGCCGGGTTCCGCACGTCGAAGGAGCGCCCGGAGACGGAGCGGGCGATCCATTCGCCACCGATGAAGAGGCCGTTCTCCCGCAGCGGGTGCACGTCGTGGTCGAGGAAGAGGGTCATCTGATGTCCTTCATGCTGGATGGTGGGCGTGGGGCGCTCAACGCGCGCCCGTGAGCACGGTGTTCAGCTCGCTGCGATCGAGGCGGTGGGCGTCCTCGTAGAGGAAGCACGCGACCGCACGCGTGGAGCTCGTGCGGAAGAGCGGCGGCTTGGCCTGCGAGCACGCGTCCATGGCGCGCGAGCACCGGTCCACGAAGGGACACGTCGTCGGCGTGACCCGCGCCGCCTTCTCTGAGGGCCGCTCCAGCGCCCACGGCTCGTCCGGGTCGGGCTTCGGCACGGAGTCGATGAGCAGGCGTGTGTAGGGGTGCTGCGGATCGCGGATGACGCTCTCCACGTCCCCGGCCTCGACGACATCGCCCTTGTAGAGCACCATCATCTGGTGGCTCACCTGGTAGGCGGTGGTCAGGTCGTGCGTGATGTAGACGACCGAGATCCCGTACCGCTCGTGCAGCCCGCGGATGGTCGTGAGGATCGACGCGCGCATCGACGCGTCGACCATCGACACCGGCTCGTCCGCGACGATGAGCTTCGGCCGCAGCAGCAGCGCGCGAGCCACCATGAGCCGCTGGCGCTGGCCCCCGGAGAGCTGGTGCGGACGCTTGCCGAGCGTCGCCTCCGGGCGCAGGCCGACGGCGGACATGGCCTCGTCGATGAGAGAGCGCGCCGCGGCCGCGCTCGAGGCGAGCCCGAACTTGCGCACGGTGAGCTGCAGCGCGTGCTCGACCGGGTAGAAGGGATTGTAGGTGTCGTACGGGTCCTGGAAGACGACCTGCACGTCGCCGAGGAACCGCCGCCGCTCGCTCCGGGTGAGCCGCCGCATGTCCTTGCCGCGATAGAGCACCTCTCCCGTCGTGGGAGCCGCGAGCCCGAGCAGCAGGCGCGCGAGCGTCGTCTTGCCCGATCCGCTCTCGCCGACGACCGCGGTGATCGTCGGCTTCTCGTCGTCCACGGTGAAGCTCACGTCGGCCACGCCGACCGTTCCGCCGCCGGAACGGAGCCTGCCGTTGCCGAAGAGCTTCGTCACGTTGCGGGCCTCGATGATCGTCGTCACCGCAGCCTCCCTTCCACGATCACGATCAGTAGAGATGGCAGGCGACCAGGCGGTCGTCGACGGGGCGGGGGAGCGGCTCCTCGACCGCGCACCGCTCCATCGCGAACGGGCAGCGGTCGCGGAAGGGACATCCCGTCGGGCGGTCGATGAGGGAGGGCGGCAGCCCGGGAATGCCCTTCAGCTCCGTCTTGCGCTCCATCGTCGTGATGCTCGCGATGAGCAAGCGCGTGTAGGGATGCAGGGGGTTGCCGAAGATCTTCCTCGTCTCCCCGATCTCGGCGAGCAGCCCGGCGTACATGATCCCTACGCGCGTCGCGAACTGGGCCATGAGGCCGATGTCATGACCGATGAGGATCATCGCCGCCCCCAGGTCGTCCTGCACCGCCCGGAAGGTCTCCATGACCTGGTGCTGCACGACGACGTCGAGGGCGCTCGTCGGCTCGTCGGCGACGAGCACCTTCGGCCGCAGCGAGATCGCGATCGCGATGCAGACACGCTGTCGCATGCCTCCGCTGAGCTGGTGCGGGAACAGCCGCGCGACCTCCGGCCGCAGGCCGACCTGGCGCAGCACCTCGGCGACGCGTCGGCGCTGCTCGCGGCGACCGGCGCGCCCGTGGTCCACGAGCCCGTCGAGGATCTGGTCCTCCACTCGAGCCGAGGGGTTGAGGGAGTTGATGGCGCCCTGGGCGACGAGGGCGATCGTCGCGAGGCGCATGCGGCGCATCGCCTCGTCCGACAGGCCCTGCAGCTCGACTCCGTCGACGACGATGCGCCCGCCGGCGACGCGCGCGGGCGGCCTCAGCAGTCGCATGAGCGCAGTCGCGATCGTCGACTTGCCGGATCCGGACTCGCCGACCAGGCCGAGCCGCTCGCCCGCGCGGACCGTGAAGCTCACCCCGTCCACGGCCGTCGCGATCCCGGCCGACGTGACGTACTCGACCCGGAGGTCCTCGACGTGCAGCACGTCGGCGCCGAAGGCGGTGGCACGATGCTCGGGCGCGGGAGTGATGGCGCTCATGAGGTCCTCCGTCGGGGGTTCGCGAGCTCGTCGAGCCCGGTGGAGGCGAAGTAGAGCCCGAAGAACAGCCAGGCGAGGATGACGCTCGGCACTCCCCACCACCACCATTCGCCGCTCTGGATCGCTCCGTAGTAGATCGACCAGTAGATGGTCATCCCTACCGTTGGGGTGTTCTGCGGGCCGAGCCCGAGCACCTCGAGGCCGATGTCGGCGAGGACCGCTGCCGAGATCGAGCTCACGAAGCCTGCCAGCAGGAAGGCCAGCATGTTGGGCATGAGCTCGCGGAAGATGATGCCCCAGCGCCCCTGGCCGGAGAAGCGCGCGACATCGACGTACGAGCGCTCCCTCATGCTCAGCACTTGCGCACGGATGCTGCGTGCCGGCCCCATCCACGCGAGCGACCCGACGACGAAGGCGATGAGGTCCACCGTGATGAACCCGCGGATCGTCGAGGCGATGGACACGAGGATGAGCAGAGCGGGGATCGTGAGGAGCGAGTCGACGATCACGCGGATGACGTTGTCGACGAAGCCGCCGAAGAAGCCGGCGATGAACCCGAGAAGCGTTCCCACGCCGACGCCGATGAGGCCCGCGACGAGGCCGACCCACAACGTCTGGGGCACCCCGACCACGAGCGCCGCGAAGAGGTTGCGGCCCTGCCCGTCGGTGCCGAAGGGGTACTCCGCGGACGGTGGCACGTTGTCGACGACGCTGCTCGGAGCGGCCTGCGCCGTGTCGACGACGTACGGACCCACCACGCCGAACAGCGCGAGCAGCACGAGCATGCCGACGCCCACCGCGAGCTGGGGGTTCCGGCGCAGGTAGGCTGCGACGAGCCGGCGACGGGGGACGCCTGAGCGCGCCGGCGCCGGAAGGGAGGTGGTCAGCGCGACCATGTCAGCTCCTCCTGTACGTGATGCGGGGATCGATCAAGGGGTAGACGAGGTCGATGACGAGAGTCGTCGAGGCGATCGCGAGCACGACGATGAAGACGATGCCGTAGACGACGAAGTAGTCCTGACCCGTGACGGCCTTGAACAGCAGCGTGCCCACCCCGGGGTAGCCGAAGACGACCTCGACGATGATCGACCCGGAGACGATCGTGCCGAGGGACAACGCGAGGTGCGTGACCTGGGGAAGGATCGCGTTGCGCACGCCGTAGCGGAAGAAGATGCGTGCCGCGCGCAAGCCCTTCGCCTCGGCGAAGGTGATGAAGTCCTCACCCGAAGTGCTGACCATCATGCCGCGCATGCTGAGCGCCCAGAATCCGATCGCCGAGATGACGATCGAGAGCGCGGGCAGGATCGAGTGGCTTGCGGCGTCCGCGAGGAAGGAGCCGTCGACGGCCACCGCGCTCCCCACCGAGTAGCCTCCCGAGCTCGGGAAGATGGGCAGCAGCACGGCGAACAGGTAGATGAGCACGAGGCCGATGAGATAGTAGGGGACCGAGGAGAGGCCCATGAGCGGCACGGAGATGTACCGCACCCAGCGCGGAGCGCGCGGCCACGCGGCGAGAGCGCCGAGCAGGCTTCCGGCGACGAACGCGATCAGGGTCGAGACGAGCAGAAGGACAGCGGTCCAGGGGATAGCCGCGCCGATGAGATCCGCGACGCGCGTCGGATAGCTCGCGATCGAGAAGCCGAAGTCGAAGTGCAGGCAGTTCCAGAGATAGCGGAGGTACTGCACGAAGACCGGCTTGTCGAGCCCGAACTGCTGGTCGTAGGCCTTCACCATCGCGTTCACACCGCTCTGGTTGATGACGCCCGTGACCTGCGACTCGGCGAGACGGCTCCGCACCGGATCGCCCGGCGCGAGCCTCGGCAGCACGAAATTGATGCTCGCTGCGGCCCAGAGCACGATGAAGAAGACGCCCACGCGCCGCAGCACGTAGCCGGCCGTCATGCCGCGGGCTCCGCGACGGGTCCTGGCGCAGCCTGCGTGGCCTCGGGCGAGGCGAGCGGCAGCGCGACCGGTCGGTGCTCCGCAATGGAGCGGTAGGCGGCTTCGACGACCTCGAGTGAGCGCCGCGCCTCGTCGCCGCCCGTGAGCGGATCGCCACCGTCGAGCAGGCACGCGAGGAAGTGGTCGATCGCGCCCGCCATGCCCTCCGGCGGTAGGGCAGGCGCTCCGATCGGCGGCGCGACGGGCACCTCCTGCACCGTGCGCGCACCGGCGACCTGGCCCAGCCGCTCGGAGGTCACCCTGATCCGATCGTCCGCGTCCATCGTGATGACGCCTTCAGTTCCGTAGATCTCGAGAGGCATCGCGTCCCAGTCCGCAGCGAGCGCGGGCGTCTTCGCGACGTAGGAGACGGTCGACTCGCCGACGGCGCCGTTGGCGAACCTCAGCAGGACGACGCCCGTGTCCTCTGTGCGACGGTCCGGCTCGATGAGCGTCCCTGTCGACGCCACGGCGTAGACCTCGCTGATCTCCCCGACGAGCCAGCGGAGCAGGTCGAGCGTGTGGATGCCGATGCCCGAGATCACGCCGTCGTGCTTCCAGTAGGTGCGCTTGCGCTCCTCGGGCATGGCGCGCCACGCGGGGATGATGTCCTGCAGATAGGAGGACTTGACGAGGACGGGCGTGCCGACGCAGCCCGCGTCGAGCAGCTCCTTGATACGGCGATGCCGGTTCTGGTACCGCTTCGTCTGGTCGACCATGAGCAGCACGCCGTTCGCCTTGGCGGCGGAGATCATCGCGTCCGCCTCGGCGAGAGTGTTCGCGATGGGCTTCTCGACGAACACGTGCTTGCCCGCCTCCATCGCCTGGATGCCGACCGGCGCGTGCAGGCCGTGCGGCAGGCAGAGGTCGGCCATCTCGATCTCGGGATCGGCGAGCGCCTCCTCCACCGACCCGTAGTAGCGCGCCGCGCCGTACCGCTCCGCCGCGCGCCGGGCGAGCTCGATCGACACGTCGACGGCCGCCACGAGTCGCGCGCGGGAGTGGGCCGCGTACGCCGCGAAGTGCGCCGCCGACACCCCTCCGCATCCGAAGACCCCAACTCCGACCGTGTCGCCCATCGCTCCTCCTCACCGTGAACGGGTCGTTCCCGCGACGATGAGTGGCTCGCGCCCGGCCTCGGCCAAGCCCGTTCCTCCCTCGTCATCGACGGGAGCGTCGTAGTGGGCAGCACTGTATACGTATACAGATTGCATGACAAGGGCCGTTCCAACCCCAATCAAAATTTGGAATTCCTCCTTGCGCGGAGCAATGCATACGTATACCTTGGGGCCCCAGCGCGAGGGCGAGCGGCATGACGCGGCCCGAGCGTCGATGAGCAGAGATGATCAAGGACGATCCGAACGAGTCGCTCCCGGCGAGGGGACGCCGTCCCGCTGGGAGCGAGAACGGCAGCGCCTGCACTCTCGAGCAGAGCGCCCTCCCGGAGCGCGTCACGCTCCCCCGCCGGCCGGGTCCCCGTGCTCAACTCCGCGCGTCCATGCACGAACCGACGAGCGAGGAGAAGCAGATGAAGGTATGCCTTCGCACCCACATGGTCTCCGAGGACCCGCAGGAGCGGATCCGATACGCGCGCGACGTAGGCATCACGACCCTGCAGGAGACGGCCAAGGCCATCCCCACCGCGGTCGACCGGGGGTGGCCCACCGCCGAGGAGCTCAGGGCGTACCGCGCCCCGTTCGATGACGCCTCCCTCGAGATCATCGGGCTCGAGCCCGTGCTCGAGCCCGACCCACTGTGGACCGTGGACAGCGCCGAGGGACGCGCCTCGTTCGATCGCTTCGCGCGCCACCTCGAGGCCGCGGGAGGCGCCGGGATCTCGACCGTCACGCTGCACCCACCCCTCGACGACGCGGCCGACGATGAGGAGCGCAAGCGCCAGTTCGAGGCGAACTGCGCGTTCTATGAGCGTGCGTGCGCCGTCGCGCGGGACACGGGCACGCGGCTCGCGACCCACTCGCCGTGGCCGACCGAGGTTGGGCTCTGGGGGGCGAGCGACTTCATGTCGGTGTTCGACGCGGTCCCCGCGCCGCAGAACGGCATGATCTTCTGCTTCGGCTGCATGGCCCTCAGCCGTTCCGACGTGCACGCCGCCATGGATCGGCTGATCGATCGGATCTTCCTCGTGCACGTGCGCGACGTCGTCATCCACGACGACTCCGGCCGCCCCGTGCGCGACTACTCGACCGTCGACGAGGTCTATCCGGGCAGCGGCCAGGTACGACCGGACATCCTCATCCGCGCCCTCGCCGAGCGCGGCTACGACGGCCCCATCGCCCCCGAGCATCTGCCCGTCGCGTTCGGGGAGCGCAACCACGAGATCTCGCTCGCGTACGCGGTCGGCTACTGCGCGGCCGTGCTCGCCTCGCTCGACTGACCGCGCCGCGGCGCATCACAAGGAGAAGCCATGGACACCACCGATCGCCCGCTGGAAGGGCTCACCCGCCGCCGCTTTCTCGGCGGAGTCGTGCTCTCGGGCGCCGCGCTCGCCCTGCTCGACGCATGCACGCCGACGAGCGCCTCCGGCGGAGGCGGCAGCCGGCAGGACACGCTCGTGCTGAGCGTCGCCGACACCATCAACCAGCTCTCGGACACCTCCGCGGTCAACCCCTACCTGCTCGGGACCAACCGCACCGGATGGCAGTTCGCGTTCGAGCCGCTGTTCTTCTACAACCCGTGGTGGACCGACGCCGTCTCCGCTCCGCCCTGGATCACGGATGCGAAGGACGGCCTCGTCCCCTACCTTGCGACCGACTACGCGTACAACGACGGCTACGACCAGATCGACATCCACCTGCGCAAGGGCGTCTCGTGGAGCGACGGCCAGCCGTTCACCGCGGACGACGTGGTCTTCACCCTGCAGATGCTCAAGCAGAACGCCCCGGCGCTCACCTTCTCGTACGACATCAACCTCTGGGTCAAGGACGTGCAGGCCGTCGACGACCACACGGTGCACATCGACCTGAGCGGACGCAACCCGCGGTTCATGAGCGGCTACCTCATCTGGTACGGCGACGTCGGCATCCCGATCGTGCCCGCGCACATCTGGAAGTCGCAGGACATGACGTCGTTCACGAACTTCGACCTCGCCAAGGGCTGGCCGATCACGACAGGGCCGTGGAAGCTCACCGACTCGACGGCGGAGCAGAAGGTGTGGACGCGACGCGACGACTGGTGGGGCGCCAAGACGGGCTTCCACCGGCTTCCCGCGATGAAGCGGATCGTCGTGCTGCCGCTCTACAGCAACGACAAGCTCACCCAGCTGCTCACCTCCAACCAGGTTGACGCGACGCACAACATCCCGCCCGCGAACGCGAAGACCGCTCTCGCCCAGAACTCGAAGCTCATCGTCCGCACCTCCGACAAGTCGGGTCTGTGGGGCTGGCCGGACTTCTGGGTCAACCAGCTCGGCTTCAACTGCTCGAAGGCACCCTACGACGACCCGGACATCCGCAAGGCGATCAACTACGCGATCGATCGCGACCAGCTCGTGTCCCGCGGCTTCGCGAACCAGACGACGAAGAACACGATGGTCATCCCGCCGTTCCACTCGCTGCAGAAGTACCGCGACATGATGGCGGACTCCATCGCCGCGAAGGAGATCGACGCCCCGTCCGTCGACAAGTGCGCCGCCATCATGACGGCCAAGGGGTACGCCAAGAACGGCTCCGGGGTCTGGACGAAGGACGGCCAGCCGTTCAGCATCGTCATCCTCACGCGCCCGGGCTACTTCGAGAACTACATGCCCCTGCTCACGCAACAGCTGCGCGCGGCCGGCTTCGACGCGGGCTACAAGGAGCTCGCCACCGAGACGAGCCAGATCAACCTCGGCGAGGCCGACGCCTACCTCGAGGGCGACTTCGCGAACCCCACGATGGACCCCTGGAACGAGCTCACGACCTTCAGCAGCCAGTACAGCGCCCCGACCGGCAAGATCGCGCAATACCCGTACCGCTGGAGCAATCCGCAGTACGACCAGCTGATGGCCCAGATGGCGGCACTCCCGACGACGGACCCGCAGTACGACGGGCTGTTCACGCAGGCCTATGAGATCCTGCTCGACGAGCTCCCCGTCATCCCCCTGCTCGACAACAACCTGCTCATGCCCGTCAACACGACGTACTGGAAGGGCTGGCCGACGGCGGACAACCCGTACACCTCGCCCTCCGGATGGCATCGCGGGGACGCCACGCTCCTCATCAACACGCTGGAGCGCGCATGAGCGCGGGGACCGCCGACTCCGCGTCCGGCCGCGTGGCCGTCGTGACCGGCGGCGCCGCCGGGATGGGCCGGGCGATGACGAGCGCGCTCCTGGACGCCGGGCACGCCATCGTCGCCGTGGACAGGGACGCCTCGGCCCTCGACGCGCTGCACGCGGCGAGCGCGTCGCCCGCGCTGCTCACGGTCGCCGTCGACCTCGCCGACGACGGCGCAGCGGATGCCGTCGCGGCCGCCGCGCACGACCGCTTCGGCCGCGTCGACATCCTCGTCAACAACGCGGGCATCGGCCAGAGCGTCATCCGTCCGGACTGGGACGATCCCATCCGGTTCTGGGAGGTCACGAACGACCAGTGGCGGCTCTATCTCGCCATCCACGCGGTCGCGCCGCTCGCGCTCGCCCGCACCTTCGCGCCCGAGATGATGGAGCGCGGGTGGGGCCGCATCGTCAACGTCACGACGAGCCTCGGCACCATGATCGGCGCGACCAGTCCGACCTACGGACCGTCGAAGGCCGCGCTCGAGGCGATGAGCGCCATCATGGCCAAGAACCTCGCCGACACAGGAGTGACCGTGAACGTCCTCGTCCCCGGCGGGGTCACCAACACGGCCCTCGTGCCGCTCGAGGCCGGCTACGACAGGAGCGAGATGATCCAACCCGACGTGATGGCCGCGCCGCTGCTCTGGCTCGTCTCGGATGCCGCCCGGCCGGTGACCGGGCGCAGGTTCATCGCCGCCGAGTGGGACGAGACGCTCCCGCCGGAAGAGGCCGCGGCGCGAGCAGGCGCACCCGTCGCCTGGACGAGCATCGCGACGAGCGCGATCACGCCGCCGCGGAGGGCGCGCGCATGACGGCCCCGTTCCGGCTCGACGGGCGCACCGCGCTCGTCACGGGAGCGGGACGCGGCATCGGCCGCTCGATCGCGCTCGCGCTCGCCGCGGCGGGAGCGGACCTCGTGCTCGTCTCGCGCACGCAGGCCGACCTCGAGGAGGTGGCCGCGATCGCGTCCGCGCACGGCGGCCGCGCGATCCCCTTCCCGGCCGACCTGTCGAGCATGGAGGGCGCGCGAGCGCTCATCGACCGGCTCGACGGGCTGCCCGCCGTCGACATCCTCGTGAACAACGCGGGGCGCAACATCCCGCAGCTCGCCCTCGACACGACGGAAGAGGCCTGGGACGCGATGCACACGCTCAACCTCAAGGTGCCGTTCTTCCTCGCCCAAGCGGTCGGCAGGGGCATGATCGAGCGCGGCAAGGGGGGACGCATCGTCTTCATCGGATCGCAGATGGGCAGCGTCGGCTGGCTCAAGCGCGCCGCGTACTGCTCGAGCAAGGGCGGTGTCGTGCAGCTCACGAAGGTGCTCGCGCTGGAGTGGGCACCCCACGGCGTGCGTGTGAACTGCGTGGCGCCGACGTTCATCGACACACCGGGGGTCCGCGCGATGATGACGACCGATCCCGAGACGGGTGCGGCCGTGCTCGAGCGGATCCCGATCGGCCGGCTCGGCAGCCCGGAGGAGGTCGCGCACGCGGTCCTCTACCTCGCCTCACAGGAGGCGGACCTCGTCACGGGCCACACGCTCCTCGTCGACGGCGGCTGGACCGCGCAGTGAGCACCGGGGCGATGCGCGTCACGCCGCCCCGGGCTCCGAGGGAGGCGCCACGACCCCCGGCGTCGTCGCACGGACGACGAGCTCGCACGGGAACTCGAGGTGCTGTGCGGGCGCGCGGGGCGCGTCGATGCGCGCGAGCAGCATCGCGACGCCCGCGCGCGCCATGCTCAGGGTCGGCTGCCGGATGGTCGTGAGGTCGTAGGACTTCCACGCCGAAGGTGCGATGTCGTCGTAGCCGATCACCCAGCAGTCCTCTCCCGGCTCGATCCCGCGCATGCGCAGCGCGTCCATGACGCCGTAGGCGAGGTAGTCGTTCCCGCAGAAGATCGCGTCCGGGGGCTCGTCGCGCTCCAGCAGCCGGAGCATCGCGGCCTGGCTGTCGTCGTGGGTGACGAGTCCCTTCACGATGCGGTCCGCGGGCACCACGACGCCGGCTCGCGCGAGCGACTCGAGGAATCCGTGCGTGCGGTTGCGGAACGTGCTCGCATCTTGCGGGCCGCCGAGGTGCGCGATGCGCCTCCGGCCCGATCCGACGATGAGGTCGGCGACGAGCCGCCCGCCCGCGTAGTTCGCGCTCGTCACGGTGTCGCACTTGAGAAAAGGGACGTCGCGGTTGATGAGCACGATCGGCCGGCCCTTGTCCACCGCCGCCTGCAGCTCGAGCAGGCGCTCCGTCGCCGTGCTGAAGAGGACACCGTCGACCGCGCGTTCGTTGATCGCCGCGATCGCCTCCCGACGGCTCGCCGACTCCGCGTTCCAGATGAGCACGCGATAGCCCGCGGCATCCAGCTCGCGCGTCACCGCGTCGAGCAGCTCCGAGTAGAACGGGTTCATGAGGTTGGCGACGACGAGGCCCACACTGTGGGTGCGCTGCGTCTTCATCGCCTGAGCGCCCGCGTGCGGCACGTAGCCGAGAGCGGCCTGCGCGGCCTCGACCTTCGCGCGGGTCGCCTCACTGACCTTTCCCCTGGACGTGAGGACGCGCGACACGGTCGCCTGGGAGACACCGGCCAGCCGAGCGACATCCCTGCTGGTCGCCATCCGTCCTCCCGGCAGATCGTGAATATCGGGAGTCTATGGGCTCCGTCCCACCCGCCCTCCCGGTCGAGGCAGTGGCGCTCGCGGGCGGCCCCGAAGACGAATCGAGGGGCCCGGCGATGCCGGACCCCTCGGACGCTGCTGCGCGAACGCTACTTGACGGCCGCCTTGAGCTTGCTGCCCGCGCTCACCTTCACGCCATCGCTCGCGGCGATCGAGATCGTCTCGCCCGTCTGCGGGTTGCGGCCCGTGCGCGCGGCGCGGTGGGTGCGCTCGACGGCGAGGTACCCGGGGATCGTGACCTTGTTGCCCTCGGCGACGGACTTCGAGATCACCGAGAAGAAGGCGTCGATGACGCCGTTCACGGCGGCCTGGCTCTGGCCGGACTCGGCCGCCACAGCGGCGACCAGTTCGGTGCGGTTCATGTTGTGCCCTCCTCGGACCTAGTACCTGGACAACGGTCGACTGAGCGGAAGGCCAGCCGAACCGCCTGAAAAAACTACCAGCTGGACTTCGTGATGCCCGGCAATTCGCCGCGGTGCGCCATCTCCCGGAAGCGAACGCGCGAGATGCCGAACTTGCGCAGCACGCCGCGCGGGCGTCCGTCGATCGAGTCGCGGTTGCGCAGCCGCACGGGCGAGGCGTTCCGCGGAAGCGCCTGCAGGGCCACGCGCGCGGCGGCGCGGGACTCGTCGGTGCCGTTCGGGTCGATGAGCGCCTTCTTCAGCTCGACGCGCCGTGCCGCGTAGCGGTCGACGATCACCTGGCGCTGCTCGTTGCGCACGATCTTGCTCTTCTTGGCCATGCTGTTACCGCTCCTCGCGGAACTCGACGTGCTTGCGCACGATGGGGTCGTACTTCTTGAGCACGAGACGGTCGGGGTCGTTGCGGCGGTTCTTGCGGGTCACGTACGTGTACCCGGTGCCCGCCGTCGAACGGAGCTTGATGATGGGGCGGATGTCCTGCTGCCGGGCCATCAGATCTTCTCCCCGCGAGCGAGGATGTCCTTCACGACCGCCTCGATGCCGCGCACGTCGATGACCTTGATGCCCCGCGCGCTCACGGTGAGCGTGACGTTGCGGCGCAGGGAAGGCACGTAGTACGTCTTCTTCTGCACGTTCGGGTCGAACCGGCGCTTCGTCCGCCGGTGCGAGTGCGAGATGTTGTGCCCGAAGCCGGGGGTGGCTCCGGTCACCTGGCAGACCGCTGCCATGGTTCCTCCAGTCGGCTACCGTGGGACGACCGTCCCACCCAAGATCACTTGTCGGCGCACCGAGACCCGCGGTTCCCGCGAGAGCGGGGCGGACGGCGCACAGGGAAGGGCGCGAGACGCCCAACCTCTAGAGGATACGCGAGCGCGGCCGGTCAGGCAAGCGACGGGAGGCGCGACGGGCGCCCGTCACTTGTTCTTGCGCATCCGGAAGCAGTCGACGCAGTACCCGAACAGGTCCACGACGTGGCTCGCCTCCGCGAAGCCGTTGTCGTAGGCGACCTGGCGCGCCCAGCTCTCGACCGCATCCGCCTCGATCTCGACCGTCTTGCCGCAATTGCGGCAGATGAGGTGATGATGGTGGCTGCCGGGCGTGCACGCGCGGTACAGGCTCTCGCCCTCCTGCTGCAGCGAGTCGGCCTCGCCCTCCACGGCGAGGTCGGCGAGCGCGCGGTACACGGTCGCGAGGCCGATCCCCGTGCCCGCGTCGCGCAACTGCGCGTGGAGGGTCTGCGCGCTGACGAAGCCGCTCGCCTCCGCGAGCGCCTCCCTCACCGCCTCCCGCTGCCACGTGTTGCGCTTCATGGCCTCGATGTTAATGCCCCCGGGCGGCGACGCGACCGGTGTCGCACGATCCGCCGCGCACGAGCGGGGGTGTTCGCCGAAAGCGTCGCGACCGGGCGTCCTCCGGCGACCCGCGGGGAGCGCTGGCTACCATGTGGATCGTGTCGGCTCCCCTCCCGCGCACGGCCGCGGCGCTCCGGCCGCCGGCACCCCCACGCCCGGTGCGCGCCGGCCGCCGCGGCGCCGCGCTCTCCGCCGGGCTCGGGATCGCCGCGCTCTTCGTGGCGATCCGGCTCGGCCTGCCGGGCGCCCGGCTCGAGGTCGGCCACGTGCTCGGCGACTTCGTGACGCTCGCCATCAGCGTCGTCGTCGAGTCCCTGCCCTTCGTCGTGCTCGGCATCCTTCTCTCGCTCGGCGTGCAGATCCTGCTCCCCGCCGACTTCCTCGTACGCCGGCTGCCGCGTCGTCGCCTCCCACGACGCGTGCTCGTCTCCCTGCTCGGCGTGCTCCTGCCCGTGTGCGAGTGCGGCAACGTGCCGCTCGCGCGCGGCCTCGTGCTCGGCCGCCTGCGCGTCGACGAGGCGATGACGTTCCTGCTCGCCGCGCCCATCGTCAACCCCATCACGATCGTCACGACGTACACGGCGTTCCACTTCGGCGGCGGCATCCTCGTCGCGCGCGTCGTCGGCGGGTTCCTCATCGCGAACCTCGTCGGATGGCTCTTCAGCCGTCATCCCGACCCCATGAGCCTGCTCACGCCCTCCTTCGCCCAGGCGTGCGCCGTGGAAGGGCACGCCGCGCACCGCGGCGGCCGCATGCGCCGGATGGCGCACGGGTTCGCCGAGGAGACCGCGTCGGTGCTGCCGGCCCTCTTCGTCGGCGCCGCCGTCGCGGCAGGCATCCAGGTGCTCGTCTCGCGCCAGGTGCTCGTGACGCTCGGCGGCAACCCGCTGTGGTCGGTGCTCGCGCTCATGGCGCTCGCGTTCGTCGTCGCCGTGTGCTCGAACGTCGACGCGTTCTTCATCCTCTCCTTCGGCGCGACGTTCATGCCCGGCGCGATCGTCGCGTTCCTCACCTTCGGGGCGATGATCGACGTCAAGATGGTCGCGCTCATCCGCACGACCTTCCGCTGGCGCACGATCGCCGCGCTCGGCGTCGTCGTCGCGCTCGGGTGCGCCGTGCTCGGGCTGGCGGTGAACCACCTTGCCTAGCCGCCTGCTCGCCCGGTGGCAGGGCGTCCTGCTCACCCTCACGGGCGTCGTCGCGACCGTCTGGCTCGGCCTGACGGGACACCTCGAGCTCTACATCCACCCCCGCTACGTCGTCTTCACGGTCGTCATGGCCGTGCTCGCGGGAGCGCTCGTGCTCGCGTGGCTCGTGCTCGACGCGGCACGGCCCGCGGCGGGCCCGGCGGACGCGGCGGCCGGGCACGACGGCCACGACGACGAGGCGGACGACCCCGCGACGCCCCGGCGCGCGCTCCGCGCGCTGCGCGCGACGGGCACGCTCGCGCTCGTCGTCGCGGCCGTCGTCGGACTGCTCGTGCTCCCGCCCACGACCCTCAGCTCCGCGACCGCGCAGCAGCGCACCGTGAACGCGGCAGCGGGCTCGCTCGCCTCGAGCACGACCCCCGAGCTCGTCGGCGGCGACTACGCGAGCTTCACCGTCAAGGACTGGGCCTCCCTCATCCGGCAGGGGGAGCAGCCGGACTTCTTCGCGGGCAAGAAGGTCACGCTCGTCGGCTTCGTGACCCCCGACCCCTCCGATCCGAAGAACGACTTCTTCCTCACGCGCTTCGTCATCACGTGCTGCGCGGTCGACGCGCAGCCGATCGGCGTGGCCGTCTACCAGCCCGGGTGGTCCGCGCACCTCTCCGTCAACGAGTGGGTGCAGGTGACCGGCGGGTTCGCGACCAACCCGAGCGTCTCGAGCGACCAGGCGATCGCGCTCGTCCCCTCCGACGTGCGGCCCACGTCGCAGCCGGCCCAGCCGTATGAGTACTGACCCGGGCCGGGCGAGCGCCGACCCCGAGCGTCCGCGCGCGCAGCGACGCGCGGCGCGGCGGTTCGCCCGCACGCTCGCGGCGACGATCGCCGCGCTCGCCGTCGCGGCGGCGCTGCTCGGCGTCGCGGGCACCCTGCGCGGGCCGCGCGTCGAGTCGGTCGAGTTCGACCCGGCGGGGGCGGTCTCCCGCGCCGGCCAGCGCCTCGTGCTGCACGCGAACCAGCAGCTCGCGCCCGTCGCCGCGCGACAGCTCGTCGTCCGGCCCGCGGCGGACGCGACCGTCACGTCGACGGAGGCGGCGATCACGATCACGTTCACGGGCATCCTGCGCTACGACGCGCGCTACACGGTGCAGGTGCGCGACGTGCGCGGGGCCTTCGGCGGCGCCTCCTCGACCCTCGAGTACGACGTGCGCACGCCGGGGGTCGACCTCTACGTGCTCCACCGCGACGACCGGGTCGCGCCCGACGGCACGAAGGAGCCGGACACGATCCGCCGCGCCTCCCTCACCGGCACGGAGGCGGGCGCCGTGGTCTTCGGCGCGCCGCGCATCCAGGAGTACGTCGCGCTCCCGACCGCGCTCGCGGTCGTCACGATCGCCGCCGACGGCACGGACGCCCTCTCCCTCGCACCCCTCGACGGCGGCGCGCCCCAGGAGCTTCTGCTGCCGTCCCACGCGCACGTGGACATGATCGCGGCGTCCCCCGCGAACGACCTTCTCGGCTTCGCGCTCACGGGCGACGCGACGACGAGCAGTCCCGCGGTCGACAACGCCCTCTACGTCTACGACCTCGCACTCGGCACGGGCGTGCCGCGTCCGGTCGCGGGGCTGGACGGCGCGCCCCTGCAGGTCATGGACTGGGAGTTCGTGCCGGGCACGAGCTCGCTCGTCGCGCAGGCCTACGACCAGTCGCTCTTCCTCACGGATGTGCTGGCGAGCGGGCCGCTCACTCCCCTCGGCGCGCACGCGGAGCTCGACGGATTCGTGCCCGGCACGACGCGCGCGATCGTGACCGACCCCGCCGGGCAGTCGACGATCGACCTCTCCTCCGGCGCCGTCGCGCCGCTCCGGCTCGCAGCGCCGCCCGAGCGTGGCATCGTCTACCCGGGCAAGCTCGTCGTGCTCGGCGCGGCGGGCGACTATGTGCAGGAGCTCGTCCGGACGACCGACGACCGCACGTTCGTGCCCTACCTCGTGCGCTCCTCGGGCGGTCGCACGCGCACCCTCTACGAGCCTCCGACGAGCGGCACGCGCATCCAGGACTACTGCGTCTCGCCGAACGGCCAGTACGCGGCGGTCGAGACCGTGCCCGACACGGCGCGGCCCGACGGCTACCCGGGCGCCGCGTCGTTCTCTCCCGTCACGACGAACCTCGTCGACCTCGACACGGGCCTCGTGCGCCGCAGCTTCGACGGCTTCCAGCTCAGCTGGTGCCGCTGACCGCGCTGCCGGGCGACGCGAGCGGCGGTGGCTCTCGCGACCGGTCGGCTCAGTGGTGCGCGGGGGCGAGCCGTCCGGCGATGCGCACGAGGTGCTCGACCGACTCCTCCTCGGCGATCGTGATGCGGATGCCGTCGGGCGGGAAGGCGCGCACGACGAGGCCTTCGGCGGCGAACTCCTCGGCCGCATGCTCGGTGCGCTCGCCCGTGGGCAGCCACACGAAGTTGCCCTGGGCCTCGGGGACGGCCCAGCCCTGGTCGAGGAGCGCCGCGCGCACGCGATCGCGGCGCTCGGCGATCTCGGCGACGCGCTCGAGGAGCTCCTGCTCGTGGTCGAGCGCCGCGAGGGCCGCGCGCTGCGCGTGCTCGATGACGGACAGCGGGATCGCGGTGGACCGCGCGGCGTCGACGAGGTACTGCTCGCCGATCGCGTAGCCGATCCGGAGCCCCGCGAGCCCGTAGGCCTTCGAGAACGTGCGGAGCACGACGAGGTTCGGGTGCTCGCGCTGCAGCGCGAGCCCGTCGGGCACGCGGGGATCGGTCACGAACTCGCGGTAGGCCTCGTCGAGCAGCACGAGCACGGTCGGCGGCACGCGGTCGAGGAAGACGGCGAGCTCGTCGCGCGTCACGATCGGCCCGGTGGGGTTGTTCGGCGAGCACACGAGCACGACGCGCGTGGCCTCTCCGACGGCGGCCGCCATCGCGTCGAGGTCGTGCCGCCCGTCCGGCAGGTTCGGGATCTGCACCCTCGTCGCCCCCGCGACCGTGACGAGGGACGGGTAGGCCTCGAAGCTGCGCCAGGCGTGCACGACCTCGTCGCCCACGGTCGCGGCCGCCGCGATGAACTGGGCGAGGAGCGACACCGATCCCGCGCCGACTTGCACGTGCTCGGGAGTCACCCCGTGGCGCTCGGCGAGCCGCTCGCGGAGCGCACGCGCCGTGGCCTCCGGATAGCGATTGATCTCGACATCCGCGATCGCGGCGAGCACGGCCGGGTGTGGTGCGTACGGGTTCTCGTTCGAGGAGAGCTTGTATCCCTCGGGCGCGGCGGCGCGGCCCTGCCGGTAGGCGGGGAGGGCCGCGATCTCGGGACGCAGTCGCACGCGTGGCTCGGACACGCGTCCAGCCTAGAGCCCGGCCGTGGGCGGCTCGAGAACCGTTGCGGCGCCATGCCCGCGCAGGCATAGTGGAGCCATGGCCCGGCTCCTGGTGCGACTGCTCATCAACGCGGTCGCGCTCTGGCTCACGACGCTGCTCGTGCCCGGCGTGAAGGTCGTCGCGTTCGCGCCCATCGGGTCGGCGCCCGGCACCCCGCCCGGCACGCTCGAGACGATCGTCACCTACCTCATCGTCGCGCTCATCTTCGGCATCGTGAACGGCGTCGTCGGCAACCTCGTGCGCATCATCGCGTTCCCCCTCTACCTGCTCACGCTCGGGCTGCTCGCGCTCGTCGTCAACGGCCTGCTGCTTCTGCTCGTCGCGTGGATCTCGAGCCTGCTCGGCTTCGGCCTCGAGGTCGGCGGATTCTGGTGGGGCGTGCTCGGCGCTCTCGTGCTCGCGGTGTTCAGCTGGCTCATCGGCCTCATCGTGCGCCCGCTCGTCCGCGCTCGCTGACGCCGAGCGCCCTCGCGTCGCGGCGCTCACTCGCGCTCCGTGAGGTACTCGGTCGCGGTCACCGTCGTCGCGTCCGCGGTGAACGCCCGCAGCCGATCGCGCGCGTCCGCGAGCAGCGGCGCCCCCGCACCGTCCATGAGCTGCGCCGTCTCCGCGTAGGCGTCGCGCCGGTGCGCGGGGAACCACACGTCGTCCGGCACGGCGCGCCCGGCGTAGGCCTCGCGCTCGACGAGCACTGCGTCGCTCGACTCGCGGAAGCCCGCAGCGGCCGGCACGAGGTCGTCGGTGTGCTCGACCTCGACGACGGGCACGTCGGCGGGCACCGCGATGTGCGCCGTGGGACCGCCGTACGTGACGAGCCCCTGCGTGGCATAGTCGCCGGATGCCGCGAGCCGCGCCGCGATGAGGCCGCCCTGCGAGTAGCCGGTGAACACGACCTCGCTCGAGCTCGTGACGCCCGCCTCCGCCATCGCCTGCCGCGCGGCGCGCTCGGCTCCCGAGGTGTCCCCGTACATCGCGACGAGGTTGCTCGTCGAGTCGTTCGGCTCGTCGGCGCTCGCGGGAGAGAAGTCCTTCGTGCCGCCGAGGTAGACCTCGAAGCGGTCGGGGCGCCCCGGCGCCGAGTAGCGCTCGACGCGCACCTGCTCCGGGCCCTCGGGCACGCGGGAGAACCGCTCCGCGAAGCCCGCCGGGGGAGCGGAGGCGGCGACCGGGCGCCGCGCGGCGACGCGCACGGGCGTCTCCTCGTACCAGCCGACCGCATGGGCGGCGCTCACGACGAACGCCGCCGAGGCGGGCACCCCGAGCCCGTACCGGTCCAGGACCGCCGCGATCGGCGGCGGAACCCGCATGCTCGCGCCGATCCCCTCGTCCGCGCTCGACACGACCGAGCGCACGATCGTCGCCGCGAGCGGGCTCGTGATGATGCGCCCGTGCGCGAGCGCCCAGTCCTCGAGCCCGCGGGCGACGCCGCGCGCGCCGCCCGGACGCACGGCCGCGACGAGCGCGAGGCCGAGCGCGACCGCGCCGAGCCACGGGGCGACCTCCACGAGCAGCACGGGCAGCAGCGCCGCCATGCGCTGCACGAGCCACCCCTCCGCGCCCTCGAGCGCGCGCCGCGCGAGGCTCTCCGCGCGCCCGTAGCCGTCGATCGCCGTCCTCAGCGCGATCGCGAGCGCGGAGGCCTCGCGCGCGGCCGAGTCGAGCGCGGCCGCACCCGCACGCATGTCCTGCTCCGCGCGCGCCGCGCTCCCGGGGGCGCCGTCCTGCACGAGCCCGTGCACCCCGACGAGCCCGTGCACCCCGACGTGCCGGCTCGCGACGGCGAGCTCGCGGCGCGCGGACTCGAGGCCGTGCGCCGCGCGCTCGACGCGCGAGAGCTCCGTCCACAGATCGTCGCTCGCGACGCCCACCTGGCCGCCGCCGGAGATCACGAGGTCACCCGACACGCGCGCCCGCCGTTCCGGCACTGGCCGCGGCGAGGACCGTGTCGAGTGCTCGCCGCGTGTGCCCTTGGGCGTCATCGAGGTGCGCCCCGGCGCTCGCGACCGCATCGCGGACGCGTCCGCGCGCTCCGTCGAACGCCTCCCGGGCGAGCCCGTGCCATTCGCCCGGGTCGGCGAGCAGGAGATCGCGCGCCTCGCCGATCTCCGCGCACGCCCGGCCGAGCGCCGCCAGCTGCGCCTGCAGCGCACTCGTGGGGTCCGGGACGCCGATCATGATCCACCCTCCTGCACCGCTTCCTCCGCTCTCCGCCTCGTTCGCGTCGTCGAGGGCCGCGCGGCCGGGCCGCGTCCGCCCTCGCCCGTCAGCATCGCCGGTCACGGGGGCCGCGCGGCGCGCTCGGGACGGGCCAGGGGAGGAGGATCCGGCGTCCACCCCTGTGGAGGAGGAGAGGGTCGGGGTGAACAATGGGTCGCATGGGATGCGTGGCATGGCACTCGACCTGACGTTCGACACCGCGGCCCGCTTCCGCCTGTGCTTCGTCTGCACGGGCAACATCTGCCGGTCGCCGATGGCCGAGACGGTCTTCCGCGAGCTCGCGCGCCGGCGCGGCCTCGATCCCCTGCTCGCCGTGACCTCCGCGGCCACAGGCGACTGGCACGTCGGCGAGCGCTGCGACGGTCGCGCCCTCGAGGCGCTCGCGCGGCGCGGATACGACGGATCGCGGCACCGCGCCAAGCAGTTCGAGGCCGACTGGTTCCCCTCCCTCGACCTCGTCGTCGTCTTCGACCGCGGCCAGGAGCGCACGCTGCGCAGCTGGGCCTCGACCGAGACGGACCGGGCCAAGGTGGGGCTGCTGCTCGCCTTCGATCCCGAGCACGGCGAGGCGGGCGAGGTCCCGGACCCGTACTATTCCGACGCGGGCCTGTTCGACCTCGTGCTCGCGACGATCGAGCACGCCTGCGCCGCCCTCCTCCGGCAGATCGAGCCGGGCATCCGACAAGGAGCACCATGACCCCGTTGCCCCCGCAGCCCCTCAGCCCCCTCGACGGACGCTACCGAGCGGCCGTCGGCGAGCTCGGGGAGCACCTCTCCGAGGCGGGGCTCAATCGCGCACGCGTGCGGGTCGAGGTCGAGTGGCTCCTGTGCCTCACCGACCGCTCACTCTTCGGCACGACGCCGCTCGCCGAGCCCGAGCGGGCGGCACTGCGCGCGCTCGCGGACGACTTCGGATAGCGCGAGATCGCGGAGCTCGCCGAGCTCGAGCGCACGACGCGCCACGACGTCAAGGCCGTCGAATACCTCGTGCGACGACGACTCGGCTCGCTCGGCCTGGACCGGATCGCCGAGCTCACGCACTTCGCGTGCACGAGCGAGGACATCAACAACCTCGCCTACGCCCTCACCGTGCGGGACGCCCTCACGCGCGTGTGGCTGCCCCGGTTCGACACGCTCGTCGCGACGCTCGCCGACTGGGCACGGAGCACGCGCACGATCCCCATGCTCGCGCACACGCACGGACAGCCCGCGACGCCGACGACGGTCGGCAAGGAGCTCGCCGTCTTCGTCCACCGCCTGCGCCGCCCCGCCGAGCGCATCCGCTCGGTTCCCGTGCCCGGCAAGTTCAGCGGCGCGACCGGCACGTTCTCCGCGCACATCGCGGCAGCGCCCGACGTCGACTGGCCCGGCGTAGCGCGCGCGTTCGTCTCCTCGCTCGGGCTCGAGTGGACGCCCCTCACGACGCAGATCGAGCCGCACGACTGGCAGGCCGAGCTCTACGACGCGATGGCGCACGCGGGACGCGTGCTGCACAACCTGTGCACCGACATCTGGACCTACATCTCGATGGGCTACCTCGCGCAGATCCCGCAGGCGGGGGCGACGGGGTCGTCGACGATGCCGCACAAGGTCAACCCGATCCGCTTCGAGAACGCGGAGGCGAACCTCGAGATCGCCGACGCGCTGCTCGGCTCGCTCTCGCGCACGCTCGTCACCTCGCGCCTGCAGCGGGACCTGACCGACTCGACGACGCAGCGCAACATCGGCGTCGCTTTCGGCCACGGCCTGCTCGCGATCGACAACATCCAGCGCGGCCTCGCCGAGGTGACCGTCGACGAGGCCCGTCTCGCCGCGGACCTCGACGCCAACCAGGAGGTTCTCGCGGAGGCGATCCAGACGGTCATCCGTGCGGAGGTCGTCGCGGGCCGCAGCAGGATCGCCGACCCGTACGCCATGCTCAAGGAGCTCACGCGCGGACGGCGCGTGGAGGCGGCCGACCTGCGCGCGTTCGTCGAGGGGCTCGACATCGGGGCGGAGGCGAAGGCACGCCTCGCCGCGCTCACGCCCGCGACCTACACGGGGCTCGCGAGCACGCTCGTCGACCACCTCGACGACGGGGTCGGCGCGCCCGGGGGCGACGCGGACGCGTCCTGACGCCGGCGGGGCGCTCGGGACAGGCGTGCGCCCCGCCGGCCGCCCTCGTCTCGTCCGGTCCTAGTGCGACGTCGTGTCGTCGCTCGACGACCGCGCGCCCGACGACCCCGCACCGCCGGAGCCCCCGCCCTGCCTGGGGTTCGAGGCGAGCGCGAGCATCGCGAAGACGACGAGCGCGACGATGAAGCTCACGCCGCAGAAGACGAGGGAGAGCACGAGCGCGCGCGTGGACATGAGCACGACGAGACCCACGAAGACCGCGAGGATCGCCGAGAGCACGAGGATCTCGGCCGGCCGGGTGCGATCCTTGCGCGAGGGCTTGCGCGGGGGCGTGCTCACCGGCGGGCCTCGTCCCGCGCCGCACCGGATCCCGCGGCGAGGCGGTCGGCCGCCGCACGGTCGCCCCGCATCGCCGCTCCCGCCCCGCCCGGACGCGCGGCCCAGCGCAGCGTGATGCCGCCGATGACGAGGTAGACGCCGAGCAGCGCGGCGTACGCGCCGATGACGCCCACGGCGACGATCGCCGCGGTGAGCGTGCCCGCGACGAGCTTGCCCGTGTCGTCCGTCTCGATACCGCGATAGTGCTCGGTGTAGCCGGGCGGCAGCAGCAGGAGCACGACGGCGAGCGCGAGGGTCGCACCGCCGGCGAAGAAGCCGTCTCGGCTGCCCTGCACGCGTCCGCGCCCGCGCACGGCCGCGTAGATCTCGAGACCGCCCGTGAGCACCGCCCACGCGCTCACCACGAAGACGAGCACGGGCACGTCGCCCCGGTACGCGCCGAGCGCCGCGGCGCCCGCGAGCACCGAGACGACCGCGATCGCGAGGTACGCCGACCGCAGGCCCCGGCCAGCGACGCGGATCGTGACGACCCCGAGCACGACGCCGTACACGACCGCGAAGCCGCCGAACGAGAGCAGGCCGAACTCGCTCGTGTGGTCGGCGGAGAACGTCACGAGGGCGCCCAGCACGAGGAGGGGCACGGCGCGCGCGATCGGGATCGACCACGGTACGGTGCGAGAGGCGACCTCAGCGGGCACGGCGACCTTCCTCGACGCGAACGGGGGACCACCCGAGTCTAGGCGCGCGCGCCTGAGAGCGACGCGTCGTGCGTCCGCGCGGCCGGCGGGCATGTGCGGTCATGCGAGGAGCGGATCCGGTCGTCCCGATCCGGCCCGGCGGTGCCCGGCGGACGGCGCCGGCACGCGGCGTCGGCCGAGCCCCATCTCGGTCGGGGACCTGCCGCCGCCGTCCTCAGACGACCGGCATGTCCGCGAAGCGCGAGAAGTGCCCGTGGAAGCCGACTGTGACCGTGTCCGTGGGCCCGTTGCGGTGCTTGGCGATGATAAGGTCGGCCTCGCCCTGCCGCGGGTTGTCCTTCTCGTAGGCGCTCTCGCGGTGGAGCAGGATGACGACGTCGGCGTCCTGCTCGAGCGAGCCGGACTCGCGCAGGTCGGAGAGCGCGGGCTTCTTGTCGGCGCGCTGCTCGGGCCCGCGGTTGAGCTGCGAGATCGCGACGACGGGCACCTCGAGCTCCTTCGCGAGGAGCTTGAGGGCGCGCGAGAACTCGCTCACCTCCTGCTGCCGCGACTCGACCTTCTTGCCGGAGGTCATGAGCTGGAGGTAGTCGATGACGACCATCTTGAGGCCGATCCGCTGCCGCAGCTTGCGGCACTTCGCGCGGATCTCGACGAGGGTCATGTTGGGGCTGT